>JAJVIL010000016.1 GCA_022072045.1 Burkholderiaceae bacterium | reverse complement strand
AGTCGGGCGGCAGCAGCGCCTGCGCCGCGCTGCCGCTGCCGGTCCACACCGCCCACATCAGCACCGCGCCGAGCACGGCGCCCTTGTTGTTGCCGCTGCCGCCGACGACCAGCATGGCCCAGATCTGAAACGTCAGCAGCGGCATGAAATCCACCGGGCTGATATAGCCGATGAAGCTCGCATACAGCGCACCGCCGAGGCCCATGATCGCCGAGCCGATCACGAACGACTGCAGCCGGAACGCGAACGCGTTCTTGCCGAGCGATTCGGCCGCCGACTCGTCCTCGCGGATCGCCTTGAGCACCCGCCCCCACGGCGAGCGCACCATCGCTTCGAGCGCGACGTAGACGACGACCACCGTGGCCGCGACGAGCACCAGCATCGGCAGGTTGCGCTCGGTGCCGAGCCAGGCCGGCAGCGCCGGCCGCGGGATGCCGCTCGCGCCCTGGCTGCCGCCGGTCAGCCACGCCGTGTTGAGTGCCACCAGTTGCAGCACGCTGCCGATGCCGATGGTGACGATCGCGAGATAGTCCTCGCGCAGCCGCAGCGTCGGGATGCCGACGACGAACGCGACCACCGCCGCGGCCAGCAGCGCACCGGCGAGGCCGACGACGAAGGGCAGCCCGAAGCCGCCGAGCTGCCCCGCATACTGCGGCCCGCACAGGATCGCGAACGCGTACGCGCCGACCAGAAAGAAGCCCGACACCCCGATGTTGAACAGCCCGGTATAGCCCCACTGCAGATTGAGGCCGAGGCACACCACCGCGTAGATCAGCGCCTGGATCGCGAAGAACACGAGGTAGTCGGTCATCGCTGTTCGCTCGTCATCGCCTCTCGCCCAGCAGCCCGCGCGGAAAGAACATCAGCGCCAGCAGCATCAGCACGAACGCGACGCCGGGCTTGTAGGCCGGGCCGATCCACGCCACCGACACCGATTCGGCCAGGCCGATCAACAGCCCGCCGAGCACGGCGCCGTAGATGCTGCCCACTCCGCCCAGGATCGCGGCGGCGAACATCGGCAGGATCAGCGTCGCGCCCATGTCGGGCAGCACCTGCACCGTCAGCCCGAACAACACGCCGGCCACGGCGGCGAGCGCGCCCCCGATGATCCACGTCCAGCGGATCACGCCGCGCACGTCGATGCCGCTGGTGCTCGCCAGCGCGGGGTCGTCGGACACCGCACGCATCGCCTTGCCCAGACGCGTGCGGCTCAGGAAGAAATGCAATGCCAGCATCAGCAGCGCCGTCAGCGCGACGACGAAGATCTCGTCGCCGGTCAGTCGGACGCCGGGCATGATTTCGCTGGCGATCGCGATCGAGCGCGAGTAGTACTGCGGTTCGGGCCCCCAGAGGAAGACGACCACGTTGCGCAGCATCAGCGAGGCGCCGAACGATGCGATCACCAGCGTCACCGCGATATCGCTCTTGCGCAGCGGGCGGTACAGCAGCCAATCGAGCAGCAGCGCGAGCGCGGCGGTGAAGACCGCCGCCAGTGCGATCGCCAGCACGAAGCCGAGGCCGAAGGTCAGCGTGCCGAAGGTCCGCGTGCCCGCGAACGAGCCCGCGAACAGCAGCGCGAAGTACGCGCCGAAGGTCAGGAACTCGCCGTGCGCGAAGTTGGCGAAGCGCAGGATGTTGTAGGTCAGCGTCAGCCCGATCGCACCCAGTGCCAGCGTCGCGCCGAGCACGATGCCGTCTGCGACGAACTGCGCCGGCATTTCAGCAGCTCCGCTGGAGGGAGATGGCCGAAGGCTGCTTTGGGGGCGTCATTTCAGCCCCTTGCGCACGCCGAGGTACAGCTCACCGACCTCGGGGTTGGCGAGCAGCTCGCGCGCGGCGCCGGTGATGCGGTCGCGGCCGTCGGCGAGCACGTAGCCGCGATCGGAGATCGCCAGCGCCGCGGTCGCGTTCTGCTCGACCATCAGGATCGTCACGCCGCTGTCGCGCACCTCGCGCACCTTGGCGAACACCAGGCTCACCAGCGCTGGCGACAGCGCCGCCGAGGGCTCGTCGAGCATCAGCAGGCGCGGCGCGGCCATCAGCGCGCGCGCCACCGCGACCATCTGGCGCTCGCCCCCCGAGAGCGTGCCAGCGCTCTGGCGCCGGCGCTCCTTCAGGCGCGGGAACAGCGCGTACATGCGCGACAGGTCCGCCGCCGCGGCGGCGGTGTCGCTGCGCGCGACGGCACCCATCTCGAGGTTCTCCTGCACCGACAGGCGGGGGAACACGTTGTGCGTCTGCGGCACGTAGGCCAGGCCGCGCCGCACCATGCGGTGCGGCTGCTCGCCGACGATATCGTCGCCGAACAGCCGCACGTGTCCCGCACGCACCGCGACCAGCCCGGCGATCGCCTTGATCAGCGTCGACTTGCCGGCGCCGTTGGGGCCGAGCACGGTGACGATCTCACCTTCGCCGACGTCGATTGCGACGCCGTTGAGGATGTTGACCTCGGGCGTGTAGCCGGCAACCAACTCCCGCACCTCCAGCGCCGCGCTCATGGCTGTTCCCAAGAGGGCCGCGCAGCGGCCCGGGTGTCCGTCGAACTGGAACCCCCGCTCGGCGGGGGGCAGGGGGTGCTCCATTGCCGCGCCTGGCGGCAGGAGCGCTTCGCGCTCATGCCGCCAGGCTTACCTCGGCGGCGGAGCCGCCGAGGTAAGCCTCCAGCACGCGTGGATCGCTGCGCACCTCGTCGGGCGACCCTTCGAGCAGCAGCTTGCCCTGTGCCATCACCAGGATCGGGTTGCACAGGTTCATCACCAGGTCCATGTTGTGCTCGATCACGAGGAAGGTGATGCCGCGCGCATGCAGCTCGCGCAGCTTGTCGATGATCGTCAGCAGCAGCGTCGGGTTGACCCCGGCGCCCGGCTCGTCGAGCAGGATGAGCTGAGGCTCTGCCATCAGCACGCGCGCCAGCTCGAGCAGCTTGCGCTGCCCGCCCGAGAGATTCTTGGCCGCCTCGCCGGCCTTGTCGGCGAGCCCGACGAACTCGAGCACCTCGTGCGCTCGCTCGCGGTGCGCACGCTCCTGCGCGCGCACGCGAGGCCGCGCGACCCAGTTGTTCCAGAAGCGCTCGCCGGCCTGATGCGCCGGCACGAGCATCGCGTTCTCGAGCACCGTCATCTCGGCGAACGGCCGCGGGATCTGGAACGTGCGCACCAACCCGCGGTGAAAGATGCGGTGCGGCGCGAGGCCGGCCACCGGCCTGCCGCGGAACCTGATCTGCCCCGCGGTCGGCCGGTGCACGCCGGCGATGGTGTCGAACAGCGTCGTCTTGCCGGCGCCGTTGGGCCCGATCAGGCCGGTGATCGTGCGCTCGCGCAGCGTGAACGACACGTCGTCCACCGCGCGCAGGCCACCGAAGCGCTTGACGAGGTGGCCGACCTCGAGCATCGGATCCTCGCGCCGGCTACTCGACGAGCGCTTTCCGCAAGCCCGCTACTTCATGATCTTCTGGTCGATCTGCGCGATCTGCTCGACCGTCACCATGCCCTTCTGCATCAGCTTGCCGTTGCTGTCGACCGACCACACCACCATCGGGGCGTCGATGTCGCCGTTCTTGTCGAACTGCAGCGGCCCCGATGCACCGATGTACTGGATCGCCTTGCCTTCCTTCAGCAGCTTCAGGCCGCGCTTCAACTCCGCGCTGCCGGCGTAGACCTTCTCGCCCTTGGGGTCGGTGACCTTGCGGATCGCGTCGCGGATCGAGGTGGCGTCGGCCTTGTGCGATTCGTCCATCGCCAGGCCCACGAGCACCGCCGCGTCGTACGCGTTGGTGATGTACGCCTGCTGCGGCAGCTCGCCGTACTTGGCCTTCCAGCTCACCTGGAAGTTCTGCAGCGACGGCGTCTGCGTCGAGCCGGGCGACGTGCCGTGCACGTTCTTCATGTACTTCGTGCCGACGTCGTCGATGAACTGCTGCGCGTACAACCCGTCGGGGAACAGGAACTTCTGCGGCCCGCCCGAGCTGATCCACTCGCGCGCGATCGTCGTGCCGTCACCCGGGTAGCCGATCAGGAACAGCGAGTCCGGCTTGGACGCCAGTGCCTTGTTCACCTCGGAGCGGTACGACGGCTGGCTCGGGTTGTAGACCACGTTCGCGGCGACCTTGCCGCCGAGTTTGCTGAACGCGTTGCTGAACTCCTTGCTCAGACCCTGCCCGTAGGCGTTGTTCAGGTACATCACGGCGACGTTCTTGATGCCGGCGTCGAGCGCCACCTGCGCCATTGCCACGCCTTGCAGCGCGTCGGATGGCACGGTGCGGAACCAGTAGCCGCCGGTCTTGCCGCTGGCCGCCATCTCGGTGAACATCGGCGACGTCGAGGCCGGCGAGATCTGCACCACCTTGCTCGGCGCCGTCACCGAGGTCAGGATCGCCGCGCTGACGCCACTGGACAGCGCGCCGATGATCGCGGGCACCTTCTGCACGTCGACCAGCTTCTTGGCCGCATCGACGCCGACCGACGGGGTGGTCTGGTCGTCCTGCATCGCCAGCGCGAGCTGGCAGCCGTTGACGCCGCCGGCCGCGTTGACATCGGCGACACCGAGCTGCGCGCCCTTGGCGATCGCCTGCCCGAGCGCGCCGAGCGAGCCGGTCAGCGACATCACGCTGCCGATCGTGGTGGTGCAGGTGGCGGCCGCAGCCGGGCCGGTGAGGACAGCGCCGACCACGAGGGCGGCGAACGGGGGGAGCGATTTCATCGACATGACGACACCTCGATCGGCGGCTGCGCACGAATCGATGCCATGCCGCCGCAGTGGCTCCCACCACGGCCCCCTAGCGTGCTACGAGTGCGATGCGCGGCGCAGAGTTCCGCGCCTCAACGCCCTGTCCAGTCGGGCTTGCGCTTCTCGTTGAACGACGCCAGGCCTTCCTTGGCGTCTTCTGTCATCGCCAGCAGCGCGATCTGGCTCTCGGTGTAGGCGATCGCCTGCTCGAACGACATCGCTTCGATCGCGCGCAGCGCCACCTTGCCGCGCCGGATCGCGGTGGGCGACTTGTCGACGATGCGCTGCACCAGCCAGTCGATCTTGGCGTCGAGTTCGGCCGCCGGCACGACGTGGTTCAGCAGGCCGGCGCGCAGCGCCGCCGCGGCGTCGAACGGCTCGCCGCTCAGTGCCCACTCGCGCACCAGGCGGCGCGGCGCGGTGTGCTGCAGCAGGCTCATCACCTGCATCGGAAAGACGCCGACCTTCACCTCGGGCAAGCCGAACATCGCGTGGTCGGCGGCGACGGCCATGTCGGCCATGCACAGCAGCCCCATGCCACCGGCCAGGCACGCGCCGTTGACGCGCGCGATGCAGGGCAGGTTGGCCGCGTGCGCGGTGCGCAGCAGGTCGGCGTAGTCGGTGGTCGGCCGTGCGAAGTCGAACGCGAAGGCCTTGCCGGGCTGCAGGTCGGCGCCGGCGCAGAACGCCTTGTCGCCGGCGCCGGTGAGCACGATCACGCGCACGTCGGCGTCGGCTTGAGCGGCGGCGTAGCCCGCGCGGATGCCGGCCAGCACCTCGGCGTTGAGCGCGTTGCGCTTGTCGGGCCGGTTGATCGTGATCCAGAAGGCATGGCCGCGCTTGTGGTGCAGCACGACGGCGTCGGTGTCGCTCATGGTGGGGACTCCTCGCTTCGCGATGGCACCGCGGCGTCGCTCGCGGGCAGCGCGGCGACGATTTCGGCCACCAAGCTGCGCGCGGCCACCTGGTCGCCGGCGCCGACGTGCAGTGCTTTCACGACGCCGTCGGTCGGCGCCGCGTGCACGTGCTCCATCTTCATCGCCTCGAGCGTCAGCACCGGCTGGCCGGCGCGCACGCGATCGCCGACGCTCACCAGCACCGCGACGACGCGGCCGATCATCGACGCGCGCAGCGCGCCGTCGCCCGCCGCGCCGGCGTGGCGAAGCGCGGCGTCGCGCGTGGTGTCGAGCACGTCGATCGACACCCCTTCGCGCGCCAGCCACAGCCGGTCGCCGTCGCGCCACCAGGCCGCATGTTCGAGCACGCCGTCGCAGGCGATGCGCGCGTGGTGGCCGTCCAGCGCGACCACCTCGATCTCGTGGCGCCGGCTGCCGAGCGTCACTTCGAGGCGGCGGCCGCCGAGCCGCACCAGCGTGGCGGCGTGGGCGCGGCCATCGACCTCGAAGCGCGCCGCGATCGACAGCGCGGGCGACGACAGCGCACTGCCCGCGTCGAGCCGAGCCCCCGGCGACGTGGCGTGCAGCAGCGCCGCGGCGAGCGCCAGCGTGCGCGGCTCGTCGGCCGGCGGCAGTAGCGTCGCGCCGTGCTGCGCGATGAACGCGGTGGTCGCGTCGCCGGCGGCGAACACCGGGTGCGCGAGACAGCGCAGCAGCAACGCCTGGTTGGTCGTGACGCCGAGCGCCACCGTGTCGGCGAGGCCCGCGATCAGCCGGCGCCGCGCCTCGTCGCGCGTGGCGCCGTGGGCGATGAGCTTGGCGATCATCGAGTCGTAGTGCGGCGTGATCTCGCTGCCCGACTGCAACGCGTGTTCCACGCGCAGGCGCGGCGTCGGCTGCCACACGCCGAGCGTGCCGCTTTGCGGCATGAAGTCGGCCGCCGCGTCCTCGGCGCACAGCCGCACCTCGATCGCATGGCCGTGCCGCCGCACGTCGGCCTGCCGCAGCGGCAGCGGCTCGCCGGCGGCGATGCGCAGTTGCAGCGCCACCAGGTCGAGCCCGGTGATCGCCTCGGTCACCGGGTGCTCGACCTGCAGGCGCGTGTTCATCTCCATGAAGTAGTAGCGGCCCTCGGCGTCGAGCAGGAACTCGAGCGTGCCCGCACCCTCGTAGCCGATCGACTTCGCGGCAGCGACCGCGGCCGCACCCATGCGCTCGCGCAGTTCGTCGCTCACCGCCGGCGACGGCGACTCCTCGATCAGCTTCTGGTGGCGGCGCTGCACCGAGCAGTCGCGCTCGCCGAGGTGGATGGCGTGGCCGTGGCGGTCGGCCAGCACCTGGATCTCGATGTGCCGCGGCTCGGGAATCGCGCGCTCCAGCAGCACCGCGTCGTCGCCGAACGCGTGCTGCGCCTCGGACTGCGCGCTGCGCAGCGCGTCGGCAAACTCCTCGGGCGCTGCCACCAGCCGCATGCCGCGGCCGCCGCCGCCGGCCACCGCCTTGATCATCAGCGGCCAGCCGATGCGCTGCGCTTCGGCGGCCAGGCGCTGCGCGCTGCGGTCGTCGCCGTCGTAGCCCGGCACGCACGGCACGCCGGCGGCGAGCATCAGCCGCTTGGCGGCGGCCTTGTCGCCCATCGCGGCAATCGCCTCGGGTGGCGGGCCCACGAACACCAGCCCCGCGTCGCGGCAGACGCGCGCGAACGCCGCGCTCTCGGCGAGGAAGCCGTAGCCCGGGTGCACGGCGTCGGCGCCGGTCTTGCGCGCGGCTTCGACGATCGCCGCGATGTTCAAGTAAGACTGCGCAGGCGCCGGCTCGCCGATGCACACCGCCTGGTCGGCCTCGCGCACGTGCAGCGAGCCGGCGTCGGCGGTGGAGTACACCGCCACCGTGCGGTAGCCGAGTTCGCGCGCGCTGCGCATCACGCGCAGGGCGATCTCACCGCGGTTGGCGACCAGCAGCTTGCTGAACGGCGTGGCCAGCGGCGTCACGGCCGCGCCACCGAGAACTGCATGCGCTGCGGCTGCCGCGCGTCGCCCTCGCGGCAGATGGCGAGTACCTCGGCCAGCACCGCGCGCGTGTCGCGCGGGTCGATCACGCCGTCGTCGAGCAGGTGCGCGCTGGTGACGAACACGCTCATCTGGCGCTCGAAACGCTCGACGATGCGCTGCTGCAGCGCGTCGATCTGCGCGCGGTCGACGGTGCCGCCCTTGCGCTGCATCGCCGCCTCGGTGACGATGGCCATCGTGCGCGCCGCCTGCTCGCCGCCCATCACCGCCGTCTTGGCGTTGGGCCACGAGAAGCAGAAGCGCGGGTGGAAGCCGCGCCCGCACATGCCGTAGTTGCCGGCGCCGAACGACGCGCCGCAGTGGATCGTGATCTGCGGCACCGTGGCGTTGGTGACCGCCTGGATCATCTTCGAGCCGTGCTTGATCATGCCGGCCTCTTCGTGCGCGCGGCCGACCATGTAGCCGGTGGTGTTCTGCAGGTAGACGATCGGCGTGCGCGACTGGCAGCAACTCTGGATGAAGTGCGTCGCCTTGTTGGCGCCGGGCACGTCGATCGGCCCGTTGTTGGTGATCACGCCGAGCGGCCAGCCTTCGAGTCGCACGTGCCCGCACACCGTGGCCGGGCCGTAGTTCTCGCCGAACTCGAGGAAGTCGGAGTCGTCGGCGATGCGCGCGATCACCTGCTTCATGTCGACCGGGCGCTTCCAGTCGAGCGGCACGATGCCGAGCAGCTCCTGCGCGTCGAGCCGCGGCGGCTTGAACTCGCGCGCGGGTGCGGCCTCGCGCGGCCAGTCGATCTTGGCGAGGATCGCGCGCGCGATGCCGATCGCGTCGCGGTCGTCCTCGGCCAGGTAGTCGCCGAGGCCCGAGATCGTGGTGTGCATCTGCGCGCCGCCGAGTTCCTCTTCGCTGGCCACCTCGCCGGTGGCGGCCATCAGCAGCGGCGGCCCGGCGAGAAACGCGCGCGAGCGGCCGCGCACCATCACGATGTAGTCCGACAGCCCGGTCTGGTACGCGCCGCCCGCGGTCGACGAGCCGTGCGTGACCGTCACCACCGGCAGGCCGGCCGCCGACAGCCGCGCCAGGTTGCGGAACAGGCCGCCGCCGCGAACGAAGTGCTCCACGCGGTAGAGCATCAGGTTGGCGCCGGCGCTCTCGACCAGTTGCACGAACGGCAGCTTGTTCTCGAGCGCGATCTCCTGGATGCGAAGCTGCTTCTCCAGCCCCATCGCCTGCAGCGCGCCGGCGTCGATGCCCGAGTCCGATGCGGTGACCATGCAGCGCACGCCGCTGACGAAGCCGATGCCGGCGATCACGCCGCCGCCGGGCACGCTCTTGTCGAGGTCGGCGTCGTCGAGGCCGAGGCCGGCCAGCGGCGCCAGCTCGAGGAACGGCGCCCCCGCGTCGAGCAGCAGCGCCAGCCGCTCGCGAGGCAGCAACTGGCCGCGCTGCTCGAAGCGTGCGCGCGACGCCGCCGAGCGCTCGACGGCGCGCCGCCGATAGAGCTGCACGCGCTCGATCAGCGCCAGCATGCCGTCGCGGTTGGCGGCGAAGGCCTCGCCGTGCGGCGAAACGGTGGATTCGATGCGCGCCATGTCAGGGGCGCCCGACCGCGCGCTGCCAACGATGCGAGGCACTGTCGGGCTTCATGGCTTGTCGTCGCGCAGGATCGCCGGCAGCTCGGCGAGGTGAAAGCCGTTGAACGCCTCGGTCGGCGCCGCACCGGTGCGCGGCCACATGCGCCGCGCGTTAGGCCCCGCGCCGTCCACGCGCAGGCAGGCGCCGGAGATGAACGCCGCCGCCGGCGACAGCAGAAACACCACCGCCGCCGACACCTCGCTCTCGGTGCCCATGCGCTGCGCCGGGATTGCCTTGGGCGCCGCCAGCAGCGTCGGCCTGAACGCGGGCGGGTAGCGGTCCATCCCGCTGGAGGCGATGATGCCCGGCGCCACCGCGTTCACGCGCAGCGGCGCCCACTCGAGCGCCGCCGTCTCGGTGAGGTTGAGCATGCCCGCGCGCGCGGCGCCCGAGTGCCCCATGCCCGGCATGCCGTTCCACATGTCGGCGATGATGTTGACGATGCCGCAGCTCGCCTGCGGCGCGTGGTCGCGCAGCCACTGCGTGTAGCACTCGCGCGCGACAAAGAAGCCGCCTGAGAGGTTGTTGCGCACCACCGCGTCCCAGCCCTTGGCCGAGATCGCCTCCAGCGGCGACGGAAATTGCCCGCCGGCGTTGTTGACGAGGCCGTCGATGCGGCCGTGCGCCGCCAGCACCGCGGCCACCGTGTCGCGCACCACGGCCTCCTCACGGATGTCGCAGCCGTGCGTGCTGACGCGGCCGCCGGCCTCGCGCAGCTCGGCGGCCACGCGCTCGAGCTTCTCGGGCGTGCGGCCGACGATCGCCACCGCCGCGCCCAGGCTCACCAGCTCGTGCGCGATGCAGCGGCCGATGCCGGTGCCGCCGCCGGTGACGACGACGACGCGGCCCTCGAACAGCCCGGGGCGGAAGATCGATCGGTAGCTCATGGCGTGTGCGGACGCGGCGCGCATGCGGGCCGTGCCGCGCATTGGACACCAGCAGCGGGCTCCCGCCAGCGCCGGGTCTGCCCTAGGCCGGGCCGCTGCTTGCGCGACCCCGCGGTGCTAGAATCCCGGGCTCCAGACGCGGGGTGGAGCAGCCTGGTAGCTCGTTGGGCTCATAACCCAAAGGTCGCAAGTTCAAATCTTGCCCCCGCAACCACTCAGGCGAAGAGCCCGCGAGCGAAACGCTCGGCGGGCTCTTCCATTTCTGCCCGGCCCTTGCATCGCGCGTGTCTCCGGCTTCGGCACTCCTGCGGGTTGGCGCCCAGCCCCCAATGCGCCTCGAAGGGTACGGGAGATGAGCGCCCCTGCTCGTCGCGCGTTCGCCGCATGTGAACCACAGTTCACAGTCGGCTGGGCGTGAACTATAGTTCACGCGTGATCGAGGTACGCAAGACGGCACGCTACACCGAGTGGTTCGAATCGCTGAGCGACCGGCAGACCCGCGCGCGCATCGAAGTGCGTGTGTTCCGCTTGTCGCACGGCAATCTGGGCCGGCACCGTGTGCTGACCGACGGCATCGTCGAGATGAAGATCGACTTCGGGCCCGGCTACCGGGTGTACTTCGCGCGTCGCGGTGCCGAGCTTCTGCTGCTGCTGCTGACGGGCGGCGACAAGACCAGTCAGCAGCGCGACATCGCTGCCGCGATCCAGCTTGCAAAGGATTGGAAATCATGAGCCTCAAGACCACCCGGTGGAACGTGCAAGACAGCCTGGAGACTCCCGAGGACTGCGCAGCCTTCATCGAGGCAGCCATCGAAGACGCCAGCGACGATCCCGCTTTCCTCGCGTTGGTTATCGGCGAGGTGGCACGCGCGCGTGGTATGACGCAAACCGCGCGAGGCGCCGGCCTCAGCCGGGAGGGTTTGTACAAGGCGCTGGCGGCTGATGGCAACCCCAGCTGGTCCACCATCGTCAGGGTGCTGGCGGCCCTGGGCCTGCGCATTCACGTGACGCCAGCGTGACGCAATCAAGCGATTCGGACGCGCCTGCGGGAGTTGCTGCAGCGCCCCGCGGGCCGGCATAGGAGTGCGTTTCGGTTGACGACCCCGGCGAAGGCCGAAAGCTGTACATGCCTTGCATGTCAACGAGCGCCGTGGCCGCGAGGGCCATTGACCGCTGTGCTGCGGTTGCGCCCGCCTGCGCAGTCGGCGCACCGTCCGCTGTCGATCATGTGCAGCCCACCAGGCTTGCTAAGCGAAAGGCGGCTTCGTTGCAGGCTTCTGCCATTTGCCGTGCAGCCTTGCATCCCGCCCAAACCGCGGGAGGTTGCAGATAAGCGTCGCGGTAGACAGCGGGCAAACGAAAATGGCAGCGCTGCATGGCGGCTCCGAGCACGCCGGAGCACGTCGGGTGCAACGTGGCGTTGTCGTGCTTGCGCTCTCAAATTGGCTGGTCTTCGTTGAGCCTGCTTTTGCCGAACTGGCTTGAAGCGTCAAGCCCGAGATCGGCCCGACGACTACACTTCTGCTTGTTGGCGAAGGAGGCCAGTGTGGCGAAATACTCGGTGACGCAATCGGCGGTCTCGCACCTGTTGGTGGACGTAAAGAGCAACAAGATCGCGATTCCAGAACTCCAGCGCCCGTTCGTTTGGGACAGCGTCAAGGTCCGTGATCTCATGGATTCACTCTATAAAGGCTACCCAGTTGGCTACCTCATTACCTGGCAGTCGGTTGGAGCGAAGCTCAAAGGCGGGCAAGTTGCCGCACATCAGCAGATCTTGATTGACGGACAGCAGCGGATCACCGCTCTCCGTGCCGCAGTCGCCGGCCTGAAAGTGATCAACAAGCGATACAAATCGGTTCGGATCACCATCGCCTTTAACCCCATCACCGAGAAGTTCGAGACGCTCCAGCCCGTGATCGAAAGGGATCCGCAATGGATTCCGGACATTAGCCAGTACTTCAACTCGGAGTCGCCTTTGTCATTCGCGCGCGAATATCTCGAACGAAACTCTGGAGTCAATGCGAAGACTTTCGAGATCAACCTAGCGCGCTTGGGCAAGATCCCGAACGCCCAGATTGGGATCATCAACTTGGCCGATGATCTCGATATCGAGGAGGTCTCGGATATCTTCATTCGGATCAACTCGAAAGGTGTCCCGCTCAGCAGCGCCGACTTTGCTATGAGCAAGATCGCGACCTACGGCGACCGAGGCCGGAACTTGCGCAAACTCATCGACTACTTCTGCCATCTGGCGGTGGCGCCGCACGCCTATGGTGACATCGAGGAGAACGACGGCGAGTTCGCCAAAACGCCGTATCTCGAGGCGATCGGCTGGCTTAAGAGCCAGGCCGAGGATCTTTACGACCCGGAGTACGGCGACGTCATTCGTGTGGCTGGGCTCGTCGGCTTCAATCGCGGCAAGGCTTCGAGCATCGTCAGCGAGTTGTCGGGTCGCGATCCGGAAACCAGGAAGGTCGATGAGGATCGGATTCCAGTCGCATACGACAAGCTTGAGCACGCGTTGCTCCAGATTGTCAGCAACTACCACTTCGACAACTTCCTAATGCTGGTCAAGGCCGCGGGCTTCATCACCGCGGGGATGGTCAGCTCGAAGAATGCGCTGAACTTCGCGTACGCCCTTTACCTTCGCCTGCGTGAGGACAAGGCCATGAGCGAGGGCGAGCGGAAGCGGATCGTGAAGCGCTGGTTCGTGATGTCGATGCTCACGGGCCGCCACTCCGGCAGCTTCGAGTCAACCTGGGAGCAGGACATCCGGCGGATCGGAGAGCAGGGCGCCGCGAACTACCTCAAGCAGATCGAGGAGTCCGAACTTTCCGGCGCGTTCTGGTCGGTCACGCTCCCCGCGTCCCTGGAGACGACCAGTGCGGTGAGTCCGTTCTTCCAGACGTTCCTGGCTGCTCAGGTGACCAGCGGTGCGCGCGGCTTTCTATCCAAGGGCATCACGGTCGCAGCCATGCATCAGCAATCTGGCGACATCCATCATATTGTGCCCAAGGACTATCTGCAAAAGAACGGCTTCCCCGACCGAGGCGACTACAACCAAGTGGCAAACTTCGTGCTCACCGAGACGTCGATCAACATCAGCATCGGCAACAAGTCTCCAGCCATCTACATGGCCCAGATTGACGCTCAGATCAAGCATGGTGTCCTGACTCTTGGCGAAATCACTGAAGCGGAGGATTTGGCGCGCAACCTCGCTGAGAACGCTGTACCGACCCACCTGAGCACCGTCGAGGCACGGACATACAAGGAGTTCCTGGTCGAGCGGCGCAGGCTTATGGCAGCAACCATTCGCGACTACTACCAAGTGCTCTAGCGCTTCTGCGAAGGGGGTCGGGCTTGAGCCCGATCGATCAACCGAGGTGCCGCAACGGTCACTGTTGGTTGATCCGGCTGAGGAGCGCCTGATCACGAACAACCGGACAGTGAACCTAGCCCGGATGTTTCACCAGTAAGAGCGAATCGCGTTTGGCGGTCCGTTGAAGGGGTGAGCACACGGGATCGCTGCGTGCTGCGATCACTGGACGGGCTGGAGCTTTTTTTTGGGGATACCACCCCCTTACCCCCGTTGTTTGTCAGCGTGCCGGGGACAGCACTGGATGAGCTTCAGAGGCCCAACGCAGCCAGTCGCGCTGCGGTCGGGGCGAACGGCTCGCGCAGCGGGTGGTGGCTGGCCAGCATCACGCGCACGCGGCGCGTGTTGCGCGGCACCGCCGCGCCGATCTTGAGCAGGCGGCAGCGGATGGTGGCGGCCGTGGCGCGCTCCAGTTCGGTGGCTTGCAGCGCGAGCTGGCGCAGCCGCACCATCAGCGTGTAAGCGCCTTGGCCTCCTCGCGATGGTCGGCGAATTGCCGTAGCAGCGGCAGCGCGCGTGAGCTGAGGTCGTGCGCCGCGCGGTCGTTGGCCAGCAGGGTCTCGCATTGCGCCAGCAAGGTCAGCACGCGGCCTTCGAGATGGCGGTCGTCGTGGGCCCTGGCCGACGCCAGGATCGGTGCGCCGAGGCGCTTGGCGATCGACGGATCCTGCTGGCGCATCGCCAGTGCCAACTGCTCGTCGTGGTCGCTCAAGGCTTTCGTCCCGCCACACCTGTGCGCGTTGCGCGGCATTGTCGAGACGAACCTCCGGGCGGCGCCTGCGGCAGCCGATGCCGCGTGCCTGAAGTGAGGCAAACTGCATGCTCCCGTGCCTCTTCACGACCTTTCGCTTTCGTCGGCCAGCGGTCGGCGCGAACAGACATGACCGGTGTCGCAGCCGAGATGGTGACCCTGCTCGAGACCCTGACAGGCCTCGGGCCGCTGCCTCGCGTGCAGGCACTGCACGTGCCGCCGCCGAAAGCCGACGGCACGCGCGTCGGCGAGTTCTGCGCCATCGAGCTGGAAGACGGCTCGCTCGGCATGAGTTTCATGCTGCTGGGCGACACGCTGGCCACGCTGCGCGCGCCGAGGGCCGATGCTGCGCTGGCCGGCATGCCGGCGCTGCAGCTCGCGCGCAGCTATGCGCAGCACTCCGGCGCGCAGCGCGCGCTCGGCTTCGCGGCCGTCAACGCGCTGACCAGCCACTTGTTCGCCCGCTCGGGTTACGAGCCTCCCGCGGCGCAGGGCTCGCTCGGCGACCTCGACCTGCACCCCGGTGATCACGTCGGCATGGTCGGCCTGTTTCCGCCGCTGGTGCCGCAGGTGCTCGCCACCGGCGCGCGGCTCACGGTGGTGGAGTTGCGCGCCGATGTCCTGGGCCCGCGCGACGGCTGGGAGGTGACGCTCGACCCGCGCCAGCTCGAACGCTGCAACAAGATCCTCTCGACCAGCACCGTGCTGCTCAACGACACGCTCGACGGCGTGCTCGGGCATTGCCGGCGCGCCGAACGCGTCTCTCTGATCGGCCCGGGGGCCGGCTGCCTGCCCGACCCGCTGTTCGCGCGCGGCGTCACCCTGCTGGGCGGCAGCCGCATCGCCGGCGCGGCGGCGTTCAAGGCTGCGCTGCGCGAGGGCGAGCCGTGGGGCGCCTCGGTCGTCAAGTTCGCGATCGCGCGCGAGCGCTATCCCGGTTTCGAGCAATTGCTGTCGCTGGCCCGCGGGCGCGCACGATGAGCGTCGCGTCGGCCCCGCGCGACCCGCCACCGGGCCAGACGGTGCGCGGCGGCATCCTGGCCGATCTGGCGGGCATGTCGCCCGCGTACTTCGGCATGGTGATGGCCACCGGCATCGTCTCGTTGGCGGCGCACCTGATGGGCATGCCGCGCCTGGCGCACGCGCTGTTCCAGCTCAACATCGTCGCCTACAGCGTGCTGTGGCTGCTGACGCTGCTGCGCGCCGCCAGGCACCCCCGGCGATTCTTCGGCGACATGGTCGACCATCTGCGCGGCCCGGGGTTCTTCACCGTCGCGGCGGCAACGAGCATTCTCGGCAACCAGTTCGTGGTGCTCGAGGGCAACGACCACGCGGGCCTCGTGTTGTGGGGCGCGGCGCTGGTGCTCTGGGTCGGCCTGACCTACACGATCTTCACCGGGCTCACCGTCAAGGAGCGCAAGCCCTCGCTCGACAAGGGCATCACCGGCGGCTGGCTGCTCGCCGTGGTGGCGACGCAGTCGATCGCGGTGCTCAGCGGGCAACTGGCGCCGCACATCGAGCAGCCGGCGCGGCTGGCGATCAACCTGCTCGCGCTGTCGATGTGGTTGTGGGGCGGCATGCTCTACATCTGGATGATGTCGCTCATCTTCTTCCGCTACACCTTCTTCCTGCTGACGCCCGACGATCTGTCGCCGCCGTACTGGATCAACATGGGCGCGATGGCGATCTCCACGCTGGCCGGGTCGCTGCTGATCATCAACGCCGCCGACGGGCCGTTCCTGCTGTCGCTGCTGCCGTTCCTCAAGGGGTTCACGTTGTTCTACTGGGCCACCGGCTCCTGGTGGATCCCGATGCTGCTGATCCTCGGCGTGTGGCGTCACGGGGTGCGGCGCTTTCCGCTGCGCTACGACCCGCTCTACTGGGGCGCGGTGTTCCCGCTGGGCATGTACTCGGCCTGCACCGAGGTGATGATTCGCGCGATGGGGTTCCCGTTCATCGAGTTCGTGCCGCAGACGTTCCTGTACGCCGCGCTGGTGGCCTGGACGGCCGCCTTCGCCGGGCTGCTGTTCGATCTCTGGCGCCGCGTCGCCGTTGCCTTCCGAGGCTAGGGCTGCGCCGCACGCCGCCGGCCGGCCGCTGGCCGTGCGCGATGCGAACCTCAGCCGGCCGCCTCGATGTTCGCGCGCACCTTGCGCAGCAGCGCGAACAGGGTCCGCCGCTCGGGTTCGCTCAGGCCCGCCACCGCCGCCCTCGACAACTGCCGGCCCTGGCGGCGCAGCGCCTGGTGCAGCGCTTGGCCGCGGGGCGTGAGGCGCAGGCGCGCGCTTCGCCGGTCGCTTTCGTCGACCTGCGCCTGCAGCAGGCCGCGCTCTCGCAGGCCGGCAATCAGTCTGGCGAGCTGCCCCTTGTCGCGGCCGGAGTAATCGGCCAGCTCGCGCTGCGACGACCCCGGGTGGCGGGCGATGAAGCCGAGCATCTTGCCTTCCAGGTGGGTCAAGGGGTTCGCCCCGTCGCGCACCGCGCGGTACTGGCGCGAGCGCACCAGGTGCATCACCGCATGGATCTCGTCGAGCACGTCGTCGTCCATTTGGTTGACAGGGTCAACTGATTCGCGCATGATGGATGACATTATCAACCAACGCGATTCGAATGGACGCGGTCTCACTACCCCGGGTTCGCCGCGTGCAGCGCGTGCGCTACGAGCTGCGCCGCCGCGAGGTGCAGGTGGCGCGCGTGGCGCCGTTGGGCCCCCACTTCGTCGCCGTCACCTTCGTCGGCGACGACCTGCGCGACTTCGTCTCCGCGAGCTTCGACGATCACGTCAAGTTCGTGTTCGAAGACGCCGGCGAGGTGGTCCGGCGCGACTACACGCCGCGCCGCTTCGACGCGGCGCGCGGCGAACTGACGATCGAGTTCGCGCTGCACGGCGATGGCGCGGCGGCGCGGTGGGCGCAGCGCGCGCAAGCGGGCGCGCTCGCCGCGATCGGCGGCCC
>JAJVIL010000149.1:11194-17535 GCA_022072045.1 Burkholderiaceae bacterium | reverse complement strand
GGCGGGCAGCCGGTGACCAGCACGCCGTCGGCGCCGCGGCGCAGCGCGTATTCGATGAACACGGGGGGCCACTGCGCGGCGCACGGCGCCCCGAGCATCACCGTGCCGGGCGGAGCGTCGTCGAGCCGCGCAGCGCTGTCGCAGCCGAGCACGATGACCTTGACGCCGTCGAGGCCATCGATCGCATCGAGCGCCGCGTCGAGCCGCGTGCGCAGGGTACCCAGCGCCGGTTCGGGCAGATCGATGCCGGTGGTCAGCGGCGCGCCGCGCCGAAACGGCGTGGCCGACGGACACGCGCCGACGCAGACACCACAGCCGGCGCACAGATCGGGGTCAACCTGCGCCAGCCGGCCGCCTGCACGCGCGTTGGGGTGCGGCACCATCGTGATCGCACCGTACGGGCAATCGGCAAAGCACCAGGTGCAGCCATTGCAGTGCGCGGGGTCGACCACCGCTGCCGGCAGCGCCCGTGGCGCTCCCGGCAGCCAGGGCATGACGGACAGCGCGCCGAGCGCGAGCACGAGCACGACCCAGGTGACGATCGGTGCGGCCTCGGCCAGCGGCAGCACGCCGAGCACGAACCAGTCGAGGTCGATGCGCGCCGGCCACTGCAGCGCGTCGGCCGGCGCCATCGAACGCGCGGGCCACAGCAGCGACAACCCCAGCAGCGCGAGCACGCTGCCCACCGCCAGCGGGCGCACCGGCTGCGTCTGCGGCCGCGCCAGCCGCAAGAGGTGCGCCCAGGCGCCCAGCAGCAGCAGCAGCGGCAGGCCGATGTGGGTGAACGCCAGCAGGCTGAAGAAGCGGTCGGTGATGTACTGCGGGTCGATGAAGTTGCGCACCATCGCCAACCCGAAGCCAGGCAGCGCGGCGAACCACTCGAACAGCGCAACGCCGGAATAGAGCGCGCGCTGATCCCACACCATCCAATAGCCGACGATGCCCGAGGCGATCGCCAGCGGCAGCAGCGGCACGCCGCTGATCCAGCTGAACCAGCGAAAGCGCCGGAAGCGCCCGAGCAGCGCCTCGCGCAGCAGGTGCAGCACCGCCAGCGCGATCAGCGCGTCGCTGGCGTAGCGATGCAGGCTGCGCATCAGACCGGCGGCCCACGGCTGCTGCTCGGTCATGTCGTCCACCGACGCCCAAGCGCCGGCGACGCTGGTGTCGTACAGCACGTAGATCCAGAAGCCGCTGGCCACCACGATCCACAGCATCCAGAAGGTGAGCGCGCCGAGCTGCCGCAGCGGGTTGGCGGCCACGCCGAAGATCGCGTCGAAGGCGCGCTCGGCGGCACGCACCGCGCGTGCCGGCAGCGCGGGCGCTGGCGTCATCGCGCGACGCGCGGTCTGCGCAGCGAGCGCACCATGAAGATGATCAGCCCGCCGAGCACGGTGACGCCGCAGAAGATCTCGAAGAACAGCGAGTAGTTGACCCGGTAGTTGCCGGCCACCGGGTCGTACACCGTGCAGTAGAGCTTGACCTTGCGCCACACGCTTTCGAGGTCGAGCCGCTGCGCGGCCTGGCCCGCCATCAGGTCCTTCAGCGGGCCGACGAACATCGGCAGCTCGAAGTTTTCGCCGTACACCTGCGCGGCGATCGTGCCGCTGGCGTCGACGACGGTGAGCTGCGCCAGGTGATCGAACCCCTTGGGCGTGGCAGTGAACGAGAAGCCGAAGGCCTGCGTCAGCCGCGGCACGTCGGCCGCCGGCAGCGACAGGAAGTGCCACTGCGGGTCGGCGATGCGCATCTGGCGTGCGAAGGCGCCCATCGCCACCGGGTCGTCGAACGGCTGGTTGAAGCCGATGCTGACGACGCGGAAGCTCTCGTCGCCCAGCGCCTGGCGCGCCGCTTTCACGCCCTCGGCCAGGCGCTGCGTGGTGACCGGGCAGGCCTGGAAGCAGCCCGTGTAGATGAAGCTCACCACCAGCGGCTTGCCGCGGTAGTCGGCCAGCGTGACCGGCTTGTTGAGCGCGTCGCGCAACTCGAGCTGCGCGATGCCGTCGGTCTGCAGCTTGCGCCCGATCACGGCCTGGCTCGCGCGCAGCGCGTCGGTCCAACCCGGCGCGGGCGGCGACGGCTCGGGCGCCACGGGCGTCGCGGCTGCAACCTGCGTGAGCGCCGGCGCCGGGCGCGCGTGCACCGCAGCGGCGACCAGCAGCGCCGCTGCGAGCACCGCCCGGCGCATGTTCAGACCCCGGGGACCGCCGCGGCGAGCATCACGCCCACCAGCAGCAGCGTGAGCTGCGCCAGCGACGCGAAGAAGCTGCGCATCGCGCGCTGGCGCGTGGGCTGCAGTTGCAGCCGCACCGCTTCGATCACGAACCAGCCGCCACCGAGCAGCGCGGTCAGCGTGACCACCGCGCTGCCCGCCACCACGCCGAGCGCCAGGCCCAGCAGCGCCAGCGCCAGCGCATGCGCGGTGATCGCGAAGGCGGCGACGCGGTCGCCCTTGACCACCGGCAGCATCGGCACCGCGGCGGCCGCGTAGTCGTCGCGGCAGGCGATCGCCAGGCTCCAGAAGTGCGGCGGCGTCCACAGGAACAGCACCACCGTGAGCAGCCAGGCCTCGAGCGACAGCTCGGGGTTCACCGCGGCGGCACCGGCCAGCACGGCGAAGCTGCCGGCCAGGCCGCCGATCACGATGTTCCACCACGTGCGGCGCTTCAGCCACACAGTGTAGACCACCGCGTAGACCAGCGCGCCGGCCACCGTGTACACCGCGGCGGCCGCATTCGTGACGGCCCAGGCCGCGAGGCCGGCGAGCGCGGTCATCGCGACCATCAGCGCGAGCCAGCCGGCGTGCGGTTGCAGCGCGCCGGTGGCGAACGGCCGGCCGCGCGTGCGCCGCATCGTGCGGTCGAGATCGACCTCCCACCACTGGTTGAACGCGCCGGCCGCCGCCGAGGCGAGCAGCACACAGCCGAACAGCGCCGCCACGGCGCCCCAGCTGAGGCCCGACCCGGGCTGCACCGCCACCCCGCCCAGCGCGGTGACGGCAATCACCACGCCGATGCGCAGCTTGAACAGCGACAGCACCTGCCTCACGGCGGCGGCAGCGCTGCGGCGTTGGAGGGTGACCGTGTTCATCGGGCGCCTCTTCTCGGCCGAGCGGTCAGCTCAGACCCCACACCGTCGACAGGTACTTCCAGTTGACGAAGTAATAGAGCACGAACGCGGTCAGGAACACCAGCGCGAACACGAACGTGCCCGGCGCGGCGAAGCCGCCACCGTGGCCGCCATGGCCGACCAGCGCAGGCATCTTCAGCACGGTGCCGGTGTTGCCATAGACGCCGGCGTCGAGCTTCCTGCCCCACAGCAGCGTGCCCACCGTGATCAGGATGTACGCCGCGCCCCCGACGACAGCCAGGATGCCGCCGATCGCGAAGATCGCGATCATCAGCCAGGCCGAGCCCGGGAACTCGTAGGGCAGCGCCGCGCCGGCAAAGGTGATGTCCCAGTGGCGACGCGGAACGCCGAGGGTGCCGGCGCCCATCATGGCCAGACAAAACACGCCCATGCCGAGCCCGAACAGGTACGGCTGCCACTTGGCGAGCCCCGGCATGATGACCTCGCGGTTGAACAGCGTGGGCAGCAGGAAGTAGGTCAGCGCCATGAACGCCAGCGTGGTGCCGATCACCACCGTGGCGTGGAAGTGCCCGGGCACGTAGAGGGTGTTGTGGATCACCATGTTGAGCTGCTCGGTGCCCATCATCACGCCCGAGATGCCGCCCAGGAAGCCGAAGCCGATCAGCGACATGAACATGCCCGAGAACACCGGGTTGCCCCACGGTGCCTTGCGGATCCACTCGAACAGGCCCTTGGTGTAGCCCTTCTCGCGCTGTGCGATCTCGATCGCGCCCGGCACGGTGAGGCCGTGGATCATCGAAGCCAGCACCGCCAGGTACATCGCGTAGCTGGTGTTGAACACCTTCCATTCGACCGACAGGCCCGGGTCGCTCAGCAGGTGGTGGGCGCTCGCCAGTTGCAGGAAGAAGATGTACAGCAGGAACGCACCACGCGAGACGCGCTCGCTCATCGGCTTGGCGCCGAACACGATGGCGGCGATCGCGTACCACACCGCGACGTGCGCGCTGACGTTGATCTGCTGCGAACTGTGGCCGAACGCCCACCAGATGGTGCGGTACATTAGCGGGTCGATGCTCTTGATGTATCCCAGCGACCACAGGAAGGTCGGGATCAGGATGATCGCGCCCGAGGCGATGGTGAAGATCGCGATGATGCAGGCGGTCAGCGCGCCGAAGGTCACCAGCGGGATCGAGCCCTGGTAGGTCTTCTCGGCCTTGGCGAGCACCAGCGTGCCGAGGAAGACGAAGCAGCCGATCAGCGCGCCCACCGCGAACAGGATCAGCCCGAGGTAGAAGGCCGGGTTCGCGGGCATCGGCACGTAGGAGGTCATCATCACCGACGCGTTGCCGGTGAAGATCGCGACGTTGAAGGTGACGGTGCCGATCACCATCAGCGCGAACCCCAGCCAGGCCCAGTTCGGCGCCGCCAATCGACAGCGCAGCAGCGTCGACGAGCAGAAGTACAGCACCGCGATCTCGAAGAAGATGATCCAGATCACCAGCATGTCCAGGCCATGCGCGGTGAGGATCATGTAGAAGGTCTCGGCACCGACGAGGTGCACGGCCTGCCAGCGCGTCAGCGTGATCAGCAGCGCCAGCACGCCACCCACCAGCAGCGCCACCACCGCGGCCACCGCGTTGAGCTTGATCAGCGATTCGGCGGTCTTGTGGAATTGCAGCCCCGAGCGGGGGCAGACCCGGAACTGTCCTGCGTTGGTCGTCATGTCGCCCTCTTCGATTATTTGACGTACAGCTTGGTCACCATCTTGTGGTGGCCGATGCCGCAGAACTCGTTGCAGACGATGGCGTAGGTGCCGGCGCGGTTGGGCGTGACGGTCACCACGTGCTCGTAGCCGGGCACCACCTGGATGTTGATGTTCTCCGGCTGCAGCGAGAAGCCGTGCTGGTAGTCCATCGCGGTCAGGTGCAGGCGGTAGGTCTTGCCCTGCTCCAGTTCGAGGATCGGCCACCAGGCCCACAGGCGCGCGATCAGGAACACGTCGGAGCCCACCGGCGGCTTGACCACCGGGATCTTCTCGTCGGTTTCGGTGCGGACGGTGTACTTGGCCACCATCTCCTCGGCCGCGCGCGAGAACTGCTCGGGCTTGACGCGGTAGGTCTCGTTCGACAGGTTCTGCTTACCGTACACGTGCCAGTACGGCATCATGAAGAACATCACCATGCACCAGATGAAGGCGATGGCGATCCAGACGATCTCGACCTTGTCGACCGGCTGCTTCCACCAGATGCGTCTGGCCGGGGGGAGGATGGCGCTCATGAATGTGTGCCCTCTTCTACTTGCCCAGCGGGCTGATCGGAATGCCCGCAATCTCCATCACGCCCCACACGATGTACAGCACGGTGGGCATCGCCACGCCGATGAACAGCAACAGGAACGGGTTTTCCAGCAGATGCTGCATCGCGGGAATGGGGCCTTCGTCTTCGCCAGGCTCGGGTGCTGCGGGTTCGGCCATGATGGGTCTCCTCGGGTTCGGATGCGGTCGGTACTCTAGGCAGCGCGACAGCTCCGCAAATTGACTTGGTTCAACATTTCGACATCGACGCGGCCGTGTGCCACCGGCGCAACGAAAGCTTGAGAGGCATCAAACCCGCACTCGGCGCGGGCCCTCAGGATGTCGCCCCACCAGCCACCGCGCCCATCCACTGTCCGTGCTGAGACTCATCCCGGCCGTCGGCCGCCGCCTCTTTCTGCTGGCCGACCGGCTGTACAACGCGCTGTTCGGCAACGCGACCAACCCGCTGTACTACCTGGGCACGATCAGCTGCCTGATGTTCGCGCTGGTCACCATCAGCGGCTTCTACCTCTACGCGTTCTACGAGACCGGGGTCGACACCACCTACGCGTCGGTCGAGCACCTGACGCACAACCAGTGGTGGCTCGGCGGCGTGATGCGCAGCGTGCACCGCTACGCCAGCGACGCGATGGTGCTGACCATGCTGCTGCACCTGGCGCGCCACTTCTGCTTCGACCACTACCGCAGCTTCCGCGCCTTCTCGTGGATCACCGGCATGGTGCTGCTGTGGCTGGTGTACGTGAGCGGCGTCAACGGCTACATGCTGCCGTGGGACCGGCTGGCGCAGTACACGGTGGTGCAGGTGGCCGAGTGGTTCGACGCGCTGCCGGTGTTCCGCGGCACGCTGGTGCGCAATTTCATCCTGCCCGAATCGATCAGCGACAGGTTCTTCTCGCTGCTGCAGTTCCTGCACATCGGCATTCCGCTGGCGGCACCGGCC
>JAJVIL010000149.1:0-11128 GCA_022072045.1 Burkholderiaceae bacterium | reverse complement strand
GATCCCGCCGCGGCCGCTGACGATCGGGCTCGTCGCGATGCTGCTGGCGCTGTCGCTGGCGCGGCCGGTGACGAGCCAGGGCGCGGCGGAGTTCGCCTCGCTGCCGCAGCGGGTATCGCTGGACTGGTTCTACCTGTCGGTGCTGCCGCTGGTGCAGCAGGGCCACGCGCTGCTGCTGTGGGCCGTGGTCGGCGGGCTCACGCTGCTGGCGCTGGCGCTGCCGTGGCTGCCGCCCAAGCGCCTGGACAAGAGCGTTTCCGCGTGGCAGGTCACGCTGCACCCGGGCGCCGCGAGCTATGCCGCGCGCGGCGCCGAGACGCTGCTCGACGCCGGGCTGCGCGCCGAGCTGACGCTGCCCTACGAGTGCCGCTCGGGCGGTTGCGGGCGCTGCCGCGTGCACCTGCTGCAGGGCCGCGTCGACGACGGCGGCGACGCGGCCACGTCGCTCACCCCCGAGCAGCGCGCGCGCGGCGACATCCTGCTGTGCTGCGCCACCCCGCTGTCGGACGTCGAGATCGAACTGCCGCCCGAGGCCGCCGCCGCGCGCGCCGGCACCACCTACCAGGCCACCGTGAGCGGGCTCGAGCTGATGGCCCCCGACGTGATGAAGCTGACGCTGACCTTGGCGGAGGGTCGGCGCATCGCCTTCCAGGCCGGACAGTACCTCCAGTTCGTGCTGCCCGACGGGCAGCGCCGCGCCTACTCGTTCACCACGCCCGGAGGGGCCGAGCACCAGATCGACCTGCACGTGCGGCGTCAGCCCGGAGGGCTGTTCACCACCCAGGTGTTCGAGCGCATGCAGGTGGGCGACACGCTGCAGTTCGAGGGGCCGTTCGGCGCCTTCGTGCTGCGCGAGCCGAGCCCTCGGCCGATCATCTTCGTGGCCGGCGCCACCGGTTTCGCGCCGGCCAAGAGCTTGTTGGAACAGGCGTTCCAAAACGGCATCCGCAAACCGATGCACCTGTACTGGGGCGTGCGCCGACCCGACGATCTGTACATGCGCACGCTGGCCGAGGACTGGGCCCGCGTGCATCCACAGTTCCACTTCGTGCCGGTGATCTCCGAGCCGCGGCCCGGCGACGGCTGGACCGGGCGCACCGGGCTCGTGCACGAGGCGATCCTGCACGACTTCCCCGACCTGTCGGGCCATCTCGTCTACGCCTGCGGCTCGGTGCGCATGGTGCAGGCCGCCAAGCCGGCGTTCATCGCTCAGGGGCTATCCGACGAGATGTGCTTCTCCGACGCCTTCACGGCCGCGGTGCCGGCGTAGCGCCACCGCAGGCAACCCTGCGCTTTGCAGAGGCAGCGAATGCGCGCTACAACGGCGCCTTCGTTGCCGCTGCGTCGGAGGGATCCATGGCTGCGCTTGCACAGACGTCGGTCACCTGCATGCTGCCGGTCAAGGACCTGGCGCGCGCGCGCCGCTTCTACGAGCACGCGCTCGGGCTCGAGGCCGGCGCGGCAAGGCCCGACGGCAAGTTCGTCTACCGCTGCGGCGGCACCGAGATCGCGCTGTTCCCGAAGCCCGAGGGCACCAAGGCCGAACACACCGCGCTCAGCTTCAAGGTCGCCGACATCGGCTCCGCGATCGCCGAGCTGAAGGGCCGCGGCGTGCGCTTCGCCGACTACGACTACCCGGGGCTCAAGACGGTGGAGCACGTGTGCGTGCTCGGCTCGGAGAAGGCCGCCTGGTTCGAGGACCCGGAAGGCAATATCCTGTGCCTGCACGAGGACATCGCCTGAATCGCTTGTAGCTTCAGCCCCTGCGTCGCCAGGCGGATACCGCGCTCGACCACCGTGCCCGGCGCGGCACTTGCGGCCCTTCGAATGCGACGAATGATCGGTGGCCGCTGGAACCGAGGCCGGCATTTTCGATTCTCAAAACCATGCGATGGAGCGTGTGCCGATGCGCGCGATCCTCGCCCGGTCGGGTCACGCCAACCCTCGAATCGAAAGGAAACAAGATGGCCTCACTTCCCTCCACCCGCCGCGGCTTTCTCACGCTGGTGGGTACCGCTGCCCCGGTGATCTGGCTGGCTGCGCTGCCGCGTGGCGCGCAGGCTGCGCTGCCGCACCTGAGCGTCGCTTCCAATGCAACCGCCGCCGCCTTGAAGTACACCGAGGACGCGAGCAAGGCGCAGGCTCCCCGCAAGACGGGACAAGACTGTTCGAACTGCCAGCACTTCCAGGGAAAGGCCGGACAGGCCTACGGACCGTGCGCGCTGTTCCCGGGTTTCGACGTCAACGCCAAGGGCTGGTGCGCAGGCTACGCCGCCAAGGCGTAAGAAGCGAATCGCAGGTTCATGGCCGGCGGCACGGCCGGCCCCCTAACTCGTTCGGCGAGCCGTGCGGGCAAGCCGCCTGTTGCGCCGCTACGATCCGTCGTATAAGCACAGTTCGCCCGGCGCCACCGACGCGCCTGCTTCTGGCGGTACGACCCATGGCAACCATCCGATTCGTCTACAAGGGGCTGCGCCAAGGCCCTCCGGCCGGCGCCGTCGACGCCGCCGGGGGCATCGCGAACGGGGCCAACGAATTGAAGCCGGTCAAGGTCGACCGCTGGTGGCGCGAATCGTCGTACGACCTCTGGCAGGGGCTCGAGGTGCGCGAGGACCCGCCCGATACCATGCCGGCGCAGTGGCTCGACGACGTCGAGCCGTCGGCCAAGTCCTGACACCCCGCCGGCGTTGGCAGCGTCGCCCGGCCGGGGCGCGGCCACCGAGGGGCCGCCTGCCGGCATGCGGCGTGAGCACCCAGCCGCTGGCAGTCCGCGCCCAGCCGTTCGCCCCAAGCCGAGGGCGTTTCGTCGCACGCCCGGGTGGAAACCCGCCGATCGGTGCGAGACTTGCGCCCTCGCGCCGCGCCGGCACCCATCCGGGCCACCCCCGGATCCGCTCAGCCGTCGCTGCTCGTCACTCCCGACCCTGGAGCCCCCCGCATGCTGCATCGCCTGGTCGCCCCGCTGATTGCCGCCGTGCTGGTGGCCGCGTGCAGCAGAGGCGCCGCCCCCGACCCGGCCGGCGCTGCGGCGACGTTGCTGTTGGCGCCGGAAGACATGCGCACGCTCGCCTACCGCGAGCGCGCCGAAGGCCCGGTGGTCACCGGCTCGGTGCAACCCGAACGCCGCGCCGACCTGCGCGCCGAAGTGTCGTCCGTTGTGTTGCAGGTGCTGAAGGACAACGGCGAGCCGGTGCGCAAAGGCGACCTGCTGGTGCGCCTGGACGACACCGCGATCCGCGACAGCCTGGCGTCGGCCGACGAGGCGGTGCGCGCGAGCGCACAGGCGTTCGAGCAGGCCGAGCGGCAGGTGCAGCGGTTGAAGACGCTGCAGGCGCAGGGCATGACCTCGATGCAGGCGCTCGAGGACGCCGAGGTGCGGCGCAACGGCGTGCAGAGTGACCTCGTGGCCACGCGCGCGCGCCAGGCGTCGGCGCGACAGACGCTGCAGCGCACCGAGGTTCGCGCCCCGTTCGACGGCGTGGTCAGCGACCGCAAGGTGTCGGCGGGCGATACCGCGCAGGTCGGCAAGGAGCTGCTGAAGGTGATCGACCCGCGCACGATGCGCTTCGAGGGCCTGGTGTCGGCCGACCGCATGGGCGAGCTGCGACTCGGCCAGCCGGTGCGCTTTCGCGTCAACGGTTACGGCGCCACCGACTTCATGGGCACGCTCGCGCGGATCGACGCCTCGGCCAATGCCACCACGCGCCAGGTGGAGGTGGTGATCGTCTTCGGCAGCGGCGAGCGGCCGCACGTGGCCGGGCTGTATGCCGAGGGTCGCATCGAGACCGGCACCGCGCAGGTGTTGATGGTGCCCGAAGGTTCGGTGGTGCGCAGCGCCGACACCACCCACGTCTGGCGCGTCAACGGCACCGCGTTGCAGAAGGTCGCGGTGCGGCTGGGCGAGCGCGACCCGCGGCTCGGCGAGTTTCCGGTGCTCGCCGGGCTGGCGGCCGGCGACCGCATCCTGCGCGCGCCGGGCAGCACGCTGGTCGACGGCCAGAAGGTCGAGTTCGCGGCAGCGGCCAGCAGCGGGCGCGCACCGCTGACGGCCAAACGCTGAAGCCTCGGGGCGCACGGTGTTCCTCTCCGACTTCAGCGTCAAACGGCCGATCGCGATGATCGTGATCCTGATCGCGCTGATGGGCGCGGGGCTGCTCGCGTTGGGCCATCTGCGCGTCAACCAGATCCCCGACGTCGAGCAGCCGGTACTGGTGGTGACGATCCCCTACCCCGGAGCGTCGCCCGAGACGGTCGAGCGCGAACTGATCAACCGCATCGAGAAATCGATGCAGACGATCTCGGGCGTCGACAAGCTGTATTCCACTGCCAAGGAGGGCAGCGCGCAGATCGTGCTGGTGTTCAACTTCGACAAGAACCTGGTCGAGGCCGCCGACGAGGTGCGCAACGCGATCGGCGCGGTGCGCCACAAGTTGCCGCTCGAGATGCGCGAGCCGGTGCTGACACGCATGGATCCGGGCGCGCAGCCGATCATGGACATGGCGTTGTCGAGCACCACGCAGTCGCATGCCGAGATCTCGCGCCTGGCCGAAGACGATCTGGCCGACCGCTTCCGCGCCATTCCGGGGGTGTCGATCGTCAACGTCAGCGGCTCGCTGCAGCGCGAGCTGTCGGTGCTGCTGCGCGCGCAGAAGCTGCGCGAGTTCTCGATCTCGGTGCCCGAGGTCGTTGCCGCGCTGCGCGCGCAGAACACCACCGCCCCGGTGGGCAAGGTGCGCGGCAATCTGCAGGACGAGAGCATCCGCCTGGTCGGGCGCATCGAGTCGCCGAGCCAGTTCGAGCAGATCGTGGTGCGCCGGCGCGGCGACGAGATCGTGCGCCTGGGCCAGCTCGCGCAGGTCGAGGACGGCTTCGCCGAGCAGACCAGCGTCTCGCTGCGCAACGGCCATCCCAACGTCGCGATCTCGGTGATCCGCTCGCGCGACGCCAGCACGGTGTGGGTGGCCGACCGCGTGCGCGCGCTGGTGGCCGACATCAACCGGGAGCTGCCCAAGGGCACCGCGCTGGTGGTCACGCGCGACGGCGGCAACGAGGCACAGGACAGCCTCAACAACGTGATCCACGCGCTGATCTTCGGCGCCGGCCTGACGATCCTCGTCGTCTACATCTTCCTCAACTCGTGGCGCTCGACGGCGATCACCGCGCTCAGCCTGCCGACTTCGGTGATCGCGGCGTTCATCGCCGTGTGGCTGTGCGGCTTCACGCTCAACTTCATGAGCCTGCTCGGGCTGTCGCTGGCGATCGGCGTGCTGATCGACGACGCCATCGTCGTGCGCGAGAACATCGTGCGCCACATGCAGGCCGGCGCCGACCGGCGCAGCGCGGCGCTCGCCGGCACCGCCGAGATCGGGCTGGCGGTGGCGGCGACCACCTTCTCGATCGTCGCGGTGTTCGTGCCGGTCGCTTTCATGCCCGGCGTCGCCGGCGAGTGGTTCCGGCCGTTCGGACTCACCGTGGTGGCGTCGGTGCTGGTGAGCCTGTTCGTCTCGTTCACGCTCGACCCGATGCTGTCGGCGTACTGGGGCGATCCACCTGGGCTGCACGCCGCGCCCAGGCGCGGACCGAGCAGGCTGCTGGCACGCTTCAACGCCTGGTTCGACCGCCAGGCCGACCGCTACGGCGGCGTGATCACCTGGGCGCTGCACCACCGGGTGAAGATGTTCCTGCTGGCGATCGCCAGCTTCTTCGGCGCGATCGCACTGCACGGCGCGTTCGGCGGGTCGAGCTTTCTGCCGGCCTCGGACAACGGCGTGCTGGTGGTCGACGTGCGCACGCCGTCGTCGAGCAGCCTGCACTACTCGCAGCTCAAGGTCGAGGCGGCGGCCACGCTGGCGCGCACCATCCCCGAGACGGTGGCCACCAACACCAACGTCAACCCCAACGGCGGCAAGGTCTGGGTCGACATCGGCAAGAGCACCAAACGCAAACGTTCGGCGCAACAGATCGCGGGCGACCTGCGCCACCTCACCGCGCGCCTGGTCGGCGCCGAGTACACGGTGATCGAAGACCTCAACAGCGGCGTGCAGAAGCCGGTGCAGGTGCGCTTCAATGGCGCCGATTCGCGCCGCCTGCTCGAGCTGACCAACGACTTCATGACGCGGCTGCGGCAGCTTCCCGGCGCGGTGGACGTCGGCCTGTCGGAGCAGGATCCGCAGAACGAGCTGAAGATCGAGTTGGACCGCGGGCTGGCCAACGCGCTGGGCATCTCGGTGGCCGACGCGGCGCAGGCGCTGCGCGTGGCGTTCGCCGGCATCGAGGTCGGCGACTGGGTCGACCCGTCGGGCGAAACGCGCGACGTCGCGGTACGCCTGCATCCGGAGGACCGTGTCAGCGCGAGCAACATCGAGCGCCTGCCGATCGCGGTGACCGGCAGCAACCTGATCGTGCCGCTGGAGCAGATCGCCACCGTCACGATGGGCAAGGGCCCGAGCCAGATCCAGCATTCCGAGGGGCACCGCACGATCACCGTGTCGGCCAACGCGCAGGGCCGCTCGCCCGGCGAGGTGACCGCCGACGCGCTGAAGCTGGCGCGCTCGATGGACCTGCCGCCCGGCTACGGCATCGAGCTGGCGGGCGCCTCGCGCGACCAGGAGGAGGTGTTCTCGCGCATGGCCATCGCGCTGGTCAGCGGCATCGCGCTGATGTACCTGATCCTGGTGATCCAGTTCGGCTCGTTCACCGCGCCGCTGCCGGTGATGATCTCGCTGCCGCTGTCGCTGATCGGCGTGGTGATCGCGCTGCTGGTGACGCGCGGCACGCTCAACCTGATGAGCTTCATCGGCGTCATCATGCTGTGCGGACTGGTGGCCAAGAACGCGATCCTGCTGCTCGACGCCGCGCGCGTGCTCGAGCGCGAGGGCGTCGACCGCGAGGAGGCGCTGATGCGCGCCGGCCGCAAGCGCCTGCGGCCGATCCTGATGACCACCTTCGCGCTGATCGCCGGCATGATGCCGGTGGCCATCGGCGTCGGCGAGGGCGGCGAGTTCTACCGGCCGATGGCGGTGGCGATCATCGGCGGCACCATCACCTCGACGCTGCTGACGCTGCTGGTGATCCCGTGCTTCTACGATTCGATCGAGATCTGGCGCGACCGCGCGCTGGCCAAGTTCCGCCGCCGCGCCGAGCGGTGGCACCCGGCGCCGGCGTTCGTGGTGACGCTGCTCGAGGCCTTCGCCACCGTGCTCGGGCTGCGCCTGCTGTGGCGGCTGGCGTGGCGCGCTGCGGCGCGACTGACGGGCCGCGACGCGCAGCCGGCCTGAAGGCGAGCGGTCGGCACCAGCGCGGGCGCCCCAAGCAAGCAGCCCGCGCCGGCGCGCGGCCGTTCAGGTCCGCTTGCAGACCTCGCGGCGATCCTCGGCGACGACCCATTCGCCGCCGGCCTTGAGGCAGACCTCCTTGGCCATGTCGCGTCGGTCGCGGATGCGATCGGGTGCCGTGGTCACCCGGAACAGCGCCGACACCGCGGCACCGATCACGATCAGCGCGACGATCACCCAGGCGATGCGGATGCCCATGCCTGGCCCTCCTTGTTCGCGGCCGCCGCCGGCTGCCGCGGCCTGGCCGCTTCATTGTGCGCCAGAGGGAAAGCCGTTGCCATTGAACCGGATTCGTGGTGCTCACAACACAGAGCGAGCCCGTCCGTGCCGGCGACCTCGTCACCGGCGCGCGCACGCACTGGCCCTGCAATGGAGCACGCCGTGAGCGCACACCCGCCCTGGAACCTGGACGCCATCCGCAGCCACTTCGTGTTCCCGGCGCACGGCCGCGTGGTCACCAACAACGCCGCCAGCACGCAGCCGCCGCGCGCGCTGCTCGCACTGTTCCAGGCGCTGGCGCCGGCCTACGACAACGTGCACCGCGGGCAGTCCGACGCCTCGCAGATCACCACCGCGCGCTTCGAGTCGGCCTACGACGACATCGCGCGCTTCATCGGCGCGCCCAGCCGCAGAAACATCGTCGTCGTGCGCAACACCACCGAGGCGCACAACGCGGTGATGTATTCGCTGATGAGCGAGTTCCGCGATGGCGACAACGTCGTCACGACGATGATGGAGCACAACTCCAACTACGTGCCGTGGTACGCGATGTGCCGCGACATCCTGCCGCGCTTCGGCCGCCGCGTGGAGTACCGGCTGGCACGCTTCGACCCCGCCAACGGCGAGCTCGACCTGCAGCACCTGGCCTCGCTGATCGACGAGCGCACCAAGCTCGTGGGCTGCACCGGTGCGTCCAACTTCTTCGGCACCAAGAACCCGCTGCCGGCGATCCGCGCGCTGGCCGGCGCCAGCGGCTACCGGCAGCCCGACGGCGAACGGCGTTCGTACCTGCTGGTCGACGGCGCACAGCTGGTGCCCGGCACCTTCACCGACGTGCAGGCGCTCGACGTCGACTACCTGTCGTTCTCGTTCCACAAGATGCTGGCGCCGTTCGGCGTCGGCGTGCTATACGCGAAGGAGCACCTGCTGCAGACGTCGCTGCCGTTCCTCTACGGCGGCGACATGATCGCCGAGGGCCGGGTCTTTCCCGACCGTGTGGACTACAACGCGTTGCCGTGGAAGTTCGCGGCCGGCACGCCGAACATCCTCGGCACCATCGTGTCGGCGCAGGCCTTGCGCCTGCTGCTCGATCTGGCGCTCACGCCGCAGCGCGCAACCTACTTCGGCACCGCCCGCTCCATCGACCGCGCCGCGGTGCAGGCCGCGATGCAGCGCATCGGCCAATGGAACCGCACGCTGACCGCGCACGCGCTGCAGCGGCTGGCCGAGGTGCCTGGCATCACGATCTACGGCCCGCGCGATGCCGCGCGGCGCACTGCGCTGGTGGCATTCAACATCGCCGGCCGCAACCCGATGGAGCTGGCCGAGGCGCTGAATGGGCGCGGCGTCGAGTCGCGCGCCGGTTGTCACTGCGCGACGCTGGCGCACCACGCGCTGGGGCTGGCGATCCCGGCGAGCTGCCGCTTCAGCTTCTACTTCTACAACACGCTCGACGAGGTCGATCGCGCCGTCGATGCGCTCGAGGCCGTGGTGTCGGGCCACCGCGCGAGCGAGAAGTTGTGGGCCTGGCTGCGGGCGCGCACGGCGCGCCGGCCGCAGTCTGCGCCGCTGGCGACGCTCAAGGCCTGATCATCTCGCCTCCATTCGAGCTGCCTTCGCCGGCCCACGCTTCAGCCGGCCGGCGGCGCCCGCGGCCGGCGTCTTGCGTGCTACTTCATCGCCTTGCGCGCCGACGCGCGCTTGGCCTTCGTGGCCGCCAGTTGATAGGCCCGCTCGGCCGACTTGCGCAGTTCGATCGCCTTGGCCAGCGCCGCCTTGTAGCGTGCCAGCGTGTAGGTGTTCTCGGTGGCGATGTAGACGCTGCGCGTGGTGGGCTTCATGCCGAAGCGCGGCAGCGTGACGCCGAAGCTGGCGTCGCGCGTGTTGCGCCCGGGCCGCGTGCGGACGATCGGCCCCGAGATGCCCACCGGCAGGCTCGAGCCCTTGTTCGATGCGATGCCACGCCGCAGGCCCGACGGCGCCGGCAGCTTGGCGATGCGTTTCAGCAGTTCGGCGGTGGCCAGCTTCAAGGCCGCACGCGCCTTGCTGCCGTCGTTGCTGTGGTCGGAGAACATCTTCGATTTCCCGTACCGCAGCTGCCAGCCGTGGGTGTGCTTCGAGTCGATGCGTTGAATGTGTTCTGGGACTCGAAAAGTCGCTCCCGTGAAGATCCGGACGACTCGTGTCTTCACGCTTCAAAACTCCTTTGCCGGTTCAGTTGTCGATCAGCTCCGGGTTCCAGGCGTGCACGGCCTGCTGTTGCACCCCCAGGCCCTCGATGCCGACGCGCATGGTGTCGCCCGGCTTCAAGAACTGAGGTTGCGGCTTCAAGCCCATGCCCACGCCGGGCGGCGTGCCCGTCGCGATCAAGTCCCCCGGCTCCAGCGTCATGAAACGGCTGAGGTAGCTCACCAGTTGCCTGACGCCGAACACCATCGTACGCGTATTTCCGTTCTGCATCCGCCGGCCGTTGACCTCCAGCCACATCGGCAGGGTCTGCGGGTCGGCGATCTCGTCGCCGGTCACCAGCCACGGACCCACCGGACCGAAGGTGTCGCAGCCCTTGCCTTTGTCCCACTGACCGCCGCGCTCGAGCTGGTACTCGCGCTCCGAGACGTCGTTGACCACGCAGTAGCCCGCCACGTGGTTCAGTGCGTCGTCCTCCGACACGTAGCGCGCGCGCGCACCGATCACCACGCCGAGCTCGACTTCCCAATCGCCCTTGACCGACCCTTGCGGCAGCACGACAGCGTCGTTAGCGCCGACGCGCGCGCTGATCGGCTTCATGAACAGGATCGGCTCCTTGGGCACCGGCAAACCCGACTCGGCGGCATGGTCGGCGTAGTTCAACCCGATGCACAGGAACTTGCCGCACCAGCTCCACGGCGGCGCGATGCGCCCGGGCTGCGCCACCAGCGGCAGCGTGGCCGGGTCGACGCTGCGCAGGCTGGCCAGGCCCGAGGGCGACAGCTCGTCGGGGCCGATGTCGGCCACCACGCCCGACAGCGCGCGCACCCTGCCTTGCGAGTCGATCAGCCCAGGCCGTTCGCTGCCCTTGGCGCCATAGCGCATCAGCTTCATCGCGTGCTCCTCTCGCGGTCGATCGGTTGGAAGGATCGGGTTGGTCAGTTCGACATGCCGCCGTCGGCGATCATCACGCTGCCGGTGGTGAACGCGGCCTCGTCGCTGGCCAGGTGCACCGCCAGCGCGGCAATCTCGTCGGCGCTGCCCAGCCGCCCCATCGGCTGGCGCGCCACGAACGCGGCGCGCACGTCGGCCTCGCTCTTGCCGCTGGCGCGCGCCTGCGCCGTGATGCGCGCGGCCAGCGACGGCGACTCCACCGTCCCCGGGCAGATCGCGTTGCAGCGGATGCCGCGCGTCACGAAGTCGGCCGCCACCGCCTTGGTGAGCCCGATCACCGCGGCCTTGCTGGCCGCATAGACAAAGCGGTTGGGCACGCCCTTCACGCTGCTGGCCACCGAGGCGACATTGACGATCGAGCCGCCGCCGGCGGCCAGCATGCCCGGCAGGAACGCCCTGATCGTGCGCGCCATCGCGCGCGCGTTGAGGTCGAA
>JAJVIL010000055.1 GCA_022072045.1 Burkholderiaceae bacterium | reverse complement strand
TTGGCGCCGCGAGCGCCTTCGCGCACCTCGCGCACGTGTTCGTTGTGCTTGGCCGCCATCGCCTGGCGCTGCGCCTGCATGATCGGGTCGGCCAGGCGTTCGCGCTCGTAGGGCTTGACCCACGGCTCGGGGAATGCGCAACCGCCGAGCACGCACACCGCGCCGGCGCACACCAGCAGTCGAGGCAGTTTCATTCTTTGAGCAACTCCCGGATCTGCCTGTCGTAAGTGTTCTCGTAGCCGCTCTGGTAGCCGCGGTGCAGGTAGCGCACGCGCCCGTCGCGGTCGATCAGCACGGTCGAGGGCATCGCGCTCAGGTCGTACTGGCGGCTGACGCGCTTGTCGGCATCGGGCAGCACCGGGAAGGTGACGCCGAGCTTGGTGGCGACGCCCGCGGCCTGCGCGGTGTCGTCGTCGACGTTGACCCCGAGCAGCACGAAGCCCGAAGCCTTGTACTTCTCGTACAGCTTGTTGAGGTGCGGCATCTCCTGGCGGCACGGCCCGCACCAGGTGGCCCAGAAGTTGACCAGCACGACGCGCCCGCGCTGCTCGCCCAGCCGCAGCTTCTGGCCGTCGAGCGTGCGCAGCGTGAAGTCCGGCGCCGGTGTCGACGGCGCCAGCGGCGCCGCGGCGGCCAGCGTCACGGCGCCGGCCAATGCCAGCGCCAGCGCCGCGCGCCACGGACGAGAAAGCGATTTCGAAGTGCTCATCATGGTTCGATCAGCGGCAGTCAGAAATAGAAGCTCACCCCGCCGGTCCACTCGAGGTTCTTGGTGCTCTCGTTCTTGCCGAGGATGTCGAGGTCGAACAGGTGCTGGCGCATGTCCATCTGCACCGAGAAGCGGTCGTGGAACAGCACGCGGATGCCGGCGCCGTAGTTGATGGTCTGGCGGTTGCGGTGGTTGACCTTGTCGCTGGCAATGAAGTTGGTGTTGCCGATGCCGGCGATCACGTACAGCGACGACGCGAATGCGGTGTTGCGGCCCCAGAACACCTCGCCGGGCAGGATGTTGTAGCCCGCCGAGAGGTTGTAGTACTTCAGCGTCTCCTGCGGTTGCGCGAAGATGCCGCCGGGCAGGATCTGGCGGAAGTTCTCGTCGCTGACCTTGGTCTGCGCGTACACCGCCTGCACGAAGATGTCTTCGCTGATGTGGTAGCCCAGCCGCACGCCGGTGACCAGGCTGGAGCCGAAGTTCTGCATCGAATAGGTGCCGACATAGGCGCCGATCTCGAAATCCTTCGACGGGTACTTCGGCAGCTTGACCTCGCGGCGGTCGACCTGCGGCTGGATCACCTGCTCGTTGCCCGGCTGCGGCGTGGCGGTCTGCGCGGCGCACCAGGTGCTGGCGGCGGCGAGGGCAAGGGCAAGGGTTTGGGTGCGCATGGGTCAGCTCAGAAGAAGAAGGCCAGGCCGAGCGTCCAGGCCCGGTACTCGCCGGTGCGCGTGTCGCCGACGAAGGCGGTGTACAAGCTGTAGTCGGCGCGCGCGATGAAGCGATCGGTCAGGTGGTAGCGCACCCCGACCGACGCGTTGGACAGGTTGGCGTTGGTCGGCAGCGCACCCACCAGCGTGGGGTTGGGCAGGTTCTTGAACTTGCCGACGCCGATCGAGAAGAACGGCGACAGCCGCACGTCGGACAGCGGCTCGGCCAGCAGGTTGACGTGCCAGATGTCGGTGCCGGAGAAGATGCCCTGCACCTGGCCGATCGTGCCCTCCACGTGCAGCGTCTCCGACAGCCGATAGCTGGTCCACAGCTTGAGCATCGGCTCGTTCTTGAACTGGCCCCACGCCGCGCCCATCTGCAGCCGCCGCGCCAGGTAGTCGTCGAGCGCGATGTCGCGGAAGCTCTTGCGCACGCCGGCGGTCGTGAGGGTGCTGGCGAGCTGCGAGCGGTGCACCCAGCCCGACTGGCCGCCTTCGGTGCGCACCTTGAACCAGTCGGTCGAACGCAGTTCGACCTGCACCCACTCGTCGCGCGCCACCACGAAGAAGACCGGAAAGCCCCTTCCGGGGCCCGTGTGCAGTTCGAGGTAGGGGTCGGCCACGCGCAGCCGCTCGGGCTCGTCGGCCGCACGGGCGGGCGGCGAACCCAGGCCGAGGATCAGGATCGCGAGGCATGCGGTGATGAAGGACACAAGCGCCCGGCACCCCAGGGCCCGCGCCAGAAGCCCGTTCATTGGGTCTTGCAGTTGCTCGTGCTGGGAACGTTCGACGTGAACATGCCGTAGGTCGCGGTGCTGAACTCGTCGCTGCCGCTCGGGGCGGGGTTGTTGATCCAGTACTGGATCGGCGCCGCGTTCGGATCCTGCGCGCCGGCGAAGATCTGCCCGCCGCCGTGCAGCACGCCGTCGACCATCGGCTTGACCAGGATGCGCGAGGTCAGCGGGGCACCGAACACCACCTCACCCTGCGCGGAGTAGAAGTTCTTGTACATGTCGCTGGCACGGATGATGTCCGCTGTGTTCGCCGCGTTGGCGAGGTCGATCGGCTGCGCGTTGCCTATGACACGAAATGCGCCGCCGGTGCCGTTGGTGTTGTCGTGGCAACCCGACGCCGCGCAGGTGTTGGTGGCGGTGCTGCCGTCCTCGAAGCGGATCGGCAGCGGCTTGAGCAGCACCGGGAACACGCAGTACTGGAAGTAGGCGAAGGCCAGCTTCTGGCTGCCGCTGAGCCCGGGGTTCTGGATCGACGCCGGGTTGTCCAAGGGGCTGCCGCCGCCGCACGAGGCCAGGCCCCAAACGGCCGCGGCCGCTGCGACGGTGCGGCGCACCGTCGCAGCGGACCGCCGGGTCCGCTGCGTGTTCTTCGTCATCGTCTGTTGGCCCTCGCGTTGGCGGTCTGCACGCTGCAGCCGGCGGCGATCCAGCGGCTGATGGTGTTGTAGTCGGCGCTGCCGGCCGGCAGCGGCGCCGGCGCGCCCAGCGCGCCTGCCGGGTGCGGCGCGGTCGACGGCCGCGACAGCAGGTAGTTCGACGCCGGGTTGCAGGTGTCGGAGATCATCGTCAGCGTGACGTTCAAGTCGCCCTCGGGGCTGCCGGTCAGCACGTAGCGGTTGCCCTGGAACGACGTGCCCGGGGGCACCGTCGAGCCCGTGATGCCGCCGGCCTGGTGGCAGCTCGCCGCGCAGGTGCTCATCAGGATCGGATGCACGTCGCTGTTGAACACGTCTTCGTTCAGCGGGCTGGCGGCCATCGCGTTGTTGTCGAACGGGTCGTTGAAGTACTGGCCGCCGAGGTCCATCCACTCGGTGACCAGCCGCAGCTCGGCCTTGTTCAGCATCCCGGCGTGGTTGACGCTCGGCGCCGGGTGCGCCGCCAGCGCCTCGGCGCCGGCCTTGAGCGTCTCGCCCCACAGGATCTCGCCGAGCCGGCTGGCGCGCGTCATGCCCAGCGCGTTGTTCGGGTCGGTGATCACCAGTGGAATGCCGCGAACGACCTCGGGCACGCCTTCGCGCACCTCGATCTGCGGCAGGCCGGTAACGGGGTCGATCACCGGGTCGCCGACCAGCAGTTCCTCGTATGAAGTCATGCGACCGGTACCCGAAGTCGTCGAGCGCAGGTCGAGCCTGGTCGGGTCGTTGTGGCAGTTGGTGCAGGTGTTGACGCCGCGGTTGCGCGTCCACAGCGGCGCGATGTGCCGCTCGTAGTTGATCAGGCCGTTGACCGGCGGCGTGATCGAAGGATCGAGGTCGTCGGCCGGGTTGGCGTTGCCGGTGTACTTGATCTCGATCGCCGGCCGCGCCACTACGCCAGGTTTGGCGGTGTCGGCCCAGATGTCGCTCGACACCATGTCGCGCTGCACCTGCAGCGCGGCCGGGTTCATGCGCGTGCGCGCCGAGGCCATCGTCTCGCCTTGCTGCGGCGTCATGCTCGCCAGCCAGCCGGCCGGCGCATTGGCCGGGTTGACGAGCGCGCCGGAGTTCAGCGACGCGCCGCGGCGAGGGCTGTGGCAGCCGTCGCAGGTGCGGCGCTCGCCCGGGCGCACCTGGATCCAGTTGAAGTGCGTCTGGATCGCGCGGCCCTTGGAGTCGACGATCGCGAGGCCCAGGGGCGTGTCGGCCGGCACGTGCAGCTTGAACGAACCGTCGGGCTCGACCGGGGCGTAGCCGAGGATCTGCTGCTGCTCGAACTCGGTCTCGCCGATCGCCTCGCGGCCACCCATCATGTTCGACGGTGGCGCCACCGCGCGAAACGCGCGCACGAAGCGCGCCGGCGCGCACTGGTACGCCGGGTCGGCCGGGTTGCGCATGCGCTTCAAGTCGGCCACCGAGGCACGCGTTTCGGTCGCTTCGCTCGGCGGCGTGGTCTGCACGATGGCCGTGTTGCCGCACGACGCCGGCTTCTCGGCCGGGGTGTCGGCCATCATCGGGTTGCCCATGCGGTTCAGGCCGTCGGTGTCGTAGACGCTGCGCACCTCGATCAGCGCCATGCCTTGGGCGGCCAGCAGGTCGTCGACCGCGGTCGTCTGCGCCACCTGCGGCGCCTTGCGCGCCTGCAGCGCGATCGGGTCGACGTACATGGAGCCCGACGGCGGCGAGGCGACCAATTGCTGGGTGCCGCGCTGCGGGTCGAACATGTAGATGGCATACGACGCCGGCACGTCATCGTTCACCGAGACGCCGTTGGGCAGGACCGCAGGCGCGCCGCGCATGCGGTCATCCTCTCCCAGCGCGTCGATCTCCTCCTGCGTCAGCGTGGCGCACGACACCACCACCGTCGGCTTGCCCGGCTCGGTGCGCTCGACCTCGCACGGCCGGTACGACGCCAGCACGCGGTTGGTGCCGTCCCACAGCGGGTACGGCGTGGTCACGCGGCCGTAGCGCGAGAAGCCGCGCCCGTCGTTGAGCGCCTGCTGCGTCATCTGGCGCTGGCCGGCGTTGGCCGGCAGGCCGGTGTGCGCGGGCGTGCCGTACTCGGAGTAGTTGGCGGCGTCGATCATCATCAGCGCGCCGCCTTCCTGGGTGCCCGACAGCGACATCAGCGACGACGTGAGCTGGCCTGCGTACGGGCCGGCGGCATCCATCTCGCGCGGGTGCAGGAAACTGTTGCCAGGGCTCAGCGCACCGTAGAACACGAACATGTCGGTGCCGTCGGGCTTGACCTGGAACACCGCGAAGCGGTTCTTCTGCCCCACGTGCTCCCAGCGCGAGAACATGATGTTGCCGTTGTCGCGCACCACCGGGTTGCGATCGTGGCTCTGGTTGACCGAGATCTGCTTGATGTCGGTGCCGTCGTCCTTCATCGTGTGCAGGTTCAGCACCCGCTCGCGCTCGTACTCGTCGAGCGCGAAGTACGGCTGCGCGCCGATGGCGTCGCCCTGCAGCTTCTTGGTGGTGGTCTGGCGGTTCGACGCGAACACGAAACCGCCGCCGGGCAGGTAGTACGGGTCGACGTCGTCGTCGGCGCTCGAGCTGGTGACGCGGCGCAGCGTGCCGCCTTCGAAGCCGCCCGCGGGCAGCGTGTACTCCCAGATGTTCCAGCGCCCGGTGCACAGCGCGTTGTTGGCCGGCGGGCAGTTCATCGCGAACACGATCTTCTTGCCGTCGTACGACACCTCGGGGTCGGAGACGTCGCCGGTGCCGCGGGTGTAGCCCGCGGTGATGTTGTGCTCCTTCGCGGCCGGTGACGACCGCTCGCGGATGATCAGGTCACCGCCCGGGGCGAACGGCGTGCCGTCGGTGGGGTTCTGGCTGAGCGTGTTGGCCCGCTTGGCATACGTGATCGCCACGTCGCCGTTGACCGTCAGCGAGTCTTCGCTGTCGCCCGAGCCTGAGCAACCCGCCAGCCAAAGCGAGGCTGCCAGGACACCAAGAACAGGTTGGATCGTTTTCTCGATTCGCGATGTCATGACCCTCTCCCTGAGGTTCGTTGGACTCGATTGACGTAACTCACTGCCGGGTCGCAGCGCCAGCGCCGCCGCCCGCGGCCGCCAATCCGGCCGAGAAATGCAAGGTCCCGTTCGCGTCGACGACCACCGCGTCGGCGCCCGGCTGCGACTCGACGAGCCGCATGCCGCGCGCCAGGCCCATCACGAACACGCACTTCGAGAGGGCTTCGCTGGTCAGGCCGTCGGCAGCGAGGATCGTCACGCTGTGCAGCGCACGCGGCGACGTCCCCGTCTTGGGATCGATCAGGTGGTGGTGGCGCACGCCATCGCGCTCGAAATAGCGTTCGTAGTCGCCGGAGGTCGAGATCGAGGTGTCGACCAGCGGCAGCACGGCCACCACGCGCTGGCGGTCGCGCGGATCGCGCACCGCGATCGACCACGGGCGGCCGCAGCGGTCGCCCAGCACGTGGCTGTCGCCGCCGGCGGCGACCACCGCGTGCGCGATGCCCAGGTGCTTGAGGATCTTGATCGCGTTGTCGACCGCATGCCCCTTGGCGAAGCCGCCGAGGTCGATGCGAACGCCGTCGCGCGCGAATCGGATGGTGCGCTCGCGCGGCTCGAGCATGAGGTGCTGCCAGCCGACGTTGCCTCGCGCGCGCTCGAGGGCCGCGGCGTCGGGCGCGACGCCCTCGCGGTAGTCGTAGAGGTGGCCGGCCGCCGCGTAGGTGATGTCGAACGCGCCGTCGGACAGGCGCGAGAAGTCGATCGAGCGCGCGATCAGGTCGAACAGCTCGCCGCAGATCGGCACTGCGCGCCCGGCCGCTTCGCGGTTGATCAGCGACAGCTCCGATTCGGGCTTGAACGGGCTCATCAGGTGGTCGATGCGGTGCATCTCGGCCATCACCGCCGCGATCGCCTGTTCGGCCAACGCCTCGTCGTCGCTCCACAGCTCGGCGTGGATCGCGGTGCCCATGATCGCCTCGTCGCGGCTGAACCAGCGGCCGCGCGCGGCCGCCACCGGGGGGCCGGCGGGGCGCGGACGCAGCAGAGGCAGGTTCAGACGCATCGCGAAAGACTCGATTCGGTTGCTCGTGCCGCGCGCACCGGAACAGCCCGGAGCGCGAGGCGGGCGCATCTTCACCGAGCGCTTTCCTTGAAGTGCGTCAAGAAGTTCGCAAGCGGCTGCCGCCTTACGTGAAGTCGCACAAGAAACTGGCGCCCCCGTGAACGGGCGGTGCGGCCCGCGTCGGCGCACCACGGCGGCGCGCGACGCGCCGCGTCAGGTGTGTGTGCGAACGTGTCGCACGGCGTACACGCCGCGTCCGCAGCCGTTCGCGTCCGCTTCGGCGTTGCGCGGGGCCTCAGGCGAGCAGCGGCGCAACCACCGGCACGCGAGCCATCGCCCAAACGCGCTGTGCGAGCGCGCGCATCTCGGCCACGTTGGCGCCACCGCCGTAGGCGGCCAGCCGGATCGACTTGTCCTCGAGTTCGTCGCGGCTCAGCGTGTTGCCGGGGTCGCCCTTGGGCTCGTCGACGCGCGCGCAGAGTTGCCTGCCATCTCGCGTGGCGATGGAGATCTTGCCGATCCAGCGCGCCGGGTAGGCGGCGTCGACCTCGGCGTCGAGCACCATCCGCACGCGGTCGCGAAACGCGACGACCGCCGGGTCGCGGAAGTGGGCGTCGAACTCGGCCAGGCCTGCGCGGCCGTGCAGCGCGATCATCGCCAGCACCGTACCCATCGAGAACTTCGACTGGTGCACGGTCTGCGGGTCGGTGACGGGCCCCAGCACGTCGATCGCGCCCTGGTGCACGTGCGCGGTGACTTGCGCGATGTCCGACGCCGCCAGGCGATGCTCGCGCATCGCCTGCGCCAGCGCATCGGCGGCCGGGTGCGTGTGGCGGCACGAGGCGTGGAACTTGAACGACGTCTCGGCGGTGGCCCAGCGGCTGCCGAGGCGATCGACCAGGCGCGCCGGATCGGCGTCGCTCGACATGCCGGCGGCCATGCCGCGCGTGCCTTCGAGGATGCGGCTGGCGCCGGTGAAGCCGTCGGCGGCCAGGTACGCCGCGCTCAACCCGGCGGCCGCGGCGTGCGCGGTGTGCAGTTGCTTGGAGTCGGCCGCCTCGCGCAGGAACTCCCACAGCCCGGCCGACTGCGTGCCCGCCGAGCCGAAGGCGTGCACCATCTGCGCCGGCGTCAGTCGCAGCAGGTGGCCGGAGGCCGCAGCGGCGGCCAGCGTGCCCGCAGTGCCGGTGGTGTGGAACACCTTGTAGTGCGAACGGCCGAGGAACTCGCCGACGCGGATGCCCACCTCGTAGCCGGCCACCGCGGCCGTCAGCAGTTCCCGGCCCGAGCGCTGCAGCGCCTGCGCCACCGCCAGCGCCGGCGGCAGCACCACCGCCGCCGGGTGGAACACCGAGCCGTTGTGCACGTCGTCCTGCTCGGCCACGTGCGACGCCGCGGCGTTGATCGCCGCCGCCACCAGCGGACTGCTGCCGCGGCGGTGGATCAGCACCTCGCTCGGGCCGCCCTGTGGGCCCTGCGCCAGCATGAAGCGCGCGATCGATTCCACCGGGCGCGCACCCTTGCCGGCCAGCGCCGAGCCGATCCAGTCGAGCAGCAGATCCTGCATGCGCTCGACCACCGGGTTGGGGATGTCGTCGAAGCGCAGCCCGGCCGCGAAGTGCGCGAGCGCGACGCCCGGTGAATCGGGAGCAGACATGCGAACCTCCTGCAATCAGACCACGCCGTCGGCGTGCCAGCGCGCGATAGCGGCCGCATCGAACCCCAGCTCAGCGAGCAGCGCGTCGGTGTGCTGCCCGAGCGCGGGGATGGGGTCCATGCGCGCGCCGAGCGATGTCGGCAACGCCGGCGGCTTCAATGCGGGAATCGATCCCGCGGGCGAGCCCACCTCGCTCCAGCGCCGGCGCGCGGCGAGTTGCGGATGCGACCACACCTCGGCCATGCCGTTGACGCGCGCGTTGGCGATCTGCGCGTCTTCGAGTCGCTGCACCACCTGCTCGCTGCCGAGCTTGGAGAACACCTCGTCGATGATCGCCGCCAGCGCGTCGCGCGCGGCGACGCGGCGCGCGTTGCTGTCGAAGCGCGGGTCGCTCGCGAGTTCGGGCCGCAGCAGCACCTTGGTGCAGAACGCCTGCCACTCGCGCTCGTTCTGCAGCCCGAGCATCACCGCGTGCCCGTCGGCGGCGGGAAACGGCCCGTACGGAAAGATCGTCGCGTGCGCGGCGCCGGCGCGCGGCGGCGGTGCCGCGCCGTCGAACGCGTAGTACAGCGGAAAGCTCATCCACTCGACCATCGATTCGAGCATCGAGACGTCGAGCCGCACGCCCTGCCCCGTCTTGCCGCGCTCGATCAGCGCCGCCAGGATCGCGCTGTAGGCGTACATGCCGGCGGCGATGTCGGCGATCGAGCAGCCCGCCTTGGCCGGCTGCTCGGCCGTGCCGGTGACCGACAGGAAGCCGGCCTCGCTCTGGATCAGCAGGTCGTACGCCTTCTTGTCGCGGTAGGGGCCGGGCCGCTCGGGGTCGTCGCCGTAGCCCGAGATGTCGCACACGATCAAGCGCGGCAGTTTGGCGTGCACGGCCTCGAACGACAGGCCCAGCCGCGCCGCCGCGCCGGGCGCGAGGTTCTGCACCAGCACGTCGGCGCGCGCGAGCAGCGCGTCGAGGATCGATTTGGCCTCGCGATGCTTGACGTCGAGCGTCAGGCTCTCCTTGGAGCGATTGGTCCACACGAAGTGCGAGGCCAGCCCCTTGACGCGCTCGTCGTAGCCGCGCGCGAAGTCGCCGACGCCCGGACGCTCGACCTTGATCACCCGCGCGCCGAGGTCGGCCAGGTGCCGCGTACACAGCGGCGCCGCGATCGCGTGCTCGAGCGTGACGACGGTGATGCCATTCAGGGGCTGCATGTCATTGGTCCATTGCAGGCCACGGTGCATAAGAGGCCGATCCTGTGCGCGGACTGAGCGTTGCAAAGCCGCGGCCGGGTATGCGCCGGCGCTCGAATGCGGCGCCCTCCGCTGCGCGGAGGGTCCCCTGCGGTGCTCGGGCTGCGAGGGCGGCCACACAAACTCGCCCTCGCGCGGGCGCGACGCTGCTGGCGCAGCGCCGCTGCGCTCGGAGCTCAAACAGTGTGTGGCCGACGCGTCGCCTCAGGGCGACGCGCAACCCTCGCAACCCTCCGCTCCTCGGCGCCGCATATGTCGCTGCCGGCGCACACCCGACCACGGCTTTGCCGGCACCACCGTGGCATGCGTCGACAAGAACCATGAGCGTCACAGCGCGGTGGGCGGTGCCCGGGGTGGGCGATTTATGGGGCGGCGAGAAGCGCAGGGCCGCGAGGGGGAGTCCGGCGCCGCAGGCGACGGACCGGCGAGGACGCCGTGAAGTTCGCGGCGCGTTCAGCGCCGCGGACGGCGGTAGTGAGCCCGGACGTGGGACAGTCCCCTGCGGACTGTCCCACGCCTGGCGAACGACCTGGCGCTTGCAAGCGCCAGGGCACGCAGCCGCCCTCGTGGGCCGAGCATCGCAGCGCAGTCGCCGCGCAGCGGCGACCGCCACATCATGAGCCCGCCGCGGGTACCGCCCACCGCGCCGCGCCGCGCTCAAGCGAGGTATCGCCCTCGGGCCCTGTTCGCTCGCTGCGAGTGTGCAGGGCACGGACCTACCATAGTTTGTCGACACCCGTTTCACCCTAGAACGACCGCGGCAGCCCGAGCACGTGTTCGGCGACATAGCTCAGGATCAGGTTGGTCGAGATCGGTGCCACCTGGTACAGGCGCGTCTCGCGGAACTTGCGTTCGACGTCGTATTCGCAGGCGAAGCCGAAGCCGCCGTGGAACTGGATGCAGGCGTTGGCCGCCTCCCACGACGCCTTGGCGGCGAGGTACTTGGCCATGTTGGCCTGCGCGCCGCACGGCTGACGCGCGTCGAACAGGCGGCACGCCTCGAAGCGCATCAGGTCGGCGGCCTCGACTTCGATGTGCGCCTCGGCGATCGGAAACTGCACGCCCTGGTTCTGGCCGATCGGGCGGCCGAACACGACGCGCTCCTTCGCGTAGGCGCTGACGCGATCGATGAACCAGCGGCCGTCGCCGATGCACTCGGCGGCGATCAGTGTGCGCTCGGCGTTGAGCCCGTCGAGGATGTACTTGAAGCCCTGGCCTTCGTGCCCGATCAGGTTCTCGGCCGGGATCTCGAGGTTCTCGAAGAACAGTTCGTTGGTCTCGTGGTTGACCATGTTGGCGATCGGCCGCACCGTGAGGCCCTTGCCGACGGCCTCGCGCAGGTCGACGATGAAGATCGACATGCCTTCGCTCTTCTTCGCCACCTCGGCCAGCGGCGTCGTGCGCGCCAGCAGGATCATCAGGTCGGAGTGCTGCACGCGCGAGATCCACACCTTCTGGCCGTTGACGACGTAGCGGTCGCCCTTCTTCACGGCCGTGGTCTTGATCCGGGTGGTGTCGGTGCCGGTGGTGGGTTCGGTGACGCCCATCGCCTGCAGCCGAAGCTCGCCGCTGGCGATGCGCGGCAGGTAGCGCTGCTTCTGCTGCGGCGAGCCGTGGCGCAGCAGCGTGCCCATGTTGTACATCTGGCCATGGCAGGCGCCGGAGTTGCCGCCCGAGCGGTTGATCTCCTCCATGATCACCGACGCTTCGGTGAGCCCCAGGCCCGAGCCGCCGTACTCGTGCGGGATCAGCGCGGCCATCCAGCCGGCCTTGGTGAGCGCGTCGACGAACGCCTCGGGGTAGCCGCGCTTCGCATCGACCTCGCGGTGGTAGGCATCGGGGAACTGCGCGCACAGCGCGCGCACGGCGTCGCGCAGTTCGGCGTGCGAGGGAGTGGTGGTGGTCATCGTGTGCGCCTCAGGCCAGTTCGGCGCTGGCCTGCATCGCCAGTGTGCCCTCAGGGTTGCGTGCCCACAGCACGGCCGTGTGCTCGTCGCCGTCGAAGCGGCCGCAGACGTCGAACGGCTGCCCGTCGAACAGCGGCGACCTGGCGGTGAACGCGAAGCGCCGCAGCACCGCCGCCGGCCGCTCGCGGCGCAGCAGGTCGACCAGCAGCGTGGCGATCAGCGGCCCGTGCACGACCAGCCCCGGATAGCCTTCGACCTCGGTGGCGTAGCTCTGGTCGTAGTGGATGCGGTGGCCGTTGAAGGTGAGCGCCGAGTAGCGGAACAGCAGCACCGGGTCGGGCACGATGCGGCGCGAGAAGGCCTCGTCGGTCGGCGCCGTCGCCGGCACCGTCGCCGCGCCGGGCTGCGGCGGATCGCGGTAGACGATGTCGTGCTCCTCCGTGATCGCCGGCCCGCGCGAGTCAGCGATCTCGTGGCGCACGGTCACGAAGGCGAGCCGGCCGCTGCGGCCGCTCTTGGCGTCGACCGCCGCGATGCGCGAGGTGCGCACGACCTCGTCGCCGACCTGCAAGGCATGCTGAAACGTCAGCCGCCCGCCGGCCCACATGCGCCGCGGCAGCGCGATCGGCGGCAGGAAGCCGCCGCGCCGCGGATGGCCGTCGGCGCCCAGTTCGGACTGCCTTGCCGCTGCGAGAAAGAACAACCAGTGCGCCAGCGGCGGCACCGCGTCGCCGGCGTGCGCCGGCGGGTCGTCGCGGTCGAGCGTCGCGGCAAGCGCATCGAGCGCCGCGCCGTGGATGCGGTCGCTGCGCTGCTCGGTGCGCCCGACCCAGGTGCGCCAATGCGCGAGGTCGGCTTCTGCGGTTCGGGTGGGTTCGCTCATCGGGTTGCCGCCAACGGGGCCGCTGCAGGGTTGCACGCGACCCCGCCGCTCGGCAACCGGATTCTCAGGCAGGTGCCGATCGCCCGCGCGGACCCTGCGGGCCCGCGCGTGGCAGGGTCACTTCAGATCGGCCACCAGCTTGCGCATCTCGGCTGCGCTGAAGCCGCGCATCGTCTGCGTGCGCACGTTGCCGAGCGCGGCGGTCTTCAGGGCAAGCGACATCGCCGCGTCTTCGGAGCCTTCGGCGACGATGACGAGGTCGTAGGCGCCGGTAGTCCAGTGCACGCTCTTGATGGTGACGCCGGCGGCCTCGGCCGCCGCCTTGAACGCTTCAAAGCGGGCGGGCGAGTCCTTGATATTGCGCGCGCCCTGTTCGGTGAAATTGGCCAGCGTGATGTAGGCAGGCATATGAGTCTCCTCATGGCAGCTTTTGGCTGCAGCGGCGGCCCGACATGGCCCTTGGGGTCCGCGCGCCGAGGTGGGCCGTCCGGCCCTCGGGGCGGGAGCGCGACGTTAGGCCTGTGCAGCGGCGGCGTCAAGCGTCGCGGCGCCCTTGTCGCAGCCGATGCTGCGGCGTGTAGGGCCTTGCGTGGACTCAACCCGCCGCGCCGGCGATCGCGCGAGGATCCCGTAGCCGGGCGACGTGCCCGGTTCATCACCAAGGAGGAAGCAATGAATCCATTGCGAGTCAGCCATCCATTCGACGTCGATCTGTTCGACGACGCCTTTCGCGGCTTCCTGCGGCCCTGGCGCGCCGAAGCCGTCAACGCGGCACCGACGATCAAGCTCGACCTCACCGAGCACGACGACAACTACGTCGTCAAGGCCGAGATCCCCGGCGTGCGCAAGGAAGACATCGACGTGCGCATCGAGGGCAACCTGGTCACCATCAGCGCCGAGGTCAAGAAGGACAAGGAGGAGAAGAAAGGCAGCCGCGTGCTGCGCGCCGAGCGCGAGTACGGCTACGCCAGCCGCAGCTTCACGCTGGCCAGCGCGGTCGAAGACGGCAAGGCCGACGCCAAGTACGCCAACGGGGTGCTGGAGCTGATGCTGCCCAAGAAGGTCGGCTCGGCGAGCAAGAAGCTGACGGTCGGCTGAGCGCGCGGGCCGCGACGCGTCGTCGACGCCACCGCGCACGGGACGCCGGCCTCGCCTCAGCGGGCACGCACTTTCAGGCGCACGCCATCGCTCACGCTGGGCGGCGGGTAGACGATCACGGTGTCGCCGGCGCGCGCGCCGTGCCGTTGCCTGCCAGCGGGAACAGCGCGCTGGCAGGCACCAGCGCAACCTCACCCCTTCGTGTTGCGGCTTACTCGACGCTCCTGACCCTCGCGCCGGCCCAGGTCGCCGCCACCACCAGCGCCGTCGAAATCGCGATCATCACGATGCCCAGCGCCGACAGCCGGCCCCACAGCCCGTCCTCGGCGAAGCGCAGGATCTGCACCGCGAGCACCTCGGTGCCCGGCCGCGACAGCACCACCGACAGCGTCAGCTCGCGCACGAACATCGAGGCCATCAGGATCCAGCCCGAGACGATGCCGGGCACCAGCAGCGGCACGATGATGCGGCGCATGGTCGTCATCGGGCTGGCGCCGCAGACCAGCGACGATTCCTCCAGGTGGCTGTGGATCTGGATGAAGGCGCTCGACATCGGCCGGATGCCGTAGGGCAGATAGGTCGCGATGTAGCCGAGCAGCAGCGCCCAGATCGTCGCGTACAGCGGCGTGTGCACGAAGAACCACATGAAGCCGACGCCGATCACGATGCCCGGGAACGAGAACGACAGGTAGCTCAGCGAGTCGAGTACGCCGGCGGCGCGCGTCTTCACCTTGACGACGGCGTAGGCGACGAACACCGACAGCGCGACGCCGAGCGTCGCGCCGACCACCGCCAGGAACAGGCTGTTCTTCAGCGCCAGCAGCGAGATCGGATCGGTCAGCACCGCCTGCCAGTGGCGCAGCGTGAGCATGCCCAACGCCTTCGCGCCCGGCAGCATCGAGTACGGCACGAACGACGTGTACAGCAGCACCGCCACCGGCAGCACGATCAGCACCAGCGACAGCACCGCCACCGCCGCGAACAGCGGCGAACGCGCACGCCCCAGCTCGACCACGCTCGGGCGGAAGCCGCGGCTGGAGACGGTGACGAACTTCTCGCTGGCCGCGGTGAGGGCGCGGTACACCACGATCAGCGTCACCGAGGCCGCCAGCACGCTCATGCCGAGCGCCGCGGCCTTGCCGTAGTCGGTGGCGAAGCCGGTGGCGATCATCTCGTAGAGGTAGGTGGCCAGCACGCGCACGCGGCCGGGCATGCCGACCACCTGCGGCACCGCGAACGACGCCAGGCTGCGCACGATGCCGAGGATCAACGCCGCCAGGATCGCCGGGCGCAGCACCGGCAGCGTCACCCGCAACAGCGTGCGCCAGGGGCCGGCGCCGGCGACGCGCGACGATTCCTCCAAGGTGACGTCGAACGACGCCATCGCCGGCGCGATGATCAGGTAGGCGATCGGCAGATCGAGCAGGCCCTCCACCAGAATCATGCCGCCGAGCGTGTAGATGTTCAGCGGCGCGCTGTCGAGCGACAGCAGCTGCATCAACGCGAGGTTGAGCATGCCGTTGGACGGGTTGAGCAGCAGCGCCCAGCTCGCCGCGAACAGCAGGTGTGGAATCATCATCGGGACCACCGACACCACGCCGAACAGGGCCTTGAACGGGATGTCGGTGCGCGTGTTCAGGTACGCCAGCGCGATCGCCAGCACGGTCGACAGCGCCGACGAACCGAGCACGAACACCACGGTGTTGGCCATCACCTCGAGGATCGCCGGGTCGCCGTAGACCTCGGCGTACTTGGCCAGCGTGAACTCGCCGAACGACGTCAGCCCCTGCGAGAAGCTGCCCAACGCCAGCATCGCCACCGGGCACACCGTCAGCGCACCGACGATGGCGATCAGCACGGCGGTGAGCCGCGACTGCGCTTCACGCATCGCGCGCGGCGCTCGATCGACGACCGGCCGGGCTCAATCGACGACCAGCAGGCAGTGCTCGCGGTCGAGCCGGAAGCTCACCGCATCGCCCTCGTGCAGGCGCGCATCGGGGTCGACGCGGGCGAGCAGGCGTTCGCCACCCGCGTCGATCTCGGCCTCGTAAGCCTCGCCGACGAACGTCAGCGACGCGATGCGGCCGTTGACCAGGTTGGCGGCGGCCGGCTGCTCGCCGGCGACCACGCGGATCGACTCCGGGCGGATGCACAGCGTGGCCTGCGCGCCGGCGGCGAGGTCGCGGCGCTGGCAGGCGATGCGCCCGAGGCCCGAGTCGACCACGGTGGCGGCCTCGTTGGCCTCGCGCACCACCGCCTTCAGCAGGTTGGCGCGGCCGATGAAGTCGGCCACGAAGCGATGGTCGGCGTCGAAGTAGATCTTGCGCGGCGCGCCGATCTCGACGATGCGTCCGGCGCGCATCACCGCGATGGCGTCCGACAGCGCGAGCGCCTCGACGCGGTCGTGCGTGACGTAGACGCCGGTGATCTGCAGCTTCGACAGGAACGCGCGCAGCTCCTTGCGCGTCTCTTCGCGCAGCTTGGCGTCGAGGTTCGACAGCGGCTCGTCGAACAGGATCACCTTGGGCTCGGCCACCAGCGCGCGCGCCAGCGCGACGCGCTGCTGCTGGCCGCCCGACAGCCGCGTCGCCGGCCGCTGCTCGAAGCCCTGCAGCTGCACGAACTCCAACGCCTGCGCCACCTTGCGCCGTACGGCTTCGGCCGGCGCGCCGCGCACCTGCAGCGGGTAGCCGACGTTGTCGAACACGTTCATGTGCGGCCAGATGGCGTAGGTCTGGAACACCATGCCCAGGCCGCGCCGCTCGGGCGGCACCGACACGCCCCTGCTCTTCGAGAACACCAGCTCGCCGCCGATCGAGATCTCGCCGGCGTCGGGCACGTCGAGGCCCACGATGCAGCGCAGCAGCGTGGTCTTGCCGCAGCCGCTGGGGCCCAGCAACGTGAAGATGCGGTTGGCGGGGATCGTCAGGTCGACGCCGTCGAGCGCCTTGATCGTCCTGCCTTCCGACTGGTAGTGCCGGCTCAGCCCCTCGACGCGGATCTCCATCGGCCGCTTCTCGGCTACTTCGACTCGAAGATCTTCTTGAACTCCGCGCCCCAGTGCTTGATCTCGTCGTCGGACAGCTCGCGGATCGGGATCACCTTGGCCTTGTCGATGCCGTCGATCGGCGGGAACACGCCGGGCGCGGTCACGGTCTCGCCGACGTCCTTGGCCAGCAGCCCCATCGCCTTGGCCGACAGCCAGTAGTCGACGAACGCGCGCGCCGCCGCCGGGTGCGGCGCCTTGGCGGCCACCGCGATCGCGCGCGGACTACCGAGCAGCGGCTGCTCGACGCGTGCCCAGTCCAGCGGTGCCGGCGCCTTGGTGACGATGTACTTGGGCAGCGAGATCGCGATCAGCTTCTCGCCGCTCTCGATCGGCGCCGGCGTGGGGCCGAACGACGCCACGAAGGTCGGCTTGTTGGCGGCCAGCCCGCGCACGAACGCCATCCAGTCGGTCTCGGACTTGAAGACGTTTTCCTTCAGCCCGATCAGCCACGAGATCGTGGTGGCGTGGCTGGCGGGGTTGGCCATCACGATCTGGTTGCGCCATTTGGGCTGCGTGAGGTCTTCGTAGCGCCGCGGCGCGTCGGCCGGCTTGACGCGCTCCTTGTTGTAGATGAGCGCGACGGTCTCGATGCCGAACAACTGGATGCGGTCGTCCTTGCGCGTCCACTCCGGGTAGCCGGCGGCGGCCGGCGAGCGGTAGGCGGCGAGCACGCCCTTGTCCTTCAGCAGTTCGAGCACCGGCAGCGGCGCCTGCACCACGTCGGCCATCAGCTTGCCGGCCTCGAACTCGGTGATCGCGGTGGCGACGAACTTCGATGTCGAGATGCGCGTGTACTCGGCCTTGACGCCGGTGTCGGCGTCGAACGCCTTCAGGATCGGCTCGATCGCGGTGATGTTGGCGTAGAACGAGACCTTGCCTTCGGCCTTGGCGCGCTCCAGCGCGGCGCGGTCCTGCGCCTGGGCGGGCAGCGCGAGCACGGTGGCGGCCAGCGCGGCGA
>JAJVIL010000078.1 GCA_022072045.1 Burkholderiaceae bacterium | reverse complement strand
GGGGAGCCGCCGCGTCGTCGCGCCAGGCCGCGCGCACCGCGCGCTCGATCACCGGGGCGAGCGCGGCGGCGAGTTCGGCGCGGCGATGGAACTTGAAAGCAGCGATCAAGCGATCCCACGGGGCGGCGTAGTCGGCACCCGCGATGCAGCGATCGAACGCGCTGGCCAGACCCAGGCACCGCCCGCAGCGGGGCACCTGCTGCGGCGTCGCGCTGGCGCAGGCGGCGCAACGCGGGCGCGTCGGCGCGAAGCGCTGCAGGCAGTCGTCGCACAGACCGCGCGCATCCCAGTCGCGGCAGACGACGCAGACACCGGGCAGCGCGCGCGCCAGTGCACGCGCTGCGGCGATGGCCGAGGAAGCGAGCGTCATCGGCTCAATATACTGGCCGCATGAGAAGCGGCGATCCGCCCGTCATTGCGCACACCGAGTTCGACGAAGCGGCGGCGCTGCGCATGCGCGCGCGCCTGGCGCGCGCGCAGCAGGCGCCGTGGCTGCATGGCGAAGTGGCACGCCGCATGGCCGATCGGTTGCCGATCATTCGTCAGCCGCCGCAGCGCTGGCTCGACTGGTGGGCTCATCTCGGTGCGGGTGCGCAGGCGGTGCGCTCGGCGTACCCGCAGTCGCAGCGTACCGCGCTCGAGCCCGATCAGGCGCTGCGCGCCAGGAGCGTCGCGCAGTTGCCGCCGTGGTGGTCGCGCCGGCGCTGGGGTGCGCAGGCGGAGGCCGTGCTGCTGCCGCAGGACGTCGAGCCCGGCAGCACCGACATGGTGTGGGCCAACATGATGCTGCACGCGTGCGCCGACATCGCGGCGCTGTTCGCAGCGTGGCATCGCGCGCTGGCCGTCGACGGCTACCTGATGTTCTCGACCCTGGGGCCGGGCACGCTGCCGGAGTTGCGGCTGTTGTACGAGCGCGAGGGTTGGGGCCCGCCGTTCTATCCGTTTGCCGACATGCACGACCTTGGCGATGCGCTGGTGCACGCCGGCTTCGCCGACCCCGTGATGGACCAGGAACTGCTGACGCTGACCTGGTCGTCGCCGCGCGCGGCGCTGCAGGAACTGCGCGCGCTCGGCAGCAACCTGCATCGGTCGCGCTTCGCGGGCCTGCGCACGCCGCGCTGGCGCGATCGGCTGCTGCGGCACCTGGAGCGCAGGCTCGACGCCGACGGCCGCGTGGCGCTCAGCTTCGAGATCGTGTACGGCCATGCGGTGCGGCCGCGGCCGCGGGTGCGCGTGGCGCCGGTGGCGACGATGTCGCTGCAGGACATGCGGGCCGATCTGGCGCGGCAGCGCTCGCTGCCTTGAACCGGGTCGGCGGCGCCGCGCCATAGGCAAGAGCCCTGAGGGCGCAGCCCCTGCAGGGACGATGCGCTCCGCTAGAATCGCCCGGCTTTTCGCCGCGGTGGTTCGAGCCGGCGAAGTGTGCGCCTCCCGATGAATGCCGCCCTCGTCCCCAGCCCATGGTCAGCCACTGCCGTTGCCGCGCGCACGGCTTGGCGCTTCGGCCGTCGGCTCGAGGATTCGCCGATGCAGGCGATGCAATGGGTGATGAAGCGCAACTGCTCGATCACGCCGCGCGAGGCGACGGTGTTCTACCTCACGCTGTGCGCGGTGTCGTTGGCCATCGCCGGGGTGTTCTGGTGGGCGGGGGCGAGGTCGGTGCTGGCGTTCGCCGGAGTCGAGGTGCTGGCGCTCGGTGCGGCGCTGCTGGTGTACGCTCGCCACGCCGCCGATTGCGAGACCATCACGCTGGCCGGCCGCGAACTGGCGATCGAGCATCGCTGCGGGGTCGATGTCGAAAGCGCGCGCTTTCGTGCCGAGTGGGTGCGTGTCGAACCGGCGCGCAGCGATGGATCATTGATCGAGGTGTCCGGCGAGGGCCGGCGCACCTGTGTCGGCCGCTATCTGCGGCCCGAGTGGCGCGGCCAGTTGGCGCAGGAGCTGCGCCTGGCGCTGCGGTTGCGGGATTGACGACGGTTCCTGGCCTGGGCATTCAACCTTTCGACGAAGCATGAACAACCTCATGACGCGGCAACGTTGGTCGAGCGCCCTGGCGGCGCTGGCCGCATCGGCCTGGGCGCTGCCGGCGCTGGCGGTCAACGACCTGCCGGGCGGCCCGGCGGTCAACCAGATCGACCTGCATCCGCCGGCCAGCAAGATGGCCGCCGAGATCATCACGCTGCACAACGGGATGATGATCGTCTGCACGGCGATCTTCATCGTCGTGTTCGGCGTGATGTTCTATTCGATCTTCAAGCACCGCAAGTCCAAGGGCCACCAGGCGGCGCACTTCCACGAGAGCGTGGCGGTCGAGATCGCCTGGACCGTGGTGCCGTTCCTGATCGTCGTCGGCATGGGCGTGGCGGCCACCAAGACCGTGGTGGCGCAGAAGGACACCTCCAACTCCGACCTCACGATCAAGGCCACCGGCTATCAGTGGAAGTGGGGCTACGACTACATCAAGGGCGAGGGCGAGGGCATCGGCTTCCTGTCGACGCTCGATGTCGCGCAACGCGAGATGTCGAACTCGGGCCGCCCGCAGGGAGACGACTACCTGCTCAAGGTCGACAACCCGCTGGTGGTGCCGGTCAACAAGAAGGTGCGCGTCATCACCACCGCCAACGACGTGATCCACGCCTGGATGGTGCCGGCGCTGGGGGTCAAGCAAGACGCGATTCCCGGCTTCGTGCGCGACATCTGGTTCCGCGCCGACCAGACGGGCGACTTCTACGGCCAGTGCGCCGAACTGTGCGGCAAGGAGCACGCCTTCATGCCGATCCACGTCAAGGTGTTGAGCGAGGGCGACTACAGCCAGTGGGTCGCGGCCAAGCTCAAGGAGATCGCCGCCAAGGCCGACGACCCGAGCAAGGTGTGGGCGCTGGCCGACCTCGAGGCGCGCGGCGAGAAGGTCTACAACGCCAACTGCGCCGTCTGCCACAAGGCCGACGGCAGCGGCGCGCCGCCGACCATCAAGGCGCTCGACGGCTCGCCGGTGGTCAACGATGCCGACAAGAGCAAGCAACTCCACATCGTGCTCGACGGCACCGCCAAGGGCATGCCGTCGTGGAAGCAGTTGTCCGACACCGACATCGCGGCGGTGGTGACCTTCACCAAGAATCACTGGGGCAACAAGACCGGTCAGCTCGTGCAACCCGCCGACGTGGTTGCGGCGCGCAAGTGACCCGGGCAACCTCCAAGGCTGCAAAGGACCCTTCATGAGTGCAGTGATCGACCACGGCCACCCCGCTGAACACCACGACGACCACGCCCACGGCACGCCGCACGGCTGGCGGCGCTGGCTGTTCGCCACCAATCACAAGGACATCGGCACGATGTACCTGCTGTTCAGCTTCACGATGCTGATCGTCGGCGGCCTGCTGGCGATGGGCATCCGGGCGGAGCTGTTCGAGCCGGGGCTGCAGTTCTTCAACCCCGAGATGTTCAACCAGCTCACCACGATGCACGGGCTGATCATGGTGTTCGGCGCCATCATGCCGGGCTTCGTGGGCTTCGCGAACTGGCTGGTGCCGCTGCAGGTGGGCGCGGCCGACATGGCCTTCGCGCGCATGAACAACCTCAGCTTCTGGCTGCTGGTGCCCGCGGCGGGCCTGCTGGTGGCGTCGTTCTTCGTGCCCGGAGGCGCCACCGCAGCCGGCTGGACGCTCTACGCGCCGTTGACGCTGCAGATGGGCACCGCGATGGACATGGCGATCTTCTCGCTGCACATGATGGGCGCGAGTTCGATCATGGGCTCGATCAACATCATCGTCACCATCCTCAACATGCGCGCGCCGGGCATGACGCTGATGAAGACGCCGATGTTCTGCTGGACCTGGCTGATCACCGCCTACCTGCTGATCGCGGTGATGCCGGTGCTGGCCGGTGCGATCACCATGACGCTGACCGACCGCCACTTCGGCACCAGCTTCTTCACGCCGTCGGGCGGCGGCGACCCGATCATGTACCAGCACATCTTCTGGTTCTTCGGGCACCCCGAGGTGTACATCATGATCCTGCCGGCGTTCGGCATCATCAGCGCGATCGTCCCGACCTTCGCGCGCAAGCGCCTGTTCGGCTACACGTCGATGGTGTACGCCACGGCGTCGATCGCCATCCTGTCGTTCATCGTCTGGGCACACCACATGTTCACCACCGGGATGCCGGTGACCGGCCAGCTCTTCTTCATGTACGCGACGATGCTGATCGCGGTGCCCACCGGGGTGAAGATCTTCAACTGGGTCGCCACCATGTGGCGCGGCTCGATGTCCTTCGAGACGCCGATGCTGTGGGCGGTGGGCTTCATTTTCGTGTTCACGATCGGCGGCTTCACCGGGCTGATCCTGGCGATGGCGCCGATCGACATCCAGCTCCAGGACACCTACTACGTGGTGGCGCACTTCCACTACGTGCTGGTGGCCGGCTCGCTGTTCGCGATGTTCGGTGGCGTCTACTACTGGGGCCCCAAGTGGACCGGCGTGATGTACAGCGAGACGCGCGGCAAGATCCACTTCTGGACTTCGATGATCTTCTTCAACCTCGCCTTCTTCCCGATGCACTTCCTGGGGCTGGCGGGCATGCCGCGCCGCTACGCCGACTACGCGATGCAGTTCGCCGACTTCAACGCCATCGTGTCGATCGGCGCGTTCGGCTTCGGGCTGTCGCAGGTGTATTTCTTCTTCGCGGTGGCGCTGCCGATGATCCGCGGGCGCGGGCAGAAGGCGCCGCAGCGTCCGTGGGAGGCCGCCGAGGGCCTGGAGTGGGAGGTGCCGTCTCCCGCGCCGTGGCACACCTTCGAGTCGCCGCCCAAGCTCGACCCGAGCGCCACGCGGGTGGTCGGCTGAGGGCGCGATGACACAGCCGCCCAAGCGCAAGGCCAACCTCCGGCTGGGGTGGATCCTCGCGTCGGTGGCGTTGGCGTTCGGGCTCGGTTTCGTGGCCAAGATCGCGTTGTTCGCGCACTGAAGGCGTCGCGATGGAACGGCCGCGCACCCTGAGCAGCCTGCTGCGCTCCGACAACCGCCGCATGACGGCCAAGCTGGTGGTCGTCGCGGCGGTGATGTTCGGCTTCGGCTATGCGCTGGTGCCGATCTATCGCGCGGTCTGCGATGCGCTGGGCATCAACGTGCTCTCGGTGTTCGAGCGCGGTGGTCCGGTGGCGCGGCAGGCGCCGGCCAACACGCAGGTCGATCGCAGTCGGACGGTGACCATCGAGTTCGACGCCAACGCGCGCGGGCCGTGGGACTTCAAGCCGGCGCTGCACTCGATGCAGGTGCATCCGGGCGAAGTGGCCACCGTGATGTACGAGTTCCGCAACCGGCAGAACCGCACGATGGCGGCGCAGGCGATCGCCAGCTTCGCGCCGATGAACTCGGCCGCGCATTTCAACAAGCTCGAGTGCTTCTGCTTCAACGAGTACACGCTGGCGCCCGGCGAGAGCCGCCACTGGCCGGTGGTGTTCTACGTCGACAGCAAGCTGCCCAAGGACGTGACGACGATCACCCTCTCGTACACCTTCTTCGAGGTCGGCGGCAAGGTTCCGCCGGCGCCGGCGGGCAGCCAGGCCAGGCTCGGCGGCGGAGGCGCCACGTGAGCGAAATGCCGCCGCTGCACGAGGCGGGCGCGGTCACCGCGCGCAAGGGCTCGCTGCGCGGCACCGTGCTCGCGGTCGCGTGGTCGTTCCTCGGCATCCGTCGGCGTGCCGACCATGCGAAGGACGTGGCGCAGCTCAACCCCATCCACGTGATCGTCGCCGGCATCGCCGGCGCGGCCGTGTTCGTGCTCGTGCTCGTGCTGCTGGTGCGCTGGGTCGTCGCCAGCGGCGTGGCCACCTGAGGCACCGGAATCGGCAAGTCGTTCGAACCTGAAGAAACTCGAGGAGCAATCCACCATGTCCGCCGCGACAACCAAAGGGTCCGTGCCGTACTACTTCGTGCCTGCGCCGTCGCGTCACCCGGCGATGGCGGCGCTCGGTCTCGGCCTGGTGTTCCTCGGCGGCGGCCAGTGGGTCAACGACCAGATGTGGGGCATGTGGGTGTTCCTGCTGGGCCTGCTGACCTGGCTGTCGACGCTGTTCGTCTGGTTCCGCGACGCCATCGGCGAGAGCGAAGGCGGAAGGTACTCCGAGCGTGTCGACGTGTCGTATCGCTGGAGCATGAGTTGGTTCATCTTCTCCGAGGTGATGTTCTTCGGCGCCTTCTTCGGCGCGCTGTACTGGGCGCGTGCCCACGCGCTGCCGATGCTGGGCGACATCGACAACCAGTTGCTGTGGCCCGATTTCAAGGCGGTGTGGCCGACCGTGGCACCGGGCTATACCGCATCGCCCACGGGCACTGTCGAACCGTTCACGACGATGGGCCCGTGGCCGATCCCGACGCTGAACACCGCCTTGCTGCTGTCGTCGGGCGGCACGATCACCATCGCGCACCATGCCCTGCTGGCCGGCCGCCGCACGAAGACGATCTTCTGGATGTGGATCACGGTCGCGCTGGGGCTGACCTTCCTCGGCTTTCAGGCCTACGAATACATCCACGCCTACACCGAGTTGAACCTGAAGCTCAGCTCGGGCATCTACGGCTCGACCTTCTTCATGTTGACGGGCTTCCACGGCTTCCACGTGTTCGTCGGCGCGACCATGCTCACCTTCATCACGGTGCGCCTGATGAAGGGCCACTTCACGCCGCAGCGCCACTTCGGTTTCGAAGGCGCAGCGTGGTACTGGCACTTCGTCGACGTGGTCTGGCTGGGGCTCTACTTCCTCGTGTACTGGTTGTAGAGCGTCGGCGCGCAGCGCGGCGTCAACGCGCCAGCGGCAGGCCGGTCGGCTGGATCCAGCCGAGCCGCCAGGCCAGCAGAATGAACAGGAACAGCGCGATCGACAGCAGCACGCGCAGCGCGAGCGCGCGTGCCATGCGCGGGTCGCTGCGCGGCTGGTCGGGCGGCGGCCGCCGCAGCATCGCCACGCCGGCGCCGGCAAGCGCAACCACGATCGCCACCAGCACCAACACGATCACCACCTTCATGCGCGCAGCTTATCGCGGCCGGCGCGCCGGCGCATGATGCGCCGCGCGCAGTGGCTGGTGTGGCTCGGTGCGCTGGTGGCGATGGCCGTCACCGCCCGGCTGGGGGTCTGGCAGCTCGATCGCGCGGCGCAGAAGACCGCGATCCTGCGTGCCTGGCACGAGCATTCGGTGCTCGCGCCGCTGTCGATGGCCGCCTTGCCGCACGACTCGGCCGGCCTGGACGAAGCGCTGCACCGGAGCATCGTGGTCGAAGGGCGCTGGTTGCCGCGTCACACGTTGTACCTCGACAATCGCATCCGGCACGGCGCGGCCGGGTTCGTGGTGGTCACGCCGCTGCTGCTGGGGCCGGGCGACGCGGTGATCGTCGAGCGCGGCTGGGCGCCGCGCGATGCGTCCGATCGCAGCCGAGTCCCCGCGGCGCCGCTGCACGATGGGCCGGTGCGCCTCGAGGCGCGCATTGCCGCCTGGCCATCGCACCGGCTCGATCTCTCGCAAACTGCCGAGCAAGGGCCGATACGGCAAAATCTCGACCCGGTGCAACTCGCGCGCGACATCGGCGCGACCTTGCGACCGTTGTCGTTGCAGCAGTTGTCGGCACCCGAACCGGCCGATTCGCTGCAACGCGATTGGCCCGAGCCGGTGTTGGACATCTGGAAGAACCAGGGCTACGCGCTGCAATGGTTTGCGCTGTGCGCGCTGGTCGCGGGCCTGGCGCTCTGGTACGGTTGGATCTCCCCTCGACGACGTGGAAAAGAACGCTGAACCGCTGGCAATGACCGTGCACTCGCTGCCGCTGGCGGCGGTCGACGAGCAGCTTCGCCGCACCTGGTTGGGCCGACTGCAGGCGGCGTTGATCCTGTTGGCGTGTGCCGCTCCGGTGCTGGCCAGCTACTGGACCTTCTATATCATTCGCCCGACGGGCGGCGGCGCTGCGTACGGCACGCTGATCGAGCCGCCGCGGCCAATGCCGGATCTCGTGGCCAGCGACCTGCGTGGCGCGAACGTGCCGTTGCGGTCGCTGCAGGGGCAGTGGCTGCTGGTGGTGGTGGGGCCGGCGGCGTGCGATTCCGGCTGCGAGCGACTCCTGTTCATGCAGCGCCAGTTGCGCGAAATGCTCGGCCGCGAGCGCGAGCGCGTCGACAAGATCTGGCTCGTCACCGACGACGCGATGCCGAAGCCCGAGTTGCGCCAGGCGTTGGCAGCGGCGCCTTCGGTGACCGTGCTGCGGTTGCCGCAGGCGGCGGTGGCCGCCTGGCTGCGGCCCGCCGCCGGCCACGTGCTCGACGAGCACCTGTACCTCGTCGACCCGCGCGGCGATTGGATGATGCGCATGCCCGCCACGCCCGACCCGTCGAAGGTGCGGCAAGATCTCGATCGCTTGCTGCGCGCCGCGGCCTCGTGGGACAAGCCGGGCCGGCCGTCGCGATGAACGGCACCGCCGCAGTCGACATGGCGCCGGCGCTCGAGTTGCTGGGGATCGCCACCTTGCTGGCCGCCACCGTGCTGGCGCTGTGGTGGTGGCGCGCGCGACGCACCACGCCGCTGGCGCGCTACGTGGCGCTGGCCGCGCTGACCGTGTTCGTCACCGCCGACCTGATCGTGTTCGGTTCGTTCACGCGCCTGACCGACTCCGGCCTCGGATGCCCCGATTGGCCGGGCTGCTATGGTCAGTCGAACCCGCTGGCCGCGTCGGCGCAGATCGGCCACGCCGAGCGCGCGCTGCCCAGTGGGCCGGTGACGGTGTCCAAGGCGTGGATCGAAATGATCCATCGCTACCTCGCGATGACCGTCGGCGCCTTGATCCTCGTGCTGACGATCGCCTTGTGGCGTGCGCGCGCGACGCTCGGCCGCGTGCCGTGGTGGGCGACCGCTGCGCTGCTGTGGGTGGTGGTACAGGGGCTGTTCGGCAAGTACACGGTCACGCTGCGCTTGTACCCGGCGGTGGTCACCGCCCACCTGCTCGGCGGCATGGTGCTGCTGGCGCTGCTGGTTGCGCAGTTGCAGTCGCTGCGACGCGCGCCCACACTGCCGGCCGCGCGCGCGGCTGCGGCCGTGCTGGCGCTGGTGGTGGTGCAGATCGCGCTCGGGGGCTGGGTCAGCAGCAACTACGCGGTGCTGGCGTGCCGGGGCTTTCCGCAGTGCAACGGGCAATGGTGGCCCGAGGCCGACTTCGCGCAGGGCTTCACGCTGTTGCGCCAGCTGGGGCACTCCGCGCAGGGGTATGTCGAGTTCAACGCGCTGGTCGCGATCCAGCAGGTGCACCGCATCGCGGCGTTGCTGGTGGCGCTGGCGCTGATCGCGCTGGCCATGCGCCTGCGCCGGGGCGGGCACGCCGAGCGGCGTACCGCCGTGTGGCTGTTGTCGCTGCTGGCACTGCAGGTGGCCAGTGGCCTGAGCAACGTGCTGCTCGACTGGCCGCTGTTGGCCGCGCTGCTGCACACCGCGGGCGCCGCCGCGCTGGTGGCGGTGCTCACATCGCTCGCCTGCCGGCGCGCGCGGCCGGCTGCCGATGCGCTGCCGGCCGCGTTGCAGCACCATCGGGCCTGAACCGTGGCCGGCACGACTCCGATTCGAGTGTCGACGCCGCGGCGCACGTCACGGCTGGCGCAATACATGGCGCTGACCAAACCGCGCGTGGTGCAGTTGATCGTGTTCTGCGCGGTGATCGGCATGCTGCTGGCCGTTCCGGACGCGCCGCCGTGGCGGCTGACTCTTGCGGCCACGGTCGGCATCTGGCTGGTGGCCAGCGCTGCCGCGGCGTTCAACTGCCTCGTCGAGCGGCAGATCGATCGCCGCATGGCGCGCACCGCGTGGCGGCCCACCGCGCGCGGCGACCTGAGCGACCTGCAGGCGCTGACGTTCTCGCTGTTGCTCGGCGCAGCGGGCGCGCTGCTGCTGCATGTCGAGGTCAATGCGCTGACGATGGGGCTCACGCTTGCCACCTTCGTCGGCTACGCGGTCATCTACACGGTGATCCTGAAACCGCTGACGCCGCAGAACATCGTGATCGGCGGCGCCTCGGGTGCGATGCCGCCGGTGCTCGGCTGGGCCGCGATGCGCAACGACGTCGGGCCCGAGGCGATGCTGCTGTTCCTGATCATCTTCCTGTGGACGCCGCCGCACTTCTGGGCGCTGGCGCTGTACCGCAGCGAGGACTACCGGCGCGCCGGGCTGCCGATGCTGCCGGTGACGCACGGCTCGCGGTTCACGCGGCTGCACGTGCTGTTGTACACGCTGGTGCTGTTCGCCGGCACGCTGCTGCCGTTCGTGCAGGGCATGAGCGGGCGGCTGTACCTGGCGGCTGCGGTGTTGCTGGGCTTGCGATTCATCGCCTACGCGTGGCGGCTGTGGCGCGACTACAGCGATGCACTGGCGCGCCGCACCTTCCGCTTCTCGATCTGGCACCTCTCGCTGCTGTTCGCGGCGCTGCTGCTGGACCACTTTCTGCGACCATGGACCGGATGATCACGATGCGACTGCGGGTGGCTGTTCTCGCGCTGGTGGTAGGCGCTTCGCTCTGGGGCTGCGACAGGGCAGCACGCCCGGCGGCGCCCAAGGCGGCGTTCCACTCGGTCGACATCACGGGCGCCGAGTACGCGCGCACGCTCGAACTGCCCGACGCCGACGGCAAGATGCGCAGCCTCGCCGAATTCAAGGGCAAGGTGGTGGTGGTCTTCTTCGGCTATACCCAGTGTCCCGACGTGTGCCCGACCACGATGGCCGAGCTGGCGCAGGTCAGGCGCTCGCTCGGCGCCGACGGCGCCAAGCTGCAAGGCGTCTTCGTCACGATCGACCCGCAGCGCGACACCGGCGCCGTGCTCAAGGCCTACGTCGACAACTTCGGTGCCGGCTTCGTCGGTCTGCGAGGCAGCGACGAGCAGCTCAAGCAGGCGGCGCGCGAGTTCAAGGTGTTCTACGCCAAGGCGCCTGGCAAGACCGAGTCGACCTACACGATGGATCACACCGCCGGCGCGTACGTGTTCGACCCGCAAGGCCGCATCCGGCTGTTCAGCCGTTATGGTGCGGGCCCCAAGGCCCTGGAAGACGACATCCGCGCGCTGTTGCGCGAGCCTGCGGCCTGAGCCCCTCTGGCACGGGCCTTGCCGGTCGGTGTTAACGCCGCGCCGCGCTCAGGCCATCGCTTCGAGCGACTTGCGCATCTTCTTCAGCGCCGCCACCTCGATCTGGCGCACGCGCTCGGCACTGATGCCGTACTCGGCGGCCAGCTCGTGCAGCGTCATGCCCCCCGAGGCGTCGTCGTTGACCTCGAGCCAGCGCTGCTCGACGATGCGGCGGCTGCGGGCGTCGAGCGTATCGAGCGCGCTGCCGATGCCCTGGGCTGCCAGGCGGTCGCGGCGGCGCGCATCGAGCACCTGGGTCGGCTCGCCGCTGTCGTCGGCCAGATAGGCGATCGGCGCGAAGGTCTCTTCGCCGTCGTCGTTGTGCGACTCGAGCGCCAGCTCGCCGCCGGACAGGCGGGTCTCCATCTCGACCACTTCGTCGGGCTTGACGTGAAGCTGCTGCGCCACCTGTTCGACCTCTCCCGGTGTGAGCGTGCTGCGATAGGTCTGGCCATCGGCGGCGCCGCCCTTGAGGCTTTGCTTCATCGAACGCAGGTTGAAGAACAGCTTGCGCTGCGCCTTCGTGGTCGCCACCTTCACCAGCCGCCAGTTGCGCAGGATGTACTCGTGGATCTCGGCCTTGATCCAGTGCAGCGCATAGCTCACGAGCCGCACGCCCTGGTCGGGATCGAAGCGCTTCACCGCCTTCATCAGGCCGACGTTGCCTTCCTGGATCAGGTCGCCTTGCGGCAGGCCGTACCCCAGGTACTGCCGCGACACCGACACCACCAGCCTCAGGTGCGACAGCACCAGACGGCCCGCGGCCTGCATGTCGCCTTGCTCGCGCCACTGGCGGGCCAGCGACACCTCGTCGTCGGCGGTGAGCATCGGCAGCCGGTTGACAGCCGAAATGTAGGCGTCGAGGTTGCCGAGCGACGGCACCACGGCCCACGGGTCGCGCAGGGTCAGGGCGGAAGAGGTTTGTGCGTTCATCGGGCGTTTGAGACCGCTCGCAAGGGGTTTGTTCCTGCGATGTTAGCACTCAAACCATTAGAGTGCCAATCCAAGGGCAGAGCGTGGTATCACTGATATATCGAGTGTTAGCGCATACTCATTGTGTGACTGCGAACGTCAGACGTTGAACAGGAAGTTCATCACGTCGCCGTCCTTCACGACGTAGTCCTTGCCCTCGGCGCGCATCTTGCCGGCCTCCTTGGCGCCCTGCTCACCGCCATGGGCGACATAGTCGTCGTAGGCGATGGTCTGGGCGCGAATGAAGCCACGCTCGAAGTCGGTGTGGATCACGCCGGCGGCCTGCGGCGCCGTATCGCCGGCGTGGATCGTCCAGGCGCGCACTTCCTTCGGCCCGGCGGTGAAATAGGTCTGCAGGCCCAGCAGCCCGAAAGCCGCGCGCACCAGCCGGCTGAGGCCCGACTCGCTCAACCCCATCTCGGCCAGGAACAGCCGGCGATCGTCTTCGCTCATGTCGGCCAGTTCGGCCTCGGTCTTGGCGCAGATCGCCACCACCGGGGTACCTTCGCCCTCGGCGTGGCGCTCCAGGCGCTGCAGCAGCGGATTGCCGACAAAGCCGTCCTCAGCCACGTTGGCGACGACCATCGCCGGCTTGGCGGTGATCAGGCACAGTGGCTTGAGTACGGCCCGCTCCTCCTTGCTGAAGGCGATCGAGCGCACGGGCTCGCCTCGGTTCAGCGCCGCCAGGCAGCGGTTCAGCACGTCGACCAGGCGCTGCGCCTCCTTGTCGCCGCCGGCCTTGGCGACCTTGGTGTGGCGTTGCAGCGCCTTCTCGACGGTGGCCAGGTCGGCCAGGCACAGCTCGGTCTGGATCACTTCGAGGTCGCCGATCGGGTCGACCTTGCCGGCGACGTGCACGACGTTGGGGTCGTCGAAGCAGCGAACGACGTTGACGATCGCATCGGTCTCGCGGATGTGCGACAGGAACTGGTTGCCCAGGCCCTCGCCCTTGCTGGCGCCGGCGACCAGGCCCGCGATGTCGACGAACTCGACGATGGCCGGCACCACCCGCTCGGGGTGCGCGATCTCGGCGAGCCGGTCCAGCCGCGGGTCGGGCAGCTCGACGATGCCGACGTTGGGCTCGATCGTGCAGAAAGGGTAGTTCTCGGCCGCGATGCCGGCCTTGGTGAGGGCATTGAAAAGGGTGGACTTGCCGACGTTGGGCAGGCCCACGATGCCGCACTTCAGGCTCATGGCGGGGTCGGGGGTGGGCGGAGGGCTGGGCGATCGGCGTCGCGCAGGCGGGCGGCGATTCTACGGCGGCATGCCGCCGCTGCCGGGCAGGCCCGTCAGTCGAAGCGGATCGTCGCGCGGCCGGTCGCGCCCACGCGCAGCCAGCGGTCGACCCCCTGCTCGACGATGGCGTTCATGCCGAAGGTGAGCTTGCCGTCGAAACGCGGGTCGGCGCGGTAGGCCGACAACTCGGGCCCGACCGCGTGGTCGAGCTCGCCGCGCTGGGGGTCGACGTCGGGGATCGAACAGCGTGTGCACGGCTTGACGAATCGCAGCACCACCGGCCCGTCGTCGGTGTCGAACTCGATGCGGTCGATCCAGTCCTCGCCGTGGCTGTCGAGCCCGTCGAGAACAAGGTTAGGCCGGAAGCGATCGGACCGCACCGATTCGGCGCCGCGCGCGGACAGACGGCGATTCAGCTCGGCCAGCGATGCAGACGACAGCGCCAACAGCGCGAACGCGGTGAGTGCGGTGGTGCCGCCGGTCCAGCGACTGTCGGACAGCCGCTGCACGTCGGGGTCGAAGCGCGCCAGACGAACCGGCCGGCCCAGAAAATCGCTGAACCACTGCGCCGCCAGGTCACCCATGTCGCCGGCGCGTACGGTGTCGTTCCATACCTGCACCGTCGCCTCGCGCTCGATGGCGTCGAGCGCGAGGTGCAGCGTCAGCATCCCGGGTGCGCGCAGCATCAGGTCGCTGGTGCGCAACGTCGGCCGCACCAGCGCGAGCCGCGGCTCGACGCGCTGCGACAGGAAGACGCCGTGCTCGTCGACCACCATCCACTGGCGGTCCCATTCGAGCCCGGTTTCGCACAGCAGCGCCTGCTCGAGCTCGATGCGGGCGCAGGATTTCACCGGGTGCACGTACAGGCCGGCGATCGAGACGGTTTGCTCATTCATGGCGGGCCGATTTTGCCTTGCCGGCGCGACCAGGGAGGTGCTGCCTACAATGCCGCATGCATGCGGTGGACGTCAGCATCCGTGGTCGCGGCGCGGTCGCGACCACGCTGGCGCTGGCGCTCGGACAGCAGGGCCTGCGTGTTGCGCTTAGCGCAGCCGCACCGGGCGAGCCGTCGCGCAGCGACGTGCGCGCCTACGCGCTGAACGCCGCGTCGCGCAGGTTGCTGCAGCGGCTCAAGGCGTGGGACGCGTTGCCGGCCGACGCGGTGACACCGGTCTACGACATGCAGGTGTGCGGCGACGCCCCCGCCGGGCGGCTGCACTTCTCGGCGTGGACGCAACGCGTCGAGGCGCTGGCCTGGATCGTCGACGCCGCCGAGCTCGATCTTGCATTGAACGCGGCCTTGCGCTTTGCCGCGCATGTCCAGCGCGTCGACGATGCACCGCCCGCCCCGCTGGCCGTGTACGCCGAGGGCAAGCACTCGGCTTCGCGCGCGGCGCTCGGCGCGCGCTTCGACCGTCACGACTACGGCCAGACGGCGATCGCCGCGCGCCTGACCGCGCAGGAGCCCCACCAGGGGTCGGCGCATCAGTGGTTTCGCGCGCCCGACGTGCTGGCGCTGCTGCCCTTCGATCGGCCGCAGCCGCAGCACTCGTATGCGCTGGTGTGGTCGTTGCCGCGCGAACGCGCCGAAGCGCTGATGGTGCTGGCGCCCGCGGCGTTCGAGGCCGAGTTGCGCGCCGCCGACGCCGAGTTGCCCGGCGGCCTGAGCCTGGCCAGCGAGCGCTCCGCCTGGCCGCTCGCAGTGGCCAGGGCGCACCCGGTCTGCGGCGAAGGCTGGGTGCTGATCGGCGACGCCGCGCACCTCGTGCACCCGCTGGCCGGCCAGGGGCTCAACCTCGGGCTGGGCGACGTGCAGGCGCTGGCCGACACGCTGGCCGCGCGCGAACCGTGGCGTGCACTCGGCGACGAGCGCTTGCTGCGTCGCTACGCGCGCTCGCGCGCGTGGCCGGTGCAGTCGATGTCGTGGCTGACCGATGCGCTGGTGAACGGTTTTTCGTCGCCGCACGGCTGGGTGCGGGAACTGCGCAATCGCGGCATGGGTCTGGTCGACCGGGCCGCGCCGGCCAAGCGATGGCTGGCCGGGCAGGCGCTCGAAGGCTGACCGATGAGGGGTTTGGAAATGCTTTTCGTGCGAACGATGCTGGCCGTGTGTGCGCTGGCGATGACCATCGGCGCGTCGGCCGACGAGGCGGCGATCCGCAAGAACCTGGCCGCGCGCCTGCCCAACTTCCCGCCGATCGACGAGGTCAGCAAGACGCCGGTTCCCGGCCTGTACGAAGTGCGCATCGGCACCGACGTGCTGTACACGGACGAGCAAGGGCAGTACGTGATCCAGGGCAGCATCATCGACACCAAGACGCGCGCCAACCTCACCGAGGCGCGAATCGCCAAGCTGACGCAGATCGACTTCGCCAGCCTGCCGCTGAAGGACGCGTTTCTCATCAAGCAGGGCAACGGCTCGCGCAAGCTGGCGGTGTTCGCCGACCCCAACTGCGGCTACTGCAAGCGGCTCGAGCGCGACCTGGTGGCGTTGAAGGACGTGTCGATCTACACCTTCCTGTACCCGATCCTCGGGCCCGATTCGAACGTCAAGTCGCGCGACATCTGGTGCGCGCGCGAACCCGGCAAGGTGTGGCGCAGCTGGATGGTCGACGGCGCCACGCCGCCCAAGGCGATGGGGGCATGCGATGCCGTGGCGCTCGAGCGCAACCTCGCACTGGGCAGCCGCCACCGCGTCAACGGCACGCCGGCGGTGGTGTTCGAAGACGGTACCCGCTCGCCCGGCGCGCTGCCGCTCGAGCAACTCGAGAGCCGGCTGCTCGCCGCCGCCAAGCGCTGACGCGCGGCGTAGCTCCCGCCATGGCGCGGGACAATGCGTGCCCATGATTCGCTACCGCGTCGCGCCGGCCGATCGCCACAGCCACCACTTCCACGTCACGCTGACCTTGCCGCAACCCGCTGCCGAGCAGGCGCTCGGGCTGCCGGTGTGGATCCCCGGCAGCTACCTGGTGCGCGAGTTCGCGCGTCACCTCTCGCACCTGCGCGCCTGGCAGGGCGGGCGCGAAGTGAGGCTGCGGCAACTCGACAAGTCGCACTGGCTCGCGCAGTGCCATGGTCGCGCGGCGCTGCGCGTGAGCTATCGCGTCTACGCGTTCGACACCTCGGTGCGCGCCTGCTATCTCGACGCACAACGCGGCTTCTTCAACGGCACCAGCGTCTGCCTGCAAGCTGTCGGGCGCGAGGGCGAGGCGCATCGCATCGAGATCGCCGCGCTGCCGCGCGGCTGGCAAGTCGCCACCGCGATGCCGCGCGTGCGCGGCGCCGCCCACACCTTCGAGGCGGCCGACTACGACGAATTGGTCGATCACCCGTTCGAGCTGGGAACGTTCTGGCGCGGGCGCTTCGTTGCAGGCGGGGCGCCGCACGAATTCGCGGTGGCCGGCGCCTACGACGGCTTCGACGGCGAACGGCTGCTGGCCGACGCGAAACGCATCTGCGAGACCCAGATCGCGTTCTGGCACGGCCGCGGCCGCGTGCGGCCGCCGTTCGCGCACTACCTCTTTGCGCTCAACACGGTCGAAGACGGGCGCGGCGGGCTCGAGCATCGCGCCAGCACGGCGCTGCTGGCGCCGCGGCGAAGCCTGCCGCGGCCCGAGACGGACGCTGCGAACGAGGCCTACGTCGACCTGCTCGGGTTGATCAGCCACGAGTACTTCCACGCCTGGAACGTGAAGCGGCTGAAGCCGGCGGAGTTCGCGCACCTGGACTACGCGCGCGAGAACCATACTGATCTGCTGTGGTTCTTCGAGGGCTTCACCTCGTACTACGACGACCTGCTGCTGCTGCGCGCCGGGCTGATCGACACCACGGCCTACCTGGCGTTGCTCGCCAAGAGCGCCAACGCCGTGCGCGCCACGCCGGGGCGGCTGGTGCACAGCCTGGCACAGGCGAGCTTCGAAGCGTGGACCAAGTACTACCGCAGCGACGAGAACACGCCGAACATCACGGTCAGCTACTACGCCAAGGGTGCGTTGACCGCGCTGGCGCTCGACCTCGCGTTGCGCCAGACCGGCAGCTCGCTCGATGCGGTGATGCGCGCGTTGTGGCGCAGCAGCCGCGGCGGGCCGATCGACGAGCCCCGCATCCTGCAAGCGGTGGAGGCCGCCGGCGGCCGCGCGCCGGCGCGCGAACTGCAGCACTGGGTGCGCGGCACCGCCGAGCTGCCGCTGCAGCGCCTGCTCGCGAGTGCCGCCATCGCGGTGTTCGACGAGGCGACGCCGCTGGCGGCCGGGCTCGGCTTGCGCCTGAGCGAAGGCCCGCTGAGCGGCGTGCAGGTCAAGTCGGTGCTGGTCGACAGCGCCGCGGCGCGCGCGGGCATCAGCGCGGGCGACGAACTGCTGGCTGTCGATGGCTGGCGGATCCGCCGGCTCGACGAGATGCTGCAATGGTGCGCGCGCGACCGGCCGTTCGAGCTGTTGCTGTCGCGCGACCGGCGGCTGCACCACGTGCGCGTCGAGCCCGAAGCGCGCTCGCCGTTGCGCCGGCAATGGCGGCTGGTGCTCGACGACGCCGCTGCGCGGCCGGCGCT
>JAJVIL010000070.1 GCA_022072045.1 Burkholderiaceae bacterium | reverse complement strand
CTGGTGCAGGTGCAGGGGTCGGGGCGGCTGCGCCTCACCGAGCCCGACGGCCGCGAGCGCACGCTGCGAATCGCCTATGCCGGGCACAACGACTTCCCGTACAAGTCGGTCGGCCGCTGGCTGATCGAACAAGGCGAGCTGCGCAGCGACGAGGCGTCGTGGCCGGCGATCCGCGACTGGGCGCGGCGCAACCCGCGGCGCGTCGACGAATTGGTGCGCAGCAACCCGCGCGTGGTGTTCTTTCGCGAGGAGCCGCTGCCCGACCCGGGCGTGGGCCCGCGCGGCGCGCAGGGCGTGCCGCTGACGCCGGGGCGCTCGGTGGCGGTCGACCCGCTGGCGGTGCCGTACGGCACGGTGCTGTGGCTCGACACCACCGAGCCGCTGAGCGCGCAGCCGCTGCGCCGTGCGGTGATGGCGCAGGACACCGGCAGCGCGATCAGCGGCGCGGTGCGCGTCGACTACTTCTGGGGCTGGGGCCCGCAGGCCGAGGCGATGGCCGGCCGCATGAAGCAGCCGCTGCGCGTGTGGGCGCTGTGGCCGCGCTGATCGCCTGCGACGCACCCCGCGCAAACACCGACGAGCCGTAACCGCCGAGCGCCCGACCGCATGCGCGGCTGTGGACGCCAACGCTGACGCCGCTCGCCGCAAAGACCGGACGACACACCACCGTTTGCGCGCGCACGGCGCACCTTGCGCGCGCGCCGCCTACACTGACGAGCCCACCGTCAGGAGCGCCCCATGAACGCCCCGCTGCCCGAGTCGATCCGCAAGGCCCTGGAGACCGTGACGCTCGACGACAAGTACGCGCTGGAGTCGGGCCGCGCCTTCATGAGCGGCATCCAGGCGCTGGTGCGGCTGCCGATGCTGCAGCGCGTGCGCGACAGTCAGCGCGGCCTCAACACCGCCGGCTTCGTCAGCGGCTACCGCGGCTCGCCGCTGGGCGGCTACGACCAGGCGCTGTGGTCGGCCAAGAAGCACCTGGCGGCGCACCACGTGGTGTTCCAGCCCGGCGTCAACGAGGAACTGGCCGCCACCGCGATCTGGGGCACGCAGCAGTTGGAGTTCGACAAGGCCAACAACAAGTACGACGGCGTGTTCGGCATCTGGTACGGCAAGGGCCCGGGCGTCGACCGCTGCTCCGATGTCTTCAAGCACGCCAACCTCGCGGGCACCTCGCCGCACGGCGGCGTGATCGCGGTGGCCGGCGACGACCACGTCGCCAAGAGCAGCACCGCCGCGCACCAGAGCGACCACATCTTCAAGGCCTGCGGGCTGCCGGTGTTCTTTCCGTCGAGCGCGCAGGACATCCTCGACCTCGGGCTGCACGCGTTCGCGATGAGCCGCTTCGCCGGCGTGTGGACGTCGATGAAGACGATCCAGGAGGTGGTGGAGTCGGCCGCCAGCATCGACGTGAGCCCCGACCGTGTGCAGATCGTGCTGCCGACGGATTTCGCGATGCCGCCCGGCGGCGTGCACATCCGCTGGCCCGACACCGCGCTGGTGCAGGAGGCGCGGCTGTTCGACACCAAGTGGTACGCGGCGCTCGCCTACGTGCGCGCGAACAAGCTGAACCACAACGTGATCAGCGGGCCGAACGACCGCTTCGGCATCATCGCCAGCGGCAAGGCGTTCAACGACACGCGCCAGGCGCTGGCCGACCTGGGGCTCGACGACGACACCTGCCGGCAGCTCGGCATCCGGCTGCACAAGGTCAACGTGGTGTGGCCGCTCGACGCGATGATCACGCGCGAATTCGCGCAGGGGCTCGACGAGATCCTGGTGGTGGAAGAGAAGCGCCAGGTCATCGAGTACCAGCTCAAGGAAGAGCTGTACAACTGGCGGGCCGACGTGCGGCCCAACGTGCTCGGCAAGTTCGACCAGTCCGACGGCGACGAGGGCGGCGAGTGGAGCCGGCCCAACCCGAGCGGCAACTGGCTGCTGCGCGCCAACGCCGACCTGACGCCGGCGATCATCGCGCAGGCGATCGCCAAACGGCTCAAGAAGCTCGGCGTGCCGGGCGACATCGCCGCGCGCATGGACGAGCGGCTGCGCGTGCTCGAAGCCAAGGAGCGCGCGCTCGCCGCCGGCGCCACCGGCGGCGCCGAGCGCCAGCCGTGGTTCTGCTCGGGCTGCCCGCACAACACGAGCACGCGCGTGCCCGAGGGGTCGCTCGCGATGGCCGGCATCGGCTGCCACTTCATGGCGGTGTGGATGGGCCGCTCGACGGTGGGCTTCACGCAGATGGGCGGCGAGGGCGCGCCGTGGGTCGGCCAGGCACCGTTCAGCAAGCGGCCGCACCTGTTCGCCAACCTCGGCGACGGCACGTACTACCACTCGGGGTTCCTGGCGATCCGCCAGGCGATCGCCGCGGGCGTGAACATCACCTACAAGATCCTCTACAACGACGCGGTGGCGATGACCGGCGGCCAGCCGATCGACGGCGTGCTCACGGTGCCGCAGATCACGCGCGAGCTCGAGGCTGAAGGCGCCAAGCGCATCGTGGTGGTGACCGACCAGCCCGAGAAGTACAACGGTCCGCTGAATCTCGCCCCCGGCACCACGGTGCGCCACCGCGACGAACTCGACGCCGTGCAGCGCGAGCTGCGCGAGATCGAAGGCTGCACGATCCTCGTCTACGACCAGACCTGCGCCACCGAGAAGCGGCGCCGCCGCAAGCGCGGCAAGATGGAAGACCCGCCCAAGCGGGTGGTGATCAACGAGCTGGTGTGCGAGGGCTGCGGCGACTGCAGCGTGCAGAGCAACTGCCTGAGCGTCGAGCCGGTGGAAACCGAGTTCGGCCGCAAGCGGCGCATCAACCAGAACACCTGCAACAAGGACTACTCGTGCGTGAAGGGATTCTGCCCGAGCTTCGTCACCGTCGAGGGCGGGCAGCTCAAGAAGCCGAACAAGCAAGCCGCGTCGCGCCCCGACCCCGCCACGCTGCCCGAGATCCCCGAGCCGGCGCTGCCGCTGGCCGAAACCGCGTGGGGCATCGTGGTGGCCGGCATCGGCGGCACCGGCGTCATCACGATCGGGCAGCTCCTGGGCATGGCGGCGCACCTCGAAGGCAAGGGCGTCGTCACGCAAGACAGCGCGGGCCTGGCGCAGAAAGGCGGCGCCACCTGGAGCCACGTGCAGATCGCCAACCGGCCCGAGGCGATCTTCACCACCAAGGTCGACACCGCGAAGGCCGACCTCGTGATCGCCTGCGACGGCATCGTCGCCGCCGGCAAGAGCACGCTGGCGCTGATGCGCGAGGGCCGCACCTACGTGGCGCTGAACTCGCACGCCACGCCGACCGCGGCGTTCGTCGGCAACCCCGACTGGCAGTTTCCGCAAGGTGGCTGCGAGGCCGCGCTGCTGGCGGCGGTGGGCAATGACAAGCTCGGGCTGTTCGATGCCGACACCGCGGCGGTGCAACTGCTCGGCGACAGCATCTACACCAACCCGCTGCTGCTGGGCTACGCGTGGCAGCAAGGCCAGGTGCCGGTGAGCCGCGCCGCGCTGCTGCGCGCGATCGAGCTCAACGGCGTGCAGGTCGAGAACAACAAGGCGGCGTTCGAATGGGGCCGCCGCTGCGCGCACGACTATGCCGCGGTGAAGGCACTGTACGAAGCCAGACAGGTGATCGAGTTCGTCCGGAAGCCGTCGCTCGACGAGACGATCAGCCGGCGCGTGGAGTTCCTCACCGCCTACCAGGACGCCGACTACGCGGCGCAGTACCGTGCGTACATCGCCAAGGTGCGCGCGGCCGAGGCCGGCGCGAGCGCGAGCAGCACCCGGCTCACCGAAGCGGTGGCGCGCTACCTGTTCAAGCTGATGGCGTACAAGGACGAGTACGAAGTCGCGCGGCTGCACACCGACCCGCAGTTCACCGCGCAGATCGAGTCGATGTTCGAGGGCGACTACAAGCTCGTGCACCACCTGGCGCCGCCGCTGACGGCCAGGCGCAACGCCAAGGGCGAACTGGTCAAGCGGCCCTACGGCCCGTGGATGCGCAAGGCCTTCGAGGTGCTCGTCAAGCTGAAGAGCTTGCGCGGCACGCCGCTCGACGTGTTCGGCTACACCGCCGAGCGCAAGACCGAGCGCCGGCTGATCGACGAGTACAAGGCCAGCCTCGACGAGGTGCTGCGCAGCGGCCTGACCAGCGACGCGCGGCTGGCGCTGGCGGTGGAGATTGCACGCATCCCCGAGGAGATCCGCGGCTACGGGCACGTGAAGGCACGGCACCTCGCGGCGGCGCGCACGAAGTGGCAAGCCTTGATGGCCAAGTGGCGCGGCAGCGACGAGGGCGCAGACGCCGTGGCAGCCGCTGCTCCTGCAGCGGGGGCCGTGCGACAGAACGCATAGTTTGGCGCCGGCGGCGACGGCGCAGGCGACGCGGCCAACTGCGCGAAGGCCAAGCGGCTCGACCGGAACAGATTGACAGGCCATGTGATTCCGGAACCGGCGGTCAGACCGCGTCGAGCGGGCTGCGCACGCCGCGGCCACCGCGGTTGAGCACGTGCGTGTAGATCATCGTGGTCTTGACGTCGGCGTGGCCGAGCAACTCCTGCACCGTGCGGATGTCGTAGCCGGCCTGCAGCAGGTGGGTGGCGAACGAATGGCGCCTATTGCCAGCTCTACATAGGCGGAACTATGTCCCGCGCCGAACTATGTCCACTCACTGACGGTGAGTGAGACTCGCTGTGGCGCCCGGCTCGACCGCGCTGGACATAGCGTTGCTCCTTCCCAGGCAATCGTCCGGAAGGAGTCCCCATGTCCCGCAGCATCGATCGTGCGCTGGCGCTCGTGCGCTTGGCGCAAGGCCCGATCGCCCCGCACCTCGAATCGTTCGCCGCCTCGCTCATCGCACAGCAGTACTCGGCGTTCTGCTTGCATCACAAGCTCTACCGTGCCGCGCAATTCAGCGCATGGCTGGAGCGGCGAAGTCACGGCGCCGTTGCGCCGATCGTCGACGAGGCTGTCGCCGAGCGCTACTTGCGCGCTGCTCTGAACGGCCGCACGCGTAGCCGACGCATCGCCCGCTTCGAGCTGTGCCAGTTGCTGCGCTTCCTGCGCGAGCGCGGCCTGGCCGAGCAGATGGCATCCGCACCCAGCGATCCGGTGGATGAGGCGATCGACCGCTTCGCCGCGCATCTGCGACAGGTCCGCGGCCTGGCCGAGCGCACGATCGATACGTACTGCGAGCTTGCAGTCCCGTTCCTGAGGTCGCGCTACGGCTCCGGCCCTGTGGATCTGCGCGCATTGCAGCCCGCAGACGTCATCGAGCATGTGCAGCGTCAGGCCCAGCGCATGCCGGCGCGTCGGCTCAAGCTGATGATCACGGCGCTGCGCTCGCTGCTCAACCACGGCCAGATGTGCGGCGAGGTGACGCCACAGATCGTCGCCGCCGTGCCCTCGGTGTCGAGCTGGGCCACGACACCGACGCTGCCGCGCGCGATCTCGGCCGAGCATGCGCGTCTTGCGATCGAGAGTTGCAAGCTGCATACCGCCGTCGGCCGGCGTGATCGCGCCGTGTTGCTGCTGTTGGCGCGCCTGGGGCTGCGCTCCAGCGAGGTCGCGGCGCTGCGGCTGGACGACGTGGACTGGAGCGCCGGCTGCCTGCGCGTGTGCGGCAAGGGCGGGCGCGATGGCCTGTTGCCGCTGCCACCCGATGTCGGCGAGGCCATCGCCGCGTACCTGCAAGATGGCCGCCCCGCCAGCGCGGACCGGCATGTATTCCTGCGCTCGCGTGCGCCCATCCGTTCCTTCAAGAACAGTGCAGTGGCCGTGGCTTCGATCGTCGAGCACGCGCTGCAGCGTGCCGGCATCGACGCCCCGCACAAGGGCGCGCACCAGTTCCGCCATGCGTTGGCGGTCAACCTGCTGAGGCAAGGCGCGTCGCTGCCCGAGATCGGCGAGTTGTTGCGCCACCGCAGTCCACAGATCACGACCGTCTATGCCCGCGTGGACCTCATCGCATTGCGTGCACTGGCGCCCGCCTGGCCGGGAGTTGCACCATGAATACCCTGCGCGAGGCATTGAGCGAGTACCTCGAGCTGCGACGCGGCCTGGGTTTCAAGATGCACGACGCTGGGTTGCAACTGCCCAGGTTCGTGAGTTTCCTGGAGCAGCGCGGCCAGCGGCGCATCACCAGCGCCTTGGCCCTGGAGTGGGCGCAACAGTCGGCTGGCGCGCAACCCGCCGATTGGGCGCGGCGCCTTGGATTCGTGCGCGGCTTCGCACGCTACCGAAGCGCCACCGATGCGGCCACCGAGGTGCCGGCCGCGGGCCTGCTGCCGCATCGCTCAACGCGGGCTCGTCCGTACCTGTACACGCAGCAGGAGATCGATCGTCTGCTGTCGGCGGCGCTGACGCTATCGACGGCCTGGCCATCGACGTCGCTGCGGCCGATGCTTTACCACTGCCTGCTGGGTCTGCTCAGCGTGACCGGCTTGCGCATCTCGGAGGCCTTGCACCTGGAGCTGCGCGATGTCGATCTCGAACAGGGCGTGCTCACGATCCGCGCGGCCAAGCGCGGCCGCTCGCGCCTGGTGCCGATCCACACATCTACGGCCGCCGTGCTTGTCGAGTATCTGCGTCGCCGGGAGAAGGGGTTTGGCGCGAAGTGCTCGAACTACGTGTTCGTCTCCAACACCGGCAACCGGCTCGACGCCGCCGCGGTGCACCGCACGTTCTATGCGCTGTCGCGTCAGGTGGGGCTGCGCGGACTGACGGCCAGCCACGGGCCGCGCCTGCACGACCTGCGGCATCGCTTCGCGGTGCAGACCCTGCTGCACTGGTACGCCTCAGGCGAGGACGTGGCGCGCCGGCTGCCGGTGTTGTCCACCTTCTTAGGCCACGTGCATGTGGCCGACACCTACTGGTACCTGAGTGCGCAGCCGGAGTTGATGGCGCAGGCAATGGCGCGGCTGGAGCGGCGCTGGGGAGCGTCCTCATGAACGCGGCAGCGAACTTTGCGATGCTGCTCGAGGGCTTCTTTACGCGGCGCCTGATGACGCAGCGCCGGGCAAGTCCGCACACGATTGCGTCGTACCGCGACACCTTCCGGCTGCTGCTGCGCTTCGCGCAGCAGCGCCTGTGCAAGGCGCCCTCGCAGCTGGCGTTGAGCGACATCGACGCGCCGCTGGTGCTGGCCTTCCTCGACGAGCTGGAGCAGCGCCGCGGCGCGTCGGCGCGAACGCGCAACCTGCGCCTGACGGCGATCCACTCGTTCTTCCGCTACGTCGCGTTCGAGTCGCCCGCGCATGCGGCGCAGGCGCAGCGCGTGGTGGCGATCCCGTCCAAGCGCTTCACGCGCGCGCTGGTGGGCTACCTCGTTCGCGCCGAAGTGGACGCGGTGCTGGCCGCGCCGGATCGCAGTACCTGGTCCGGACGGCGCGACCACGCGCTGATCTTGCTGGCAGTGCAGACGGGGCTGCGGCTGTCGGAGCTGACCGGCCTGCAGCGCGAGGACTTGAGCATCGGCGCAGGCTCGCATGTGCGCGTGATCGGCAAGGGACGCAAGGAACGCTGTACGCCGCTGAGCAAGGCCACGCGCGCCGTGATGACCGCGTGGTTGCGCGAGCCGCTGAAGGCCACAGGGCAGCCGCTGTTCCCGAACGCGCAAGGTGGACGCCTGAGTTCACACGGCGTGCATTACCTGCTGGCCAAGCATGTGGCCACGGCCAGCCGCACCTACCCATCGCTGGCGAGCAAGCGCGTGACGCCGCACATGCTGCGGCACACAACAGCCATGGACTTGCTCCAGGCCGGCGTCGAGCAGGCAGTCATCGCGCTATGGCTTGGGCACGAGTCGATCGAGACGACGCAAAAGTACCTCGATGCGAACCTCGCGTTGAAGGAGCAAGTGCTCGCAAGGACGACACCACCCGGCGCCAAGGCCGGCCGCTATCGACCGGGCGACAAGTTGCTCGCGTTCCTGACCGCCCTGTGATCGAGCGCGGACTATGTACCGTCGTCATTGGGTGCTTTACATCGGCCTCGAGATCTCGGCGGGACATAGTTCGGCGCGGGACATAGTGGCGCAGCACGTGCGGCGAGCACGGCTTGACGATGCCGGCGCGGCGCGCAGCGATCGACACCGAACGCTGCACCGAGTTCTCGTGCAGATGATGGCGATGCTCGGCGCCCGAGCGCGGATCGACCGAGCGCGTGGTCGACGGGAACACCCACTGCCAACCCCACTGCCGAGCGGCATTCGGGTACTTGACCTGCAGCGCGTCGGGCAGCCAGACATCGCCGCAACCCGCCGCGAGATCGCGCAGATGCAGCTTGCGCACGAGCCCCAACTGGGCCTGCAGCGCGGCGATCAGGTTCTCCGGCAGCACGGTCACCCGATCCTTGGCGCCCTTGCCGTCGCGCACGAGAATCTCGCGGCGCTCGAACTCGATATCCTTGACGCGCAGGCGCAGCGCCTCGATCAGGCGCAGCCCGGTGCCGTAGAGCAGCGAAGCCACGAGGCCCATCGTGCCCGACAGCTCGGCCAGCAGCAGCCGCACCTCCGACGGCGTGAGCACCACCGGCAGCCGCCGCGAGAGCTTGGCGCCGACCACCTCGTCGAGCCACGGCAGGTCGACCGCCAGCACCTCGCGGTAGAGGAACAGCAGCGCCGACTTGGCCTGGTTCTGCGTCGAGGACGACACCGAGCGCTCGACCGCCAGGTGAGTCAGGAACTCCTGCACCTCGGAAGCACCGAGTCGAGCGGGATGGCGCTTGCCGTGGAAGACGACGAAGCGACGGACCCAATCGACGTACGCCTGCTCGGTACGGATCGAGTAGTGCCGCAGCCGAAGCGCGTCGCGCAGCCGCGTTAGCAGCTTGGGAGGCGGGGCGGATGCGACAGGCGGCGGCAGAGCGGCCCCCGCGGGCCGAGTTGCGCTGCCGCCTAGGGGCTCGGCAGACCCGGCATCCGGGGTCGCGCGGGGCTTCGTGAACTTGGCGGCCATACCCGAAAATTTAGGCATGCCATTGCACCTGCGCATCGCCCCCAAGACGGATTCGAAGCGGGCCCCCGAAAGGGGGTTATCGTCGACTCCTCACGTAAGCCATCAGCTCATTGGGCGGAGCCAGGTGCTTCAATCCGCTCTGTCCATTTAACGTTAGCCCGCAGCAAGCGACACAGCGTGCTTCGGGAACGACTTCAATAGCTTCGCGTCCATCGTGATCAGCTTAACTTGCAGCTTCATCGCGAGCGCCACAAACTCGCAGTCATATGCCGAGCAATCGCTGTCGCGCACAAGCTCCAGGACCGCTTTCGACTCCACCTCGAACTCCGAGCCCGCCAGTAGATCTTCGGCCTCGCTCTGAACCCCGCATGCCTGGGCAAAGGTCAGCGTCTTGCGCCGTATATAGCCAGCAAGAATGTTGCGAAACTCGCTACGCCAAAGAACAGGAGCTACCCAATCGCCGTCCTGTTCGAGCAGCGCTTCGGCCTTGGCCGTGTGCTCGCCCGGCAAGTACAGGTACGCAACTACGTTCGAGTCCACCACAATCACGGGCGGCCCTCTCGCTTCATCGCATCAATCGTCGTGGCGCGGAACTTCCCTCTTGGCAGGGCAGCGCGCAAGGCGCGTGCGCGTGCAAGCCGCTCGGTCGGCGTCAGCCTGTTGGCCTGCAATGCCGCTTCCAGACACACAATGGCCTCACTGTTCATGCTGCGCCGGTTGGTCTCGGCGGAAAGCTTGAGTCGTTCGTACACCTCGTCAGGAATGTTCTTCAAGGTCAGCGTGGTAGGCATCGTACAGCGCTCCAACCATAGTGGTGCCATTATGGTGCCATCTATATGGTCAGTCAATCGCCTGCGGGCTAACCCGTCGTTGCACCTGACTGGCTACAGCGGGCTTCGCCCGCTTCCGCCAGCAGGTGAACTCCAACGTTGGGCCTCTTGCGGCTGACTGGACAGCTATACGCCCCAGGCGTATAGTGCCATATGCTCACCGTCGTAGAGACGCTGCTGTTCCAACGCCAGTGGCCGCTGTACTGGACCGAAGAAGAACGCGGAGCCTTTGCGGCGTACATCGCCGAGCATCCCACCGCCGGAGATGTCGTGCCCGAGTCCGGTGGCATTCGAAAGGTACGCTGGCGGCGTGCAGGCACGGGCAAGTCAGGTGGAGTTCGGGTCATCTACTTCACTCGCAGCGCTGAAGGTGAGGTTGTTCTGCTGACGCTGTATGCAAAGGCGAAGACCGATAGCCTCACCGGCGCAAGGCTCAAGGAGATTCGTCGTGCCCTCGAAGAGTAAGCCCCTGTCCAAGGCCCAACTGGCAGCCTACGAAGCCAAGCGCGATCTCGCGGCCGAGTTGCTGCAGTCGGTTCGTGAAATGAAAGCCGGCCAAACGCGTGTCGTTTCTTCTCCGGTGATCGAGGCCCGCCAGAAGACAGGCCTCTCCCAATCGCAGTTTGCTGCGCTGCTCGGCGTGTCGGTGCGCACCCTTCAGGGTTGGGAGCAAGGCCGCAAGCAGCCAAGCGGCGCCGCGCGAACGCTCCTGGCCATCGCAAGTGTCAATCCAAAGGCGGTTCTCGCCGTTGCGGCGAAGTAGTGCGCCTTGGCACGAGAGGCCCAACCCATCGTTGCACCTGACGGGCAACAGCCGGCTTCGCCGTCTGCTGCCCGCAGGTGAACTCAAACGTTAGACCGCGCATCCCACATGCGCCGACCTGCTCCACGAAGTGTCTTCCTCTGGGCGCTCGTCACCCTGGTTCTGGGCTCCGTGGCCTTGACCCACTACGCCTTCACGCCATCTTCGGTCACGGGCCGTCACCCGGACCCAACGCCCCTTGCCTCGTTTCTCCCGGCCGTGGCGTCGGTGTGTCTGGCCCAAGCCATGTCCTACCCATCGCTGGGTCATCGTTTAGCCGCCAGCGCCGTCTTGCTCCTCGGCGGGGTAGTCGTTACGCTGCTCATCATGTTCGCCGTTGGCTGTGCGTTCTATGGCGCGTGCTCAAAGTAGTGCGCGGTCTAACCCGTCGTTGCACCTGACTGGCTACAGCGGGCTTCGCCCGCTTCCGCCAGCAGGTGAACTCCAACGTTAGCCGTCAGAATGCAAGCGCTCTACGACTCCCTCGGCACCACCTATGCGGCCTCGCGGCGCGCCGATCCTGCGCTTGTCCGTTCGCTTGCGGAGTTCCTACGGCTATCACCGTCGAGTTCCTACCTCGACGTTGCTTGCGGGACCGGCAACTACACAGTGGCGCTTAGTTCGCTCGGCGGGAAGTGGAGCGCAGTTGATGTGTCCGAAGTCATGTTGGCGCAGGCACGGGCCAAGTCCGACGTCGTCGCTTGGGTTCGGTCTGACGCCGGCTGCCTCCCCTTCCCGACTTCCACGTTCGATGGCGCAATTTGCACTCTGGCCATCCATCACTTCGGCAACCTGGAGTCGCCATTCGCAGAAGCCCGAAGGGCGCTTCGCTCTGGCTCTTTCGTCATCTTCACGGGGCTCGCTGAGCAGATGCGGCACTACTGGCTCTGCCACTACTTCCCGCAGATGATGACTCGCTCAATCGAGAACATGCCCTCCGAAGCGCAGATTCGCAGCGCGTTGTCGCGAGCCGGGTTCAGCTCCGTAGCGGTTCGCCCGTTTTCGGTGACGAGGGACATTCAAGATCTCTTTCTCTACTCTGGCAAGCATCGTCCAGAGCTGTACCTGAACGCTGCCGTCCGGGCAAATATCAGTTCCTTCGCGCTCTTCGCTCCGCATGCTGAGCTTGAAGCAGGCCTTGCTCAATTGGCAACTGACCTTCAGAACGGAACGTTCGCGTCAATCAAGGCTCGGTACGGCAGCGATGCGGGTGACTATGCCTACGTCGTCGCGACTGACGGCTAACCCGTCGTTGCACCTGACTGGCTACGGCGGGCTTCGCCCGCCTCCGCCAGCAGGTGAACTCCAACGTTAGGCCGCTAGTATCACAATCGCTACGTTCTCTTGAGGAGGAGACCATGACTCGCATTGCCACGGGCACGCTGGCGGTGTCAATCGGCCTGCTGGGCTGCGCAACCGTCCGCCAGGTCGATCTCGACGCTTGGGTAGGTCAGCCTGTTGTCGCACTTGAGACACACCCGGTCTTCATTACTGTGCCAGTCGTCAAGACAGTCGCGTCTGACGGAACCCAGATCTGGAACTACGTCAATGGTGCGCACATTGGCCAGTGCGCCGGCGGCGGCAGCGTGTGGGGATCAACCATCAACTATGCCGCCTACTCTCAGTTTGCGAGTTGCATGCAGCGCTTCGCCGCTTGCAACAACATCTTCTACATTCGCGACGGCAAAGTCCTCCGCTACACCCCCGTCGGCACTGGCGGAGGTCGCTGCTACACAACCGAGGCGCTGCAACCTCAGTCTCGAGGCCCAACTAACATCCGCTAGCCTGCCTGCGGTCTGCGTCTTTCCTTCTGTTGCGAGGTTCGCACTATGACTCCAACCCACAAGGCCGCGTGTCCTCTTTGCAGAAGTTCAGCTTCCTTTGAGCTCATCAACCTTCATCGTACGCACTACCAGTGTCCTTCTTGCACAGAGTTTGTCGTTTGGCGTGGCGCGGAGTCCGGTTTGGCCAAGGCCGCAGCCACAACCCTTGAGCAATACTCAGAGCGCTGTCGCGCGACTACCGACCCCGAGTACATCTACGTCATTCGTGGCTCAACCCCCGATGCACCTTCGCATGTCAATCTCCAAGGTGAATCGCAGCTAAGGTCTCACGCACTTCGTCGCTGAGCAGCCCTCTCAGGTGACGCCGCGGCCTAACCCGTCGTTGCACCCGACGTGCTACGGCTGGCTTCGCCAGCCTTCGCCCGCGGGTGAACTCCAACGTTAGACCTCGGAGGTCATGCAGTTCCAAAGGCTCGCGCGTTGCTCCGGGCTCTGGCGTCGCGCGCCACAAGGCAGAGCTTGCGCAGGCGCAGGTGGGCAGGTGGCAAAGGCAAAGGCAGAGCTTTCGGGTTTGAAGGTGGTTTTCCGCATCGCCAGCACGCTCCGGCTACTCGGCCTGGCAACGGCTCCAAAAGCTACGCCGTACCGCCGCGTCAGTTCCAACGCTGTCAGTCAGCCCCACGTTGGCGCTTCGCGCCGGCGTGCTGCGCCGCGCAGTCAGAGAGTGGCTCACCGCACAGGCGGCCGGCGGGCCACCGAGCCGCGTAGCCACAGCCGAGGCACTTCTCCCCCGAGCACGCTCGGGCTATGCTGCGGCTGTGGCAGAACAGCTCGTATTGTCTGCACCGCAGCGTATGGCTGCAATGCCGAGGTCTAACCCGTCGTTGCACCTGACTGGCTACAGCGGGCTTCGCCCGCTTCCGCCAGCAGGTGAACTCCAACGTTAGACCGCAGCAATGCACCCATCGCCACTGACTGTCGCGCCTTTGGCGATGCACCGCCAGCACTTGCCGCTCATCACATCGTGGTTCCGGGAAGAGTGGCCAGCTTGGTATGGCCCTGGCGGCCGGGGCGATCCAGAGGCCGATCTGCGCGCGTTCTCGTCCTCGGAGTCAGAGCTACCAGTAGGTTTGGTCGTCCTCCGGGAAAGCGTTCCCGTTGGAGTCGGTGCGCTCAAGGCATGGTCGCTGCCCACTCACCAACACCTCAAGCCCTGGGCTGCGGCCGGGTTTGTACTCCCGTCGCTTCGTCGCAAAGGCATTGGCGCGGTACTCCTCAGTGCTCTGGCAACCCACGCGTTTCGCCTTGGCTACAGTAGCGTCTACTGCGCAACCGCCAAAGCAGCCAGCCTCTTGCGCCGCTGCGGTTGGTCAGAGCTGGAACGCACAGAGCATGAGGGCGAATCCCTTGTCATCTTCCAGAAGGCTGCGGTCTAACCCTTCGTTGCACCCGACGCACCACAGCCGGCTTCGCCGTCTGCGGCGCGCGGGTGAACTCAAACGTTAGCCCGCAAGTCCCAACCACCGCGCAAGCGTTCCCCATGGCACGTACACATTGCCCGCGATCACCGCGCATGCGATTGCCGCGTATCGCAGGTCTCTCGATATCAGCGCTCTTAGGCGCTGCTTGTCGTTCTTGAATGCGCAGTACGGGTCGTGGCTTGGGCGTCTCATGGCATGATCGTCGGCGGTTGGCATTGCTAAGCACATTCTCTGTCCGCCGTCAAAGGCTCCGGCCACCTTCCGCCCAGTTCCGCCCAGATGTTGAGCACGTCTGTTCGGCCTAAGCCTTGCGAATCAATGATTTACCGCCGCACCGGTGCCTCACGAATGTTGATCTCCTAGTGGTAGTTGATGTTGTCGTTCTTCTCCATCAGCGCCACCTGCATGCCTGAGCACACACGCTTGCGGGCTAACCCGTCGTTGCACCTGACTGGCTACAGCGGGCTTCGCCCGCTTCCGCCAGCAGGTGAACTCCAACGTTAGACCGAATGGCCCTTCCATTGGCCATCACCGAGCAGGGCCACAGCAGCGCTCTCTATGCGCGCGGGACACCGAGCTCTTGGTCGAGCGCGCGGCCTCGCGGTAGCGCAGCATCGGAGCACCTGGCCGGCGCCGCGCTTACCTGGGCCAGGCCAGGGCGCTTTCTGGGTCCGCGCCGCGCTTCACAGATCGGCCGCCGCTGCAGCCTGCGGCCGTTGCCCATGCGGGCCATTCGGCCTAACGTCGGCCTCGTGGCCAGAGGTTCAAGTCAACTTTCGGCTGGTCGAGTGTCGCGCCATCGTGCGCCCGCGCGGGCCACTCGGTCTAACCCGTCGTTGCACCTGACGTTCAACAGCCGGCTTCGCCGTCTGTTGCCCGCAGGTGAACTCCAACGTTAGGTCGCACAGTCATTCACTCAGGAGCCGCGATGCCAGCCTACTTGGTCGTCGAGCATGTCATCAAAGACGCAGCGAAGTTCGAGGAGTACCGAACCAAGGTTGCGCCAATGATCGCCAAGCATGGTGGTCGCTACCTTACAAAGGGTGGCACACACAAGTTTCCGGAAGGTGGCCACTGGAAGCCAGAGCGCGTGGTCATCATCGAGTTTCCCGACATGCAGGCACTCAACGCTTGGTACACCTCAACCGAGTATCAGCCACTCATCGCTCTCCGGAAGCAGTGCACGAGCGAGCTCGACATGCTTATCACCCTCGAAGGTGTCTAACGGTGCGACCTAACCCTTCGTTGCACCCGACGTGCCACAGCCGGCTTCGCCGTCTGCGGCACGCGGGTGAACTCAAACGTTAGCCCGCTTGCCGTGTCCTCGAAGCACGCCGCGCAGCACAGCAGTTCTACGGTCATCGCATCGAAGATGCACTGTGCCGTTCCGGCGCGCGGCTTTTCGGCTCGCCAGTGCCGCTGGTCGTGCCACGAGCGGCGAGTCTTCTCAGCCCTTGAGCAAGGCGCTCGCCTGCCTCTATGCATCGGCCTTGCCGGCTCCCGCGCCGCGTGGCATCGTGCTGTCATGCCTCTGCGCAACGCCAGCGTGCCCGTCCGCACCACTGCCACTCCGCGGGCTAACCCTTCGTTGCACCTGACTGGCTACAGCGGGCTTCGCCCGCTTCCGCCAGCAGGTGAACTCAAACGTTAGACCGAATGGCCCTTCCACACACCAGCACCGAGCGCGGCCAGGTCAGTCGCGGCACACGCGAACACCGAGCCCGGCCACGAGCGCGCGGCCTTTCGACGGCCTTAGCGACACGTACCACCGGGGGCCGCGCTGTCCTGGGCCTGCACCGCCGCTTTCTGGGCTCGCCTCGAGCGTTGCAACTTGCTCCCTTCGGCCTCATGCCACCATCGCCAATGCGGGCCATTCGGCCTAACGTCGGCCTCGTGGCCAGAGGTTCAAGTCATCTTGCGGCTGGTCGCATCTGGCTGAAGGTCCGCCGTGCGCGGCCCACTCGGCCTAACCCGTCGTTCCACCTGACGTTCAACAGCCGGCTTCGCCGTCTGTTGCCCGCAGGTGAACTCCAACGTTAGACCGAATGGCCCTTCCACACGCAATCACCGAGCAAGGCTGCAGCGCTCGCCGCCGACGCGAGCGCTCTGCCGTGCGGACGAGCGCGCGGCACGACTCGCTTGCCAACACCGAGCTCTCATTGAATGGTGCCGCGCTCGGTTCTGGCCGGCCCGGCTGTTTTCTTGGTGTGCGCAGGGCGCCGCAGCCTGGAAGCATTGGTGCACTGCGCGCATCGCCAATGCGGGCCATTCGGCCTAACGTCGGCCTCATGGCCAGAGATTCAATTCATCTTGCGGCTGGTCGAGCCTGGCTCAAAGCCAGTCGTGCGCGGCCCACTCGGCCTAACCCGTCGTTCCACCTGACGTTCAACAGCCGGCTTCGCCGTCTGTTGCCCGCAGGTGAACTCCAACGTTAGGCCGCATGTTCTGGCGCGCGCTACTTGCCTTCATCGCAATGCCCGGCATGGTGGCGTTCGCCATTCCCGCCGTTTGGCTTTGGTGGTCGGGAGCGCTGCACCTTCAGCAACCGTGGGGCCTGCTTCCGCTTGCCGCCGGAGCAGTCGGGTTGCTCTGGTGCGTTCGCGATTTCTATGTCCAGGGCAAGGGAACGCTTGCGCCTTGGTCGCCACCGCAGAACCTGGTAGTTGTTGGCCTGTACCGGTACAGTCGCAATCCCATGTACGTTTGCGTCTTGCTCACTCTGCTGGGCTGGGCCGCATCCTTTGTCTCTTCGGGTCTGCTCCTTTACTGCGCGCTCGTCGCCCTGGCCTTTCACCTGCGTGTCGTCTATGGGGAAGAGCCGTGGCTCGCCCAAAGGCATGGGCCCAGCTGGCAGGCATACGTGAGTCGAGTCCCGCGCTGGCTGGGGTTGCGGCGCAATGCGGCCTAACCCTTCGTTGCACCTGACGTTCAACAGCCGGCTTCGCCGTCTGTTGCCCGCAGGTGAACTCAAACGTTAGACCGAATGGCCCTTCCACTCGCCATCACCGAGCGAGGCCACAGCGGCGCTCTCTATACGCGCGAGGCACCGAGCTCTTGGTCGAGCGCGCGGCCTCGCGGTAGCGCAGCATCGGAGCGCCTGGCTGACGCCGCGCTTGCCTGGGCCAGGCCGGGGCGCTTTCTGGGCCTGCGCGGCACTCCACAGGTCGGCGGCTATTGCGGCCTGCGATGGCTGTCCATGCGGGCCAGTCGGCCTAACGTCGGCCTCGTGGCCAGAGGTTCACGACATTCTTGGGCAGGCCGAGCGTCGCGCCATGGTACGCCTGCGCGGGCCACTCGGTCTAACCCGTCGTTGCACCTGACGTTCAACAGCCGGCTTCGCCGTCTGTTGCCCGCAGGTGAACTCCAACGTTAGCCCGCAGCCGGGAAAGCAGGGCGCAGTGCCACCACGGCGCGCCAACACCCACCGAGCTTTTGCTCAGGCCGGTCGCGCGCCTTGCCTCGTTGTTGTGGCATCGAGCGGTGCAAAGGCTGCAGTGCAGTGCGGTCGCTCTTGCTGCTGGCAGTTGCGCTTGAACCGTCGCCTCTGGCAAAGTCCGTGCATGCCCAGGCACACTGAGTTCCGCACCGCAAACCCTGCCCGGCAACGGGCTAGCCCGTCGTTGCACCTGACTGGCTACAGCGGGCTTCGCCCGCTTCCGCCAGCAGGTGAACTCCAACGTTAGGCGTAGCGAAACATGACTGAGTGGTTGCGTCAGTATTGGTGGGCGATCTTCGGTGCCGTGGCGACAGTGCTCTACATCGCTTGGCGGATGCGAGTGGAGAAATCCGAAGGCTCATTCCTGCGGCGGCTGCTGCACGCATTGGCGCCCACCACGAACCTCAAGGGTCCAGCGCACACACCACTCACTCCGCGCATGGCCTGGTTCATCGGCGCCGCCCTTGTGCTCATCATGCTGGCCAACCTATGGTTCAACAGCTAGCCATGCATGCCTGTACTTCATTGGTCAGTCCAGACGCTACGCCTAACCCTTCGTTGCACCCGACGTGCCACAGCCGCCTTCGGCGTCTGCGGCCCGCGGGTGAACTCAAACTACAAGGGCTTCCCCCGAAGTCAAGCGAAAGAAGTCCACGAGCCGCGCAGCGGCTCGA
>JAJVIL010000071.1 GCA_022072045.1 Burkholderiaceae bacterium | reverse complement strand
TGATGAATGCCCGCCACCAGCAGGCGCGCCGCCTCGCCGGCGCCGAGCACGAGCGCACGGCGGATCTCGGTGTCGCTGCCGGTGATGCGCGAGCGCGCGTGCTCGTACAGCATGCGGTACGCCAGCCGCGCCAGCGCCACCGCCATCAGCGTGATCACCGGGTGCAGCGCCAGCACGGCGCGCGGAATCTCGCGCAGCCCCAGCAGCATGACCGACGCCCCGCTGAGCGCGCCGGCCACCGCGCACGCCATCGCCAGCCGCTTCACCTCGCCGAAGCCCGAGAAGCGCCAGATGCCCTTGGGCACGCCGAAGATGCGAAACAGCGCCGCGTAGACGCCGACGATGCCCAGCATCACCCAGTGGTCGTAGCCCGGCCGCAGGCTGAACCAGCGCTCGAAGCCGAGGCGAAACAGGTAGGTGGCGTTCCAGGCCACGGCCACCAGCACCGCGTCGACCAGCAGCGCGGCCCACTCGCGGTGCGGGCGCAGCCGCGCCAGAGCACGATCAAGGCGGTGCCAGATGGTCAGGCCGTCGGCGCGCGACGCCGGCCAGGCGGTGCCGGTGGCCTTTTCGGAGGGCTGCGCCATGCCTGCCATTGTCACCGCGCGAACAGCACGCGCAGCGTGCGCGCCATCACTGCGAGATCGGACCACCAGGTGGCGCGCTCCGCATACTGCACCTGACGCTGCAGCTTGCGCGGCAGGATGGTCTCGACGTAGGCGCGCTCCGGGTCGGGGCTGCCCGCGAGCAGCTCGCTCTCGTCGACGAACTCGAGCGACGCCGGGTCGGTGATGCCCGGGCGCACGGCCAGCACTTTGGCGCGCAACTCCGCCGGATACAGCGCGACGAAGCGCGGCACCTCGGGGCGCGGGCCCACCAGGCTCATGTCGCCGCGCAGCACGTCGATCAACTGCGGCAGCTCGTCGATGCGATAGCGGCGCAGCCAGCGGCCCGCGCGAGTGACGCGCTCGTCGGCGTGCGCCGTGATGGCTGGGCCGACTGCCGGCGCATCAACGTGCATCGTACGCAGCTTGTGGATGCGAAACAGCAGGCCGTGCCGGCCCACGCGTTCTTGCCGAAACAAGACCGGTCCGGGCGAATCGATGCGCACCCAGATCATCGCGGCCAGCAACAGCGGCGACACCAGCGTCAGCACGAGGGCCGCCAGCGCCAGGTCGAGCGCGCGCTTGACCATCACGCGTCAAGCCGGAGCCGTCAACACCTGCGAGACGGCCTCGATCACCCGCTGCACGTCGGCATCACTCATGCGCGTGTAGATCGGCAAGCTGAGCTGTCGCTCGTAGACGCGCTGGCTGTGCGGGAACATCGCCGCCGTGAGGCCATAGCGGTCGCGCCAGTAGGGCTGCTGATGCAGCGGGATGTAGTGCACGCTGCAGCCGATGCCGCGCGCGAACAGGCGCTCGATCACCGCGTCGCGGCCGATCGGCGCGTCGTCGCGCAGCCGCAGCGGGTACAGGTGCCAGGCGTGCAGCTCGCCGGCCGGCGGCTCGGGCGCCGCGAGCACCGGCAGGCGTGCGAATGCGTCGTTGAATTGCCGCGCGATCTGCGTGCGCCGCTGCGCGAACGCGTGCGCCTTCTTGAGCTGCTGCAGCCCGATCGCCGCCGCGATGTCGGTGAGGTTGTACTTGAAGCCCGGCGCCACGATCTCGTAGTACCAGCTCGGCACCTGCGCGGTGAAACGATCGAACGCGTCGCGGCTCATGCCGTGCAGCCGCATCACGTGCGCCCGCTTGGCCAGCGCGGCGTCGCGCGTGACCAGCATGCCGCCCTCGCCGGTGGTGATGGTCTTGTTGGCGTAGAAGCTGAACACCGAGGCGTCGCTGTCCAGCGTACCGACCAGCCGCCCGCCGCTGGTGGAGGGCAGCGCGTGCGCGGCGTCTTCCACCACCTTCAGGCCGTGGCGCCGCGCGATGTCGAGGATCGCCGCTATGTCGGCCGCCAGCCCGCCATAGTGCACCGGGATGATCGCCCTGGTCTTCAGCGTGACGGCCTGCTCGACCTGCCGCGGGTCGATGTTCAGCGTGGCCGGGTCGATGTCGACCAGCCTCACGTCGGCGCCGAGGTAGCGCACCACCTCGGCGGTGGCGGTGAAGGTGTGCGTGGTGGTGATCACCTCGTCGCCCGGGCCGATGCCCAGCGCCTCGAGCGCGAGGTGCAGCCCCGCAGTGGCCGAATTGACCGCGATACAGTGCAGCGACGGGTCGCCGAGAAAGGCCGCGAAGTCGGCCTCGAACCGCTTGGCCTTCGGGCCGGTGGTGACCCAGCCCGAGCGCAGCGTGTCGACCACCTCGGCGATCTCGTCGTCGCCGATGTCGGGCATGGCGAAGGGCAGGAAAGGCTTGCTCATGTCGGGTGTCAGGTGGCTGGCTTTTCGATCCACGCCAGCACGTGCGTGCGCAGCAGCGGTATCGCATTGAACACCGGGTACAGCGCCGGGTGCAATGCGCACACGCGGCGCGCGATCGGCGGCGCCAGCGTCACGCGTTGGGTTTGCACGCGCCCGGCGGGAAACAGCTCGCGAATGCGCGCCACCGGCACGCCGCGAACGTCGGGATTGCGCGGGTTGTCGACCGTGAAGTCGTACCACAGCACGCCGCCGCCGGGGCGCACCCAGCGCCACATGGTCTGCGCCAGCCGCCACTGGAACGGCGCGTCGAGCAACGACGAGAACACGGTAGACTGCAGCACGATGTCTTCGCTCTCGTCGGGCAGCTTGACCAGCGAGGCGTCGCCTTGCATCAGCACCACGCCCGCCGGCAACGTCTGCATCGCCTGGGCGAAGCGCTCGGGGAGCAATTCGATACCGGCCAGGTTGCGCGGGGCGAAGCCCATGCGCAGCAGCTCCAGCAGGTTGACCCCGCTACCGCAGCCGACCTCGAGCACGCGGCGCGATGACAGATCGGTCCACCCGAGGCGAGCGAACAAGCGAAGCAGCGCTCGCTGGCGCTCCTGCACGGAGTGCCAGACGTTGGGCCTCAGCAGACTGTAGCGATCAGCACCTTCGCGACGCGCGTAACGCTCGACCACGGCTGCGGCTTCGTCGTGAGGCATTGGTGCACTCATCCAGCATCCCCTCACCGGGCTCCGGCATGGGCACCACGGGACGGCCATGCTCTTTCATTCAGGCGGATGGCCTCGATGAACTGGTCGGCCAGCACCGGGTAAGCATGCCGCGACAGGACGTACGCGCGCCCGCGCCGACCCATGAGGTCACGCTCGGCGTTCGGCATCGATGCCAATCGCCTCACAGCATCGGCGATGGCCTGCGGATTCCCCGGCGACACGGTGACGCCGCAACCGGCGTCACCCACAGGATCGTTGCCTGCCTGGATGGCACACACCACCGGCCTGGCGGCCATCATGTAGTCCATCAACTTGTTCGGACTGATGCCGAAGCGAAACAGCGAATGAGGCTGCAGTCCCAGATAGAGCAGGTCCACCTGCTGCAGCAACTCGGGAATGCAGGCCTTGGGTACGGGATCGAGCAGCTTGACTCGCTCGAGACCCTGCTGCGCAACCCTTCGCTCGAGGTATGGCTTCTCCGGCCCTGAGCCAACCAGCAGCCAAGTGATCGGTTCGCCCTTCAATCGATCTGCAGCGTCGATCAGGGTACCCAGGTCGTTGGCCAGGCCATGCGAGCCAGCATAGGCCACGAGCGTGTCGCCTCGACCGCGCGCGGCGGCGATGGCCGCCGTGTGGGATGCAGGCAGCGCCGCGGGGGCGCCAGACCATTCCTGCGGGTCGATGCCGTTGGGAACGTAAACGAACTTGTTCGGTGCCAGACCGTGTGCACGAAGATGTGCCTCCGCGAGCGGCAGCATCGAGACCACCAGGTCGCTGTGGCGACACGCGACTTTCTCGGCCCGCTGCATCCACATCACGAATGGATGGGCCCGCGACATGCCCCCCAACTCGATCGGCGACAGCGGCCAGAGATCGTGGATCTCCCACACCAGCATCGCCGAATGCGCTCGTGCGATGCTCAGTGCCGGCCCGACGTCGGCCGGATAGGTCGATGACGCGATCACCACTTCGGGCTCGAAGTCGAGCCACTGCCTCCACTGCCGCAGGCGCAGCAGGAAGGCCGCCATGTTGACGACCCGACCCACGCCGTTGCCCTGGTAGCGCGGCGTGCGACACCAGACGTGGGCCACCCCGTCGACGGTCTCGCGCGTGAACAGGCCGGTGGTTGCCGGCTGTCGACTCCGGACATGCGCCTGCGATGCGGCCACGATCGTCACCTGGTGACCGCGCCGCACCCATTCGCGCGCGAGGTAGAACGGCCGGTACTCCATGCCGTAGGCCGGACCACCCGCATAGTGGTCGACGTAGAGCAGTTTCATGCAACCAGATCGCTATGCAGGCGCTGCACGATGCGCTGAGCGGCATCGCCACGCCCGTAAGGCTCGATCGGCACGCCCGGCTTGCCGATGGCATCGAGGATCGCCGCCGCGATCTCCGCAGCCGATTTTGGCGGCACCAGACGATTCCAGCCCGTATCGACCAGTTCGACCCATTCGGTTTCGTCGCGCAAGGTCACGCACGGCACCTTGTGGAAGAACGCCTCCTTCTGCACGCCGCCCGAGTCGGTGGCGATCACCGCCGCGTGCTTCTCGAAACGCACCATGTCGAGGTAGCCCAGGGGTTCGCAAAGCTTCAGCCCAGCGTGCGTAACCGGGCGCGGCAGCCCCGCGAGGGCCGCGCGCGTGCGAGGATGAACCGGCCACACGACCGGCATCCGTGCGGACACCTGCTGCAGGCCATCGACGATCTCGGCGAGTCGGGTCGCATCATCGGTGTTCTCTGCGCGATGCACAGTGGCCAGTGCGAAGGCCCCGGACGCGACCCCCATCGCGTCCAGCGTGGCCGTGACCGGCTCGGCACGCGCCCCCTGCTGCAATGCCACGTCGTACATCACGTCGCCAGTCGGCACGATGCAGGCATCGTCGACGCCCTCGCGAAGGAGGTGCGCGCTCGCCGCTGCGGTGGGCGTGAACAGCCAGCGGGCCAATCGATCGGTCAGCATGCGATTGATTTCTTCCGGCATGCGTAAATTGAACGACCGCAATCCGGCCTCGACATGCGCCACCGGAATATGCAACTTCGCGGCAGCCAGGGCTCCCGCCAGGGTGGAGTTGGTGTCACCGTAGACGAGCACGGCATGCGGCCGCTCCGACAGCAGGACCTCTTCGATGCGGGCCAGCATCCGGCCAGTCATCGCCCCGTGTGTTCCGCCGTGAATTCCGAGATCGTAGGCTGGCGGCGCCATGCCGAGCTCTTCGAAGAAGACGCCGGACATATTGGCATCGAAGTGCTGCCCTGTGTGAACCATGACTTCCCGCAAGCCGTAGTGCGACTGAGCCATGACGTGCGAGACGGCGCTGGCCTTGATCAGTTGCGGCCGCGCTCCGAGGACTGTGACGACCTTTCTCAAGCGAGGATCTCCCGGTAGAGGCTGAAGAGCTTGGCCTCTTCGTGCCCCCAGTGGAATCGGGTCTCGACGGCGCGACGCCCGCATTCCCCCATCTTGCGGGCAGTGGAGAGATCACCGAGCAACTCATGGAGGCTGTGCGCGATGGCTTCCGCATCCAATGGGTTCACACATCTCCCGGCACCGGTCTCCACGAGCAGCTCGCGCCATAACGGAAAATCCGATGCCAGGACCGGAAGGCCAGCGGACATGTACTCGAAGATCTTGTTGGGCTGCGCGTTCACATGATTGGGCTCAGGGTGGAACAGAATTACTCCGGCCCTTGACATCGCCATGATTCGCCGCACTTCCTCGCGCGAGACCTGCCCACGGTAGTCCACACGCTTCCACCCAGGCAGCGCGCGCACGCGCAACTCGGTCTCGCGGCTTTCGAAGGGTCCGGCAAGAATCAATTTCGCGTCGATGTGCTCGAACGCGCTGACCATCTCCACCGCCCCACGGATCAATCCGATCCCTCCCACATAGCAGACCGCGCGGCCTTTAGGGCTCGACTCGAATTCGCCTGCCAACTCGCGCTGCAGCGGAAAATTGTTCACGGCAATGCTGTGCTTGGCCCAGCGGCTGAAGCGCGCCGCGATGTGCGGTGTGGCCGAGACCACGGCGCTGAATCGTTTCGCAGCAAAGTTCTCCAGCCGCTCGAATGCCCAGGCCACGGTCCGGCGCAGCCACGGCGCGATCCAGAACTTGCTGAGCACTGCGCGCGGAACGTCCTCGTGGGCATCGTAGACCACGGCATGCCCGGCCCATCGAAGGATCAGCGCGATCGGTATCAACTCAGGGTCGTGGAAGTGATAAAGCTGCGCGTTCAGACGATGCGCGCGAACCAGCATGCGCCACGGCTCAAGCAGCATGCGACGCGCGCGCCCGCCTGAAGCACCGATGTCGCCGATCTCCACGCCTTGGCGTCGCTCATCGCCGAGTCCGTCCGCCACCAGCAGATGCACGTCGTAGCCGCCATCGGACAAGCTGGCACATTCCTTCTGGAAGATGCGCACGTCGAACCGCTGGTGCACGGTGGTAAGGTGGACGACTCGCGGAGCCATCGTGCCGGCCTCAGGAGTAGACACGAACCCTCCGGCCGAGCACCCGCTCGACAAGCGACTGCGCCGCCTTCAGCACCCGATATCGACCTTCCCAGGTCGGGAAGTCGGTGTAGTGGTGCGCCGGCGCCGCCATCAGGGTCTCGAATTCCTGCCGGGTGATGCGAAGCTTCTTGCAGAAATACGCAATGTCGGTGTCGAGCTCGTGCGGCTCATACAGAGGTTGAGCAAGCTCTGCCATTGCTTCGTCGCGTGTCATCTGGCCCGAGACGATCAAGCTCGACAGATGAGGGCGTCGCTTGTCGTACCCGAACTTGGTGGGCAAGTAGTAGTTCTGGAACAACTTCGTGAAAAGCGATTCACCGTGCTTGCGCCCGTATGCGCGCCAGCCGATCTCGGCCTCCAATTCCCTGATTGCACTCGACTTGTCGTAGGGAAAGTAGTTCAGCGGTCTCAGAGTTCGCATGCGCTTGACCAGCGGGAACCACAGATAGGCCTGGAAGAAGCTGACTGTCGTGTAGGTGCGCAGAGGGCGAGTCCCGTAGCGTCGATGGATGGCGCGCAAGTTGATCGCGTCCATCGCGCTGCCATGCCAAGCCTTCGGAAAGATACCCTCCGTGGCAATGTTGCCGCCGCTCAGGATGGTGCGGATCCCGCTGCGTGTCGCAAATTGGTAGAGGCTCGCGAAGAACACGTGATCCTGCGGCACGTCCTGATTGGCGACCCCCGCGCGTAGGTACGCCAGTTGCAGGTCGCGCATCTCCTGCCAATCGACCACGTGTGTGTGCAGATCGAAACTGCAGTGCTTGACCACCTTCTCGATGTTGGCAACGGCCAGTTCGCTGTTCCAGCCCGCATCCACATGCACGATCAAGGGCCGCAGCCCCCACTGGTGCGCCTTGAGGGCGAGGTAGGAGCTGTCGACGCCCCCGGACAGTCCGAGAACGCAATCGTAGTCGCGACCACGCCCCTCCGAACGCAACTCCTCTTTCAGGACCGACCAGCGCCGCGCGCCCTCGTCGTTGGGCCACCAGCGCGCACGCGTCTCGGAATCGAACTCGCTACAGTGATTGCACACGCCCGCAGCGTCGAACGTGATGTTCGGGTCACTGGTGTCCATCACACACCGGGCGCAGACCCGGGCGGTACCGCCGTTCACCAAGACAGCTCCGACGTCGAGGGGTAGCTGATCAAGACCGCTCGGTGCTTGCCGTGGAATACGAACAGGCTTCCAGCCGCCACCGCCGATGCGCCTCCCTCCACGACTGCCTGTCGCACGTGCTCCAGCGAGCCCGCGCCGCCGCATGCGATCACAGGCACACTGACTTGCCGCGCCACTCTCTGGATTAGCGCGATGTCGAAACCGCTCATCGTGCCGTCGCGATCGACGTGATTGATCAACAATTCGCCGACCCCCGCCTTGACGAGCGACTGCACGTGCGCATCGAGGCTGAGGCCCGTTTCCACCGTTGCCGAGCGAGCCATGACCCGCCAGCTGCCAAACACCGGCTTGCGAACATCGATGGCCCCAACGACGGCCTGACTACCGAACACCTGCACGGCCTGAGCGATCACCTGGGTCGACTCGCAGGCTGCGGAATTGATGACCACCTTCTCGACGCCGCAGCGGATGAGTCTTCGCACATGCGCGAGATCCTTCACCCCGCCCCCGTACGCGACGGGCATGAAGCACTCTCCGGCTACCTCGGCCACGAGATCGAACTCGGGCTCGCGCCCTTCGCGCGATGCATCGATATCGAGCAGAACAAGCTCGTCGACTTCCTTCTCGTTGAAGATCCGTACGGCATTGACGGGATCGCCGATGTAGACCGCATCACCGAATCTGCGCGTCTTCACCAGACCATGGTCGCGCAGCAGCAGGCAGGGAATCAATCGCGTGCGAAGCATCAGGGCCGCCCTGCGAAGTTGCCGAGTAGATGCTTGCCGAAGCGATGGCTCTTCTCCGGATGGAATTGCACCCCGGCTATGTGCCCATGTGCGATCGCTGCGGCGAATCGGCCGCCGTAGTCGGCGCTCAGCAGGACGACCGACGGATCGGCATCGATGTAGTAGCTGTGCACGAAGTAGAACCGCGCGTCGCCCGGAAGCCCACGCACCAGGGCATGGTCCGGACGGTCCACGCGGACATCGTTCCAGCCCATGTGCGGCACGCGCAAGCCCCGGGTCGCATCGAAGCGACGAACGCTGAAGTCGATCCAGCCCAGCCCAGGCTCGCTGCCTTCCTCGCTGGAACGACCCAGCATCTGCGCACCGACGCAGATGCCGAGCAAGGGTGTGCCCAGTTGACGCACCTTGCGCTCGAGCAGCGGCACGAGGCCAGTGGCACGCAAGGCACGCACGCAGGCATCGAAGGCGCCATTGCCCGGCAGCACGATCCGATCGGCGCGTTCGATCTCCGATGGCTCGGCGGTGATCATGCAATCGGCACCGATTCGCTCGAGCATGTTCGCTACCGCACCGAGATTGCCGATGTCGTAGTCGACGATGGCAATCATCGCAGACCTCCTCGACTGTACCGGTACGACAGCGCGAGATAGATCAGGTACATCGTGCAGTATCCGAGGCTATAGACCTGGAGGGTGGTGTCGAATTGCGGCGGGCGGTACAGAGTCGCGGCCACCACAGCGAGCAAGAACGCCTGCCACACGAGATCGACATGCTGCTTGCCGGCCACGTAGAACAGATAGCTCAATGGGCTGGCCACGAACCTCAACGCAAACAGCGGCAGGAGCCAGAGCGCGATCGTCCCCGAGGTGCGCCAGGCGCCACCGAACACCGACTCGAAGAGCCATGGTGCGCAGAACCCAAGCAACGTGGCCACCAGCAGCGCGCCGGCTGTCAGGCCCTTGAAGGTGCGCGCGAACACCCCTACGCAATGACCGTGATCGCGCCATGCGGCCGCGCTCTCGCGCTTGAAGACATCGAGCACCGAGCCTCCCAGTAGGGCCACCGGGGCTCCCAGAACCCGCATTGCCAGCGCGAGTTGACCCGCCGCCTCGGCCCCGAAGCGTGAACCGATCACCAACAACGGCAACTGCGCAGTCAGCGCGTTGATGGCATCGGCAGGCAGCGAGAACAGCGGAAACCGCCTGTGCCGCTGCAGGAATGCGATCGCGTCGTATCGCAGCGACCTCGCCTCAGCACGCGATCGGACACCGAGTGGCAACCAGACGGCTGCGGCAATCAGCGCCAGCGCCAGGCCCACCACCTGCGCTGCCGCCAATGCGCTCGCGGTCGGCCACAACCATGCGAACGCCAATTGCAAGGCGGTGACACTTGCGGCCTGGAGGATGCGCATGCGCGACAGTTCTGCCAGCCGGCCCTCTGCCGCCGCGAGGGCCTGCCACGCCTGGCTGCCGGCAACCGCCAATGCCGTTGGCGCAAACAGCCATACAAGCACCACGCCTACCTTGCCCGGGCCACTGAGCGCCATCCAACACATGACGCCAAGAGCGATCACCGCCGACGCGGCGAGCGCGACTCCGAGGGTTGCCAGCATGGCAGTCCGACGCTGTGCGCCATCAGGCTCCAACGCCAAGGCAACTTCATAGCGCCCCGTGATGACGACGGCCGCAAGTTGGGTAACACCGAGCCAGGTTGCGAAGATGCCGAATTCCGCCGGCGCAACCAGGCGCGCAATCACCACCGAGGCAAGAAGGGGGATGGTCTGAGCCAGTGCCGTGCCGCCAAGCACCCTCGCCACGTTGGCCCAGAATCGGTCAGGCCGGAGCCCCATCCTCAATGGACCCGCACGCTCGGTATCGGCAACTGGAGTAGGTGGCACGGCTATCGAAGCCGGAGCCAGCGTCCGAAACGGGATCGGGGTTTGAACCTCGGGCAACCGTCAAGGCGCAGCAGGCGTTCCGGAATCTTTGGGATTATCGTCCGGGCTCCACCAGGCGCCGCCAGCGCGCGGCCAATGCCGGCGCCAATGTCGCGGCAAAACTAGCGCTCAAGTGGTTGTCGTCGCGATACACGAGCCGACCAGTTTGCGGATCCACTACCGGACAACGCCGCCCCGGGCAAATCTGGCCATCCAGATCCCATAGCGACACACCGGCTGCGGCCGCTGCTGTCGAGTCTGCCCGTGCGTTCGATGTGGCTTCTGTCAGACTCAGCTCGCATCGCTGCGAATCGCCCCCGGCATAGACGCACTCGATCACGTCTTGTCGCGGTCGGGGAGTGTCGCGAATGACCACGACCCGATGCCCCATCGCTCGCAGCCGCCGCAGGGTGCGGACCAAGCCAACCTCGAATGCGGCCTGCGCCGCCGCACCTCGCACAAGCTGGCCGCTGGTCCGATCGACCAGCACGATAGCGTCATCATCAAAGTTCGCTATGAAGATCACCTCGGGCTTGATCGCCTCCAGGGCCCTGAAGACCGCCTCTCGCCAATCATCACACGCTCGGTACACCCCACGCGAGGCAGGCAGCCAGACAGTGACATCGGCAGACGGGCACGACGAACGGGTCCACGCCGCCAGCGCCAACCCCCGCTCGCTCGCCACCGGCAAGAGGGCCGGCACCCACTGTGCCGCATGCGAATCACCAAAGAGCACCGCCGCCCTTTCCCCCGCTGCATGACCGAGCAAGCAATGCGATGGCGGGGGCCCGGGCTCGAGCCCGAGGTGGCAGCGATTGGCGTACACGACCGGCAGGTCGCTTTTCGTGTCTTGAAGCGGAGGCAGTCTCCCGACGCGCCCTGATTGCGCGAAATGGGTGGCACGCAAGCCTCGCTCTGCCGCGAATCGCAGGCCATGCCCGAGCAATGCGACTGCCAAGCTGCCGACCAATGCCAAGAGCAGCACCCGTCGAGCAGGGGCACTCCGCCCCCAGCGCCAACGCGCCGGGGATTCGACCCAGCGATACGCGGTCTCCGACAACAGCAGCGCCAGCGCCAGCAGGACAAGGCCTTTGACCCAGTGCGTGCTAGCCCACAGCGCGCTGCCCAGAACGAGAACCGGCCAATGCCACAGATACAGCGAGTACGAACGCGCACCGACCCAACGCATTGGCGCGCAACCCATCGCGCGAGTCAAGGCCGACAGCGGCGCCTGCGCCATCCCAGCGATCAACGCCACGCTGCCGAAGACCGGAAGCAGCGTCACGATACCCGGGTGGTGGCTATCAGGTGTCATGGTCGCCACGGCAAGCACGACACTCAGAGCACCCAGCCAGGCCGTTGCCGCCGACCCCTGACGCAATGGCGCGAGCGCCAGGGCAGCACCGAGCAACAACTCCCATGCGCGCAGCGGCGAGGAGAAGAACGCCAACGCAAGTCGCGACTGACCGATCCAGATTGCGCCCAGGATCGAAAGCGACCCGAGCGCCAGGGCCCACCGCCACGCACGCCCGCGGCCCAATACCAGCAGCAGCACGATCGGCCACACCAGATAGAACTGCTCCTCGACCGCCAGTGACCAATAGTTCAATAAGGCGCTGTGCGCGGTTTCGCCGGATCGCAAGTAGTCGACCGAGCGCAGCACGTACAGCCAGTTGATCGCATATCCGGCTGCCCAACTCACATCGGCACCGAGTCGACTCGCAGCCGGGTCAGGCAGGGCCCATGCACCAACCAAGGTGGCAACCACAAGCACCAGTAGCGCGTTGGGCAGCAGCCGGCGCGCTCGCCGCGACCAGAAATCGAGCAGCGAGTCCAGCAGCGTGCGCCCGGCCCCCTGGTGCGCCAGAAGACTCGTGGTGATCAGGTAGCCCGAGATCACGAAGAACACGTCGACCCCGAGGTAACCCCCCGGCGCCCAGGTCGGTGCGAAATGATGGGCGAGCACGAGGACGATCGAGACCGCGCGCAGGCCTTCGATCTCGGGACGAAACGCCCCTGTGGCCACAGGCCACGATGCACTACCCGCGGGTAGCACCCCGGCGGTGCCCGAATCAGCGCTCAGACTCGAGTCCAGCGTCTGCCAATGTCGCGGCCACGCCCGACTCCGGCTGCGCCAATGCCTGCGCCACGGCGGCGACCACGCGGCTCTGATCGACCTCGTCCAGATCGGCGCTCATGGGGAGACTGAGCACCCGCGCGGCCGCGTCAGCGGACCGTGGGTTGCCGCCCGGACTCGAAAACGCGCTGTATGCCATTTGTCGATCGAGCGGCAGCGGGTAGTGCACCGCGCTGGGCACCCCGTGGCTGGTCAGCGCAGCCTGGACCCTTGATCGCTCGTCGACGAAGATGGTGAACTGAGCCCAGACGCAGTCGCGGTCCGACCGTATCTGGATCATGCTGGCGCCGAGGTTGCGCAACGCGCTCCGATACCTGCCAGCCACCTCCTGACGTCTGGCAAGTTCCCATTCAAACCGCTCCAGCTTCGCCAGCACCACGGCGCATTGCAGCGTGTCCATCCGCCCGCCGACACCGATGCGGGTGTGCGTGTAACGCGCGCTCTGGCCATGCACGCGGATCTCGCGGCAGGCCCGGGCCAGCGCATCGTCGCTGGTGAAGATCGCACCGCCGTCGCCATAGCAACCCAGCGGCTTGCTCGGGAAGAAGCTGGTACAGCCGAAGGTGGAGAGGTTGCAGCTCTTGCGCCCCCTGTAGGTCGCGCCAAAACTCTGCGCGGCGTCCTCGATCACGGGGATGTTGCCGTGCCGCGCAGCGATCGCGTTGATCTCATCCATATCGGCCACCTGGCCGTAGAGGCTCACCGGCATGATCGCGCGCGTTCGCGGCGTGATCTTCGCCTCGATGCCGCGCCAGTCGATGTTGCAGGTATCGGGCTCGATGTCGACGAACACCGGCACGCCGCCCAGCAGCACGATCATCTCGGCGGTGGCCGCGAAGGTGAACGGCGTCGTGATCACCTCTTCGCCGGGCTTCAGGTCGAGAGCCATCATCGCGATCAGCAGCGCCTCGGTCCCGCTGGACACCGTGACGCAATGCTTGGCACCGGTGTAGGTCGCGAGCCGGTCCTCCAGCTCCTTCACCTCCGGGCCCATGATGTACTGGCCATGGTCGAGCACAGCTTGCATGCGCCGCGCGATGCGGTCTCGCAATGCCGAGTACTGGCTCTTCAGGTCGATGAACTGTATCTTGCCGGTCATGCAACCTTCTCCTCCGCGCAGGCACCGGCGCGCAAGCGGTAGCGCTCGCCTGTGGCCGGGCAAGCGGCCTGTGCGTCACCGCTCAATGGCAGCGCCAGCCGCTCGCCATGCCGGCTCATCCAGCCGATCTGCCGCGCCGGCACCCCGACCACCAGCGCGAAATCCGGCACGTCGCGGTTGACCACGGAGCCGGCGCCGACGAACGCATAGCGCCCGATCGTGGTGCCGCACACGATCGTGCAGTTGGCGCCGAGCGTGGCGCCGCGCCTGACCAGCGTGCGCCGATACTCGTCCTTGCGGCTCACCGCCGCGCGCGGGTTGTAGACGTTGGTGAACACCATGCTCGGGCCGCAGAACACATCGTCTTCCAGCGTCACCGCGTCGTAGACCGACACGTTGTTCTGGATGCGCACGTTGTCGCCGATCGTCACGTCGTTGCCGACGAACACGTTCTGCCCGAACGAGCAGCGCGCGCCGATGCGCGCACCCGCGCTGATGTGCACGAAGTGCCAGACGCGACAGTCGTCGCCGAGCCGCGCACCGACATCGACGATCGCGCTGGGATGGATCGTGGTGGTCATCGAGTCGGTCAGTACGCCAGCGGTAGATTGATGCGCTTGCCGTCGCGCGCCGACAGGTACATCGCGATCAGCAGCTCGAGCGAGCGCAAGCCTTCGCGGCCATCGGTCTCGGGTTCGGCCTCGCCGCGCAGCGTGTTGATCACGTTGTCGTAGTACAGCGGATGACCGAAACCGTAGACCGATGTGGTCTGGTAGCTCGCCTCGTCGATCTCGCGATCCATTTCGTGCGGCGAGTCGAATTCCCAGTGCTCGATCTTGTTGACCGCCACGCCGCCGATGCGCGCCGACCCGCGCTCGCCCAGGACGGTGATCGAACCTTCGAGGTTCTTCGGATAGGTGAGCATCGTCACGTTGACGGTGCCCATCGCGCCGTTGCGCCACTTGAGCGCGGCCACGCCGGTGTCCTCGACCTCGATGTTGCGCGCCAGCGTGCCGGTGTAGGCCATCACGCTTTGGACCGGGCCGACGATCCAGTCGAGCAGGTCGATGTAGTGGCTCGCCTGGTTCATGAACGCGCCGCCGTCGAACTCCCAGGTGCCGCGCCAGGCTGCGCTGTCGTAGTACGACTGCGGCCGCGACCAGAAGACGTTGACCGTGACCATGTAGATGCGGCCGAAGCGCCCTTGCGTCACCGCGCGCTTGAGGAGTTGCAGCGTGCGATTGCGCCGGTTCTGCTTGACCACGAACAGGCGCACGCCGGCTTCGTCGCAGGCTCTCACCATCGCCAGGCCGTCGCCCCAGCGCGTGGCCATCGGCTTTTCGGTCATCACGTCGCGCCCGCTGCGGGCGACCTCGATCACCTGCGCTGGATGCAGTCCGCTCGGGGTGGTGAGCACCACGCAATCGGCGCTCGTGTGCGCCAGCAACGACGCCAGGCTAGCGTGACCACGGGCACCGGTGCGCTCGACAGCCGCTTGCAGCGCCGCCGCGTCGATGTCGCACACGTCGACCAGTTCGCAGCGCGCCGCGTGGGCCTTGATCGCCTCAAAGTGATTGACCGCAATGCGGCCGCACCCGGCCAGCGCGAAGCGCAGCTTGCGATCGGAGATCGGAGAACGCGGCGTGTGCATGGGTCCAGGCTTGGCTCGATGCGAATCTGATTGGGCGATCGATTCTAGGTCGGCGCACTCCTGCAACCGCGCCGCAGCTGACTCTCAACGCCCAAATTGTCCCATTCGGCACGCCTGTGGCCGCGCGCAAGCCGTCGCCCGCCGCTACCGCCCGAATCGTTAACATCGGCACGGACCGAAAGCCCTCCGATGACCGACACCCCCGACGACAACACCCTCATCGCCGAGCGCCGCGCCAAGCTCGCCCAGTTGCGCGCGCAGGGCAAGCCGGCCTTCCCCAACGACTTCAAGCCGCGCCACCAGGCGGCCGACCTGCAGCAGCGCTATGCCGACGTGCCCAACGAGCAGCTCGAATCGCAGGCCGTCGCGGTATCGGTGGCCGGCCGCATGATGCTCAAGCGGGTGATGGGCAAGGCCAGCTTCGCCACGCTGCAAGACGGCTCGTTCGGCCCCACCGGCGGCCGCATCCAGCTGCGCGTGGCCACCGACCTCGTCGGCGAGCAGGCCTACGCCGCCTTCAAGCACTGGGACCTCGGCGACATCGTCGGCTGCGAAGGCACGCTGATGCGCACCAAGACCGGCGAGCTGACGGTCAAGGCCACGGCGATCCGGCTGCTCACCAAGAACCTGCGGCCGCTGCCCGACAAGTTCCACGGCATGGCCGACGCCGAGCAGAAGGTGCGCCAGCGCTACGCCGACCTGATCGCCGACGAGCAGGCTCGCGCGCGCTTCGTGGCGCGCAGCAAGTGCGTGTCGTCGATCCGCAACTTCATGGTCGAGCACGGCTTCCTCGAGGTCGAGACGCCGATGCTGCACCCGATCCCCGGCGGCGCCAACGCCAAGCCGTTCGTCACCCACCACAACGCGCTCGACCAGCAGATGTTCCTGCGCATCGCGCCCGAGCTGTACCTCAAGCGGCTGCTGGTGGGCGGCTTCGAGCGGGTGTTCGAGATCAACCGCAACTTCCGCAACGAAGGCATCTCGGTGCGCCACAACCCCGAGTTCACGATGATGGAGTTCTACGCGGCATACTGGAACTACCACGACGTGATGGCGTGCACCGAGCAGGTGGTCCGCCACGCCGCCCGCCACACGGCCGGCAGCGGGCAACTGAGCTACCAGGGCCGGGCGGTGGACTTGGAGGCGCCGTTCGCGCGGCTGTCGATCCGCGACGCGGTGGCGCGCCACGTGCCCGACATCGGCGCCGCCCACCTCGACGACGCGCGCGCGCTGCGCGCCGTGCTGAAGCAGCACGGCGACGAGCCCCCGGCGCACTGGAACCTGGCGCAACTGCAGTTCGGGGTGTTCGAGCAACTGGTCGAGCAGCACCTGTGGGAGCCGACCTTCATCGTCGACCATCCGGTCGAGGTGAGCCCGCTGGCCCGCGCGTCGGATGCCGACCCCACGCGCACTGAGCGCTTCGAGCTGTACATCACCGGCCGCGAGATCGCCAACGGGTTCTCCGAGCTCAACGACGCCGAGGATCAGGCCGCGCGCTTCCAGGCGCAGGCCGCGAGCCGCTCGGCCGGCGACGAGGAGGCGATGTACTACGACGCCGACTTCATCCGCGCGCTCGAGTACGGCATGCCGCCGGCCGGCGGCTGCGGCGTCGGCATCGACCGCCTGGTGATGCTGCTCACCGACTCACCCAGCATCCGCGACGTGATCCTGTTCCCGGCGTTGCGCCGTGAGGGGTGAGCGCGGACGCCAGCCCGTCGTGTGGGCTGGCGCCTCGCGAACCGCGGGGTCTGCGGGTCCGGCCGCGGACGTTCAGCCTTGCACGAACTTCGGCGCTCGCTTGTTCAGGAAGGCGTCCATGCCTTCCTTCTGATCCTCGGTGGCGAACAGCGAGTGGAACAGCCGCCGCTCGACCAGCACGCCGTCGGACAGCGGCGACTCGAACGCCCGGTTGATGCACTCCTTGGCCAGCGCCACGCTCGGGCCGCTCATCGCGCAGATCGTCGCCGCCGCGGCGAGCGCCTCGTCGAGCAGCTTGTCGGCCGCCACCACGCGCGACACGAGCCCCACGCGCTCGGCCTCGGCCGCATCCATCATGCGCGCGGTGAGCACCATGTCCATCGCCTTGCTCTTGCCCACCGCGCGCGGCAGCCGCTGCGTACCGCCGGCCCCGGGGATGACGCCGATCTTGATCTCGGGCTGGCCGAACTTGGCGTTGTCGGCGGCGATGATGAAGTCGCACATCATCGCCAGCTCGCAGCCGCCGCCGAGCGCGAAGCCGGCCACCGCGGCGATCACCGGCTTGCGCACGCGGCGAATGGTCTCCCAGTTGCGCGTGATGTACTCGTTGCGGTGCACGTCCATGTAGCTGTACTTGGCCATCGCCGCGATGTCGGCGCCGGCGGCAAAGGCCTTCTCGCTGCCGGCGATCACGATGCAGCCGATGCCGGGGTCGGCGTCGAACGCCAGCAGCGCCGCCCCGAGTTCGTCCATCAACGCGTCGTTCAGCGCGTTGAGCTGCTTGGGCCGGTTCAGCTGCACCAGGCCGATGCGGCGCGCACCGTCGCCGCGGGTGGAGGTCAGGATCAACGGCTCGCTCATCGAAGGGCTCCTGCGGCTACTGCGAAAGCCGCATTGCACCATAGGCGCGGCCGCGCGCTTCAGCGGTCGGCCGCCTGCTGCGGCGCGCGCTCGAGCTGCAGGTCGATGAAGGTGTCGTCGCCCTGCTCGACCAGGATGCGCACCGGCAGGTACTGCAGATCCGGCGCGAACCACATCTGCGTCGTAATCTCCGAGCCAGGCCGGTGCAGGCGCCGCGGTTTGACGTGCATCGTGCTCACCTCGCCGAAAGGCAGCCGCAGCGTCTCCTGCCCGGTCACGTCGTACTGCCACACCTCGACGCGCCGCGGCAGCGCCAGCGGCACCTCGATGCTGCGGCCGGGCTGCAGCATCTGCGGCTGCGTGGTGAAGAGCCAGGTGAGCTGCACGAACAGGCTCGCTTCG
>JAJVIL010000139.1 GCA_022072045.1 Burkholderiaceae bacterium | reverse complement strand
CTGGGGGCGCTTGCGCGCCGGCGTCGAGCAGGCACAGGCCAGCGCGCAGGCCAGCGCGGCCGACCTCGCCGGCGCCACGCTGTCGGCGCAGGCGACGCTGGCCACCGCGTACTTCAACCTGCGCGAGGCCGATGCCGAGCTGGTGCTGCTGCGCGACACGGTGGCCGGCTACGAGCGCAGCGCACAGATCACCGCCAATCGCTACGCCGCCGGGCAGGCCGCGCGCACCGACGTGCTGCAGGCGCAGACGCAGCTGGCCAACACGCGCGCCCAGGTGGCCGCGCTGGCGAGCCAGCGGCAGCAGTTCGAGCACGCGATCGCGGTGCTCATCGGCAAGGCGCCGGCGGACTTCGCGCTCGCCGCGGGCGCGTGGACGCGCACGGTGCCCGAGGTGCCGCCCACGCTGCCCTCGGAGCTGTTGCAGCGGCGCCCCGACATCGCATCGGCCGAGCGCGCGGTGGCCGCTGCCAACGCCGCGATCGGTGTCGCTCGCGCGGCTTACTACCCGAGCCTGTCGCTGGGCGCCACGCTGGGCACCTCGGGCCCGCGCCTGCCCGACCTGTTCGACGCCGGCAGCACGCTGTGGTCGCTCGGGTTGTCGCTGGCGCAGGTGCTGTTCGACGGCGGCGCGCGCGACGCCGCGCTGAAAAACGCGCAAGCCAGCCGCGACGTCACGGTCGCGTCGTATCGCCAGACCGCGCTCGCCGCGTTCCAGGCGGTGGAGGATCTGCTGGCACAGCGCCGCGGCCTCGTCGAGCAGCTTGCGCTGCTCGAGCAGGCGTCGGCGGCAGCCGACCTCACCGAGCAGCAGGTGCTCAACCGCTACCGCGCCGGCCAAGTGGGCTACACCGACGTGGTGACCGCACAGGCCAGCGCGCTGGCGGCGCGGCGCAGCGTCGTGCAGTTGCAGGTCGGCCTGCAGAACAATGCGATCGCGCTGATCCAGGCGCTCGGCGGCGGCTGGGCGCCCGCCGCGCAGTGACCCGCCCTGCCCTCAGCGCTTGAGGATCTCGGTGGGCGCGCCGGTCATGATGGTTTCCTTGAACAGCGAGGGCCGGAACGACTGCGCCAGCGATGTCGGCGCGTCCATCGCCCACAGCGCGATCGCGCGCGCGCTCATCGGCTTGGCGAACAGGTAGCCCTGCAGCTCGTCGCAGCCCAGTTGCACCAGCGCATCGCGCTGCGCGGGCGTCTCCACCCCCTCGGCCACCACGCGCAGGCCGAGCGTGCGCGCCATCGTCAGCACCGCCTCGACGATCGCCCGCGCGTCGGCGTCGTGCACCATGTCGACGATGAACGCGCGGTCGATCTTCAGCTCCTGCGCCGGCAGGCGGCGCAGCGTGGCCAGGCTCGAGTGCCCGATGCCGAAGTCGTCGATCGACACGTGCACGCCGATCTTGCCCAGCCGCGCGAATGCGCGCCGCGTGACCTGCGTGTCTTCCATCGCCACCGACTCGGTGATCTCGCAGGTGAAGCGGTTGGGCTGCAGGCGATGGCTGCGCAGCCCGGCCTCGAGCCGGCGCGCGAAATCGTCCTGCCGCATCTGGTAGCCCGAGACGTTGATCGCCACGCGCATGCGCAGCCCCGCCTTGCGCCACGCCGCCGCCTGATGCAGCGCCGCGGCGAGCACCCAGTTGCCGATCGACTCGATCAGGCCGTGCTTCTCGGCGATCGGAATGAAACGCGCCGGGCTCACCATGCCCAGTGCCGGATGTTTCCAGCGCAGCAGCGCCTCGACGGCGGTGACCTGCAGGCTCGACGCATCGATCTTCGGCTGGTAGACCAGCTCGAGCTCCTTGCGCGCGATGGCCTGCCGCAGATCCTGCGCGATCCGCAGCTCCTCGCGCTGTTCGGTCTCGATGCGCGGATCGAACAGCGCATGCGAGCCGCCGCCCGCGCGCTTGACCGAGCGCATCGCCGCCGCCGCGCGAGCGATCAGCTGCGCGCTGCCGCCGTGCTTGGGGAACAGCGCCACCCCCACCGAGATGCCGGCCGCGTAGCGTTGGCCGTCGAGCGCCACGCCGCCGCTCAGCGCCTCGGCCACGCGCCGCGCCAGCAGCTCGCAGGTCTCGACGTCGGCGTTGAGCCAGAGCGCGAACTCGTCGCCCGCCATGCGGCACATCGGCACGCGCGCACCGCACACCTCGCGCAATTGGCGCGCCACCGCCGCCAGCACCTTGTCGCCGTGCGCGTGGCCGTGGCCCTCGTTGACGAGGCGAAAGCCGTCGAGCCCCGCGTACAGAAGCGCGCCGACGCGACTGGCGCCGCGCTCGGTGTCGAGCGCATCGGCGAGCGCGGCTTCGAACGCCTCGCGCACCATCAGCCCGGTGAGGGCGTCGGTCGCGTTCGCGACGGCGCGCTGACGCGCGTGCCGGGAGGCACGCCAACGGCCGCGCACCATCCAGCCGATGCCGGCCCCGGCGAGGCCGATGACGATCGCCAGCGCTGCATACATCAGCGTGAAGGCGGGGGAGAAGGCGGCGGCAGTCAGCTCGGGCTCCAGGAGGGTGGCGCCGCCCAGCGACGCACGGGACTTCGGGGCCATCTTCGGCGCACCGCGCGCGCCGCGACGCGCGGAGAAGGCGCGCTTTGCGCGCCCAATTCGGGCTTGCCGCCGGCGCGGCGCTCGATCAGGCGGGAGCGTGCCAGCCCGCGTCGACCCACAACTCGCCGCTGACCGCGGCGTTGGCGAGCATGAAGCAGATCGCATCGGCGATCTCGTCGGGCTGGATCAGCCGGCCGAGCTGGGTGAACGGCAGGATGTTCTTGGCCACGTAGTCGGCGCCCATCGCGCGCACCATCGGCGTGTCGGTGAAGCCGGGGTGGATCACGCTGCAGCGCACGCCGTGGAACATCGCCTCCTTCATGATCGTCGCGGCAGCGCCTTCGAGGCCGGCCTTGGTGCTGGCGTACGAGATCTGGCCGCGATTGCCCTGCGACGAGATCGAGCCGATGAACACCACCGCACCCTGGATGCCCTCGTCGGCGCTCCAGCGCTTGAGGCCGTTGGCCGAGCGGGCCTCGGCGATGCGGCCGATCATCTCGAGGGCCCAGTACACCGGTGCGATCAGGTTGACGTCGACCACCTGCTTGAACTGCTCGAGCGGGTAGATGCGCGCACGGCCGGTGTTCTTGTCGATGCGCACCGCGAGGTCGTCGCGCGTGATGCCGGCGGCCGGCACGCACAGCGACACCGGACCGTGCTGCGCGGCGATGACGTCGAACACCGAGCGGCGGAACGCCTCGTCGGTGACATCGCCGCGAAACGGCACCGCGAAGGCGCGGCCGGCGCCGGCATTGAGTTCGGCCGCCACGTCGTGGATCGCCTCGTTCATGTCGACCAGCGCCACCGCCGCCACGTTGCGCCGTGCCATCGCCGCGGCCACCGCGCGGCCGATGCCGCTGCCGCCGCCGGTGACCACGGCGACCCGTTTCGTGAAATCCATTCGATCTCCCATCGCGCAACCGCGCGAGCCCGAGTGTAGTGGCGCGGCTACGACAACCCGGTCACGGGGATCGCGGCGCCGTGGATCGCGCGTGCCGCGTCCGACGCCAGGAAGCGCACGACGGCGGCCAGATCGTCGGCCGCGACCCACTTCGCCGGGTCGGCCTGCGGCATCGCGCGGCGATTCTCCGGCGTGTCGATGATGGTCGGCAGCACGCAGTTGACGTTGACGCCGCGCTCGCGCAGCTCGGCAGCCATCGCTTCGGTGAGTCGGATCACCACCGCCTTCGACGCCGTGTAGGCGCCCATCTGCGCGGCGCCCTTCAGCGCGCTGAACGCACTGACGTTGACCACCTTGCCGCTGCCGCGCTCGAGCATGCGCGGCACCGCGGCACGCACCGCGTTCAGCAGCGTGCGCGCGTTGAGGTCGAACAGGAAGCTCCAGTTCGCGTCGCTGGTCTCGTGCACCGCCTGGCCCATGCGAAAGCCGCCGGCCAGGTTGCACAGCACGTCGAGCCGGCCGAACCGATCGATCGCGGCCCGCACGGCGCGGTCGGCCTGCTGCTGATCGAGCAGGTTGGCCACCGCCAGCAACCGTTGCGGCGAGTCGGCGCCGAACGCCGCCGCCAGCGCGTCGCGGTGCTGCCCCACCAGCACCAGCGCCTCGCCGGCGAAGGCGCGCGCCACCGCGCGGCCGAGGTTGCCGGCCGCGCCGGTGATCATCACGACCCGGGGCTCGGCGCTCACCGCGGCCGCGTCCGGCCCTGCATGCTCGCTACTTGGCACGCGGCTTTGCGGCTGTCGGCTTGCCCGACTGCAGCCCTTCGGACATGCCGATCAGCACGCCGCTGACCAGCGCGGCATAGCTGTCCATCAGCGCCTGCGCGCCGCGCAGCCCGGCGGCGCGCCCTTCGCGCAGCGCGCCGTGCGCCTGCGACACCAGCGTCTCGAGACTCGCCTTGGCCTGCGCGCCCGTGCCGGTGCCCTTGATCTTCATCGCCTCGAGCACCTGCGCCCACGGCCGCTCGATCGCACCGCCCGCGCCTTCGGCCGCCTTGCTCACGGTGGCGAAGAAGACGTCTTCCATCTTCTCGATGTTGGCCAGCGCGCCCTTCATCTGCTTGTTGTTCAGCTCGACGCCCTGGCCGACGAACTGCTGCAGCGCCGCGCGCTGTGCCTGCACCGCCTTGAGCAGCGCGGCGTCCATGCCCTCGAACGCCTTGGCGAGCAGCGCTTCCAGGTCGACCGCCGGCAGCGCGCTCCTGGCGGCGCCGCTGGAGGCGGCCTCGGTGACCGACTTGAGCACGCTGCGGATGTGCGAGAGCGTCAGCTCGCGGCCCTGCAGCGCCTTCAGCGTGGCCTGGCTCACGGCCTGGCGCAGCGCCTCGCTCTGCTGCGCGCTGGCCTTGGAAAACATGTCGATGAGCGCGTCCTGGTCGACGCCGGCCTTGAGCATGGGAGTCCCCTTTGACGAATGATCGCGGCACCCAGTCTGCGCCGTGGCCGGGTGCCGCTGCCATTGGGGTTCACGCGAGCCCGGCCGCCGCGGACGGCGGCTCAGATCGCGCAGAACGCCGTGTCGGCGGCCGGCTGCGCCTCGCCCATGGTGGCGCGGAAGAGCTGCTCGTCGGATTCGCGCAGCCGGCGGCTCATCTCGCGCCCGATGTTCATCTGGATCATCGCGAACTGCGCGGCGTCGCGCTCGAACAGGCGGTACAGGTGGTCGGGCGACAGCGCCATCGCGCGGCAAGCGTCGAGCGCGCGCACCGAGGCGCTGCGCGGAAACAGGTCGAGCAGCGCCATCTCGCCGAAGCAGTCGCCGACCCCCAGCTCGCGCAACAACAGCTCGCGGCCGGCCCAGTCCTTGAGCACCGCCACGCGGCCGGCCTCGAGCACGTACATGCAGTCGGCGGGGTCGCGCTCGCGGAAGAAGTGCTCGCCGGCAGGCACGTCGATCGAGCGCACCGGCTCGAGCAGGTACCGCAGGGCCCGCTCGTCGATGCCGCCGAAGATCGGCATCTGCTGCAACAGCTCCATGCGCATGGCCTGCATCGTCACTCCCTGCCCGCGGCTCGCCGGGGCCGAGTGTAGGGGCGGACGGCACCGCCCCGGTGCAGGCATCGATTTCTGCCGCCCGGGCTTCTAGAATTTCGCACCGACCGTCCGGTCACTCAACACAACGGCCAACGCGCGCAGCGCCTGCGGCCCCAGCCATGCCGATCGAGCGACTCGCCCACCGCGCCGTGCTGTTCGCCGACATCACCGGCAGCTCGCGGCTGTTCGTCGAGGCGGGCGACGACCGCGCGCGCGAGGTGGTGGCCGCCACGCTGGCGTCGTGGTCGCAGCTCGTCACGGTGCACGGCGGCCAGGTGGTGCAACTGCGCGGCGACGGCCTGCTCGGCACGTTCGCGAGCGTCGACGCCGCGCTGGGCGCCGCGGTGGCGATGCGCGAGTTGCCGTACCGCGATCCGCTGTCGATGCACGCCGGCATCCACGCCGGGGCGGTGCAACAGGAGGCCGACCAGCTCTACGGCGACGTCGTCAACATCGCCGCGCGCATGGCCGACATCGCCAAACGCTTCGAGATCGTTCTCACGCAAGGCGCAGGCGAGCAACTCTCGCAGCCCGCACGCTGGGACCTGCGGCTGATCAAGCACGTGCCGGTCAAGGGCCAGTCACAGCCGATGAACATCTACCTGCTGCCGTACGACGAGGCGCACAGCACGGTGTACCGGCCACCCGACCAGACGCGCACCTTCCACACGCGCCTCGAGCTGCTCTACGGCGCGCGCGTGTACGTGATCGATGGCGACGCCACGAGCTGCCTGATCGGCCGCGACGCCGACTGCGCGATCCAGGTCGACCACGAGCTGGTGTCGCGGCGGCACGCATCGGTGGAGCGCGTCTCGGGGCAGTTCTTCCTGCACGACCACAGCACCAACGGCACTTACGTCGAGGACGACGGCGGCGGTCCGGCGCTGGTGCAGCGCGAGGTGATCCAGCTCAAGGGCGCGGGCGTGATCTCGCTGGGCGTCGAGCCCCGGCTCAACACCGGCCACGTGATCCGCTTCGCGATCGGCGTGGCCTGATCGCATCCACCCGGTGGCCTGTGCGCGAGGAGCGATGCCGATGACCGCCTCGACGCCTGCCGCCGAATCGACCGGCGTCGGGCCGCTGCCACTGACCGCCGACCAGCTTCTGCGCACGCTCGACGCCACGCTGGCGCGGCTGGTGCGCACCGGCGCAATCGCCGACTCGCGCGCCGGCCTGGTGATCTCGTCGAACATCGGCATGCTCGGCGCGCTCGCCGCCTCGATCTCGGGCACCGGGCTGCACACGGCCAGTCCCTCGGTGTGGCTGCTGCTGGCGCTCACCGCAGCGGCCTGCGTGGCCAGCATCGCGATGGCCACGCTGGCCGCGTTCCCGCGGCCCGGCACGCAGCCGGGCTCGCTGGTGTTCTTCGGCAGCATCGCCGCGATGGATCGCCAAGCCTACTTCGACCGCCTGCGCAAGGTGCCGCAGGTCGAGTTCGCCGACGATCTGGCCGACCAATGCCACCGCGTCGCGTCGCTGGCGACGATGAAGTTCCGCTGGGTGCGCCGCGCGATGGCCACCATGATGGCCGCCGCGCTGCCGTGGCTGGCGTGCCTCGAGCTGCTGGGACGGCTGCGGCTGCAGTAGCCGCGCGATGCGCTGCGCGGCTCGATGGGCCGCGGCGGCGGGTCGCGTCAAGCCGCCGCGGTCGAGCGCGCGCGGTCGAGCGCGCCGGCCAGGTGCAACGTCCGCAGCAGCGCGCGGTTGATCTCGAGCGGTTCGATGAAGGCCGCGTCCGCCGCGGCGCGGATGTCGTTGGCCTGCTCCGACTCGATCGCGCGCACCAGTTCGAGCAGCGGCTGGTACGGGCCACCACCTTCGACGATGGCCGCGCGCACGCGCTCGGGCACCTCGAGCATCGCCAGCGTCTCGCTGGCCGAGCGGCCGACCACGCGGTCGAGCAGCGAGAAGACGCCGCACATGAACAGCTCGCCGCGCGCCTCGGCGCTGGTCGACGCCGCCGCGAGCTGACGCATCAGCAAGCCGCGACGCAGCGCAGCGAAGTTCACCGGCTTCAGGCGCATGTCGTCGCCGGTGCGCGCGAGCATGCCGCCGAGCCAGCGGCGCAGCGGCTGCGCGCCGAGCAACGAGATCGCCTGCCGGAACGAGCCGGTCTCCAGGCGCAGCTTGCCCGGTGCGGCGCCTTGCACGTGACGCAGCAGCTCGAACGCCAGCAGCGGGTCTCGCATCAGCGTCTCGTCGAACTGGTCGGCGTCGCGCCCCTGCTCGAGGTGCTCGATCAGCTCGAGCACCACCTGCGCATCGGGCCGCCCGGGTGCGACAGCCTCCGGGTCGTGCAGCGGCCAGCCGATGACGGCCACCGCGCCGCGCTCGAAGCTCTGCTGCAACTGCGCCATCGTGGTCACGCCGCTCTGGATGTGCGCGATGCTGCGCGTCGCGCCCTGCGGCGCCGGTGCACCCAGCCGCCGGTCGTCGGCGAAGTCGATGATCGACCACTTGAATGCCTGCAGCAGCTCGCGCGGCAACTGGCGCAGCGGGCGCCCTTTCAGCAGCAGCGTGTTGCCGCGCGCGGCCAGCTCCTGAAGCACCGCGGTGTTGGCCGGCTCGACGGCGACGAACCACGGGATCTCGACCATCACGTTGCGCTGCGGCTGCGCGCGCAGCAGTTCGGCCAGCAGCAGCTCCGACGAGACGTTGAGCACCACCGGCCCGCTGCGTTCGGGCCACACCTCGCCGACGGCCTGCAGCAGCGCGTCGGCGTCGGGCGTCACGCCCACCCGCAGCGGCACCACCGTGAGCCGGCTGGCGATCACGCCCTGGAAGCGGTCGATCAACGGCGCGTAGCCGAGCACCACCTTGCCGAGCACGCGGCTGGCTTCGTCGCTCATCGCGAGCACGGTGGTGGGCGCGAAAGCACTCTCGATCTGGGTCGCCAGGTGGCGTGCCGCCAGCAGATCGCTGCGCGCGGCCGCCTGCTCGATGCGGCTGTCGAGCCAGTCGAACGTGGTGAGCGTCTGCCCCGGCAGCGTCGGCGCGCCCGGGTCGGTGGCGGTGGCACGAGATGGCTGGGAGTTCGCGGTCATGGCGGCTTCTGGGCGCACCGATGAGTTTCGGCCAAGCCGGGCCGCGGCTGTAGCCCGCCGCGGCCGAAGTGCCAATTCCGCCGCAGATGTGGCGCTCGCCGCGGCGTCAGCGCCCCGGTCGCGCGAACGCCTGGCGCGCGCGCTCGGCCAGCGGCCGGATCGCGCAGCCCCGGGCATGGTCGTTGACCAGCCCCATCGCCTGCATGAACGCGTGCACCGTGGTCGGCCCGACGAAGCGCCAGCCCTGCTGCTTGAGTGCCTTGGACAGCGCCACCGACGCGAGCGAGACCGACGCGCCCTCGGAGGCAGCCGCCTCGCGCGCGCTGGGCTCGAAGCGCCAGACGAACCGTGCCAGCGTCCCTTCGCGCGCGATCAACTCGCGCGCGCATCGAGCGTTGTGGATCACCGCCTCGACCTTGCCGCGGTGGCGCACGATGCCCTCGTTGCGCAGCAGGCGCGCGACGTCGCGCGCACCGAAACGCGCCACGCGTTCGATGTCGAAGCCGTGAAACGCATCGCGAAAGTGCTCGCGCTTGTTGAGAATGGTGCGCCAGCTCAGACCAGCCTGAAAACCTTCGAGGCTCAACTTCTCGAACAGGCGCGTGTCGTCGCTCACCGGGAAACCCCATTCGGTGTCGTGATACGGCACGAACTCCGGCGCGGCCGCGCACCAGCGGCAGCGCAGCCGGCCGTCGGGGCCCTCGACGACGGGTTTCATCGACCGCGGCTTCGCCGCGCCTGCACGCTATCGCGCGCCGGCTTCGAGGGCATCGAAGTCGACGAAGACCTCGCGTTGCGGCAGCTTGGCCAGCTCGTTGCAGCGGCACGCGATGCCGCCGCCGTCGCAGTCGTCGGCGTGGCTCCAGGGCAGGTCGGGGTGCTCATCGCACAGCCAGCCCGAGCCGGCACAGAGCGAACAAATCAACCTGAGCTGCCGCTTGCGCTGCTTCATCGTGCCCCCTCGGTCGCACACGAATGCTATCGGCCGTCGCGGCGCAGGGCCAGTGGACAGCCGGTGGAAGGGCTGTGGAAATCGCGAGGACAACTCCGACGCCGCCCGCGCGGCGTCGATATTCAGCGATTCTGGCTGGCCGCCGGGGTCGCGTGCGGGCCGCCGCTCGCCGCGACGCGCTCGCTGCAGTCGCGGGCGATCGCGAAGGCACCGATCGGCGCGCCCGCTTCGTCGAGCGCGAGGCCGAAGCTCATCTCGACGTAGAGCTTGCGCCCGTCGCGGTGCAGTGCCCGCGTGACCCGCGCCTTGCCGGGCGAGCGCAGACGCCCGGTCTCGAACGCGCGGCCGTAGGCCTCCCAGTGCGCGGCGCGCAGGCGCTCGGGAATGATGAGGTCGAGGTTGGCGCCGAGCGCTTCGTTTTCCCTGAAGCCGAACACCTGCTGCGCGGCGCGGTTCCACAGGCAGATCGTGCCTTCGCGATCGGCCGCCACGATGGCCTCGGCCGCCTGCTCGACGATCGAGCGGTAGACGCGCGGCGGCAGCCCGGCGGAGCGCGCAGCCGCCTCGAACTCGTGCGCATAGCACGCGGGCGACGCGTACGACTGGCCTTGCGCAGGCGCTTCGTCGTCGGGGTCGCCGGGGTTCACCGCCCGCCTGCCGTGTTCAAGGCGCGATCGCGCGCTCGTAGTTGCGCGCGGCGAACTCCCAGTCGAGCAGTTGATCGACGACGCCGGTGACATAGGCGGCGCGGCGTTCGTGGTGGTCGATGTAGTAGGCGTGCTCCCACACGTCGATCACCAGCAGTGGCACCTGCTTGCCCACCAGCGGCGTGTCGGCGTTGCTGGTCGAGATCACCTTCAGCGCGGCGCCGTCGGCCACCAGCCAGGCCCAGCCGCTGCCGAAGTGGCCGGTGGCCGCCGCCTTCAGCGCGTCGCGCAGCGCGGGCAGGCCGCCGAAATCGGCGCGCACGCGCGCTTCCAGCGCACCTTGCGGGCTCGAGCCGCCCGGGCGCATCGACAGCCAGTAGAAGCCGTGGTTCCACGCCTGCGCCGCGTTGTTGAACAGCGCCACCATCGCGGGCTCGCTGGCCTTGCGCTGGGCGGCCTGGGCGACGATGGTTTCGAGCTTCGCGTCGGCCAGCGGCGTGCCGGCAATGAACCCGTTCGTCTTGTCGACGTAGGCACGATGGTGCTTGCCGTGATGCGTCTGCAGCGTGGTGGCGGAGATGAACGGCTCGAGCGCGTCTTGCGCATAGGGTAGCCGCGGCAGTTCGATCGACATGGTGGGCGCTCCTCTTGATCTATCGCGCTACGATGTATATTACATCGCAACGCGATACACTGCACGACGGCGGCCATCGACGTTCGCGCCGCTGGTCGACGCCTCGGGAGCGAGGGCATGCCTGCCAATGCCGAGCCTGCGCGCGCCGCGCACAACGGCGCGCCGCTCGATGATCACGATTACGTTGCGCTGGCGGCGTTTCGCCACGCGTTGCGCCGCTTTCTCGGCTTCAGCGAGGCGGCCGCGGCAGCCGCCGGGCTCACCGGCCAGCATTACCAGGCGCTGCTGGTCGTGCGCGCCAACCCGCCGTCGCGCCAGATGACGATCAACGAGCTCGCGCGGCAACTGCTGATCAAGCACAACAGCGCGGTCGGTCTGGTCGATCGCCTGGTCGATCAAGGGTTGATGCTGCGCAAGGTCGCCGCCGACGACCGCCGCAAGGTCGAGCTGCGGCTCACGGCCAAAGGGATGCGCCTGCTCGATCGTCTGGCCGACCGGCACCGCGCCGAGTTGGAGCAGTCGGGGCCGCAGCTGCGGCAACTGTTGCAGCAACTCGCGCAGGCGATGGATCGCGTGTAGCCGCGCTCGCGGATACTCGGCGCCATGCCGCCGCGCCTTCGCCTGCCTGCACCGCATCGCGCCGCGCTGGCCTTCGCCGCGTCGATCGCCTGGCTGCTGGCCGGCTGCGCGCAGCCCGAACGCATCGCCGAGCCCGGTTTCGCGCCTGTCGAGGCACGCGAGGCGGTTGCGCGAGTGCTCCCTGCGGACACCGACGACAAGACCGGGTGGGCGCGCGACATCCACGCGGCGCTCGCCGCACTGGAGCTGCCGTCGACCCCCGACAACCTGTGCGCGGTGGTCGCCATCACCGCGCAGGAGTCGAGCTTCCGCGTCGACCCCGCCGTGCCCGGCCTGCCTTCGATCGCGTGGAACGAGATCGACCGCCGCGCCGAAGGCGCCGGCTTGCCCCGGGCAGCGGTGCACGCGGCGCTGCGGTTGAAGTCTGCCGACGGTCGCAGCTACGCCGAACGCATCGACGCCGTTCGCACCGAGCGCCAGTTGAGCGAGATCTTCGAAGACTTCATCGGCCTGGTGCCGCTGGGCAAGACCTTCTTCGCCAGCCGCAACCCGGTGCGCACCGGCGGGCCGATGCAGGTGAGCATCGCATTCGCCGAAGCGCAGGCCAAGGAACGGCCCTATCCGTACCCGATGCGCGACTCGGTGCGGCACGAGGTGTTCACGCGCCGCGGCGGGCTGTACTTCGGCGCCGCGCATCTGCTGGCTTACGACGCGCCGTCATACGACAAGCTGCTGTACCGCTTTGCCGACTTCAACGCCGGGCGCTACGCCAGCCGCAACGCAGGCTTCCAGCAGGCGCTGGGCATCGCGTCGGGGCTGCCGGTGGTGCCCGACGGCGACCTGCTCGCGGGCACAGCGCCGGCGCCGCGCGGCGAGACCGAACGCGCCGCGACGGCGCTGGCCGGCCGGCTCGGCCTGAGCGAGTCGGCGATCCAGCGCGACCTCGCCAAGGGCCGCGGCCCCGGCTTCGAGAAGACCGAGCTCTACCAGCGTGTGTTCGCGTATGCCCAGCGGATCGACCGGCGCGACCTGCCGCGCGCACGAGTGCCTCGCATCGACCTGCACAGCCCCAAGTTCACGCGCAAGCTGACGACCGAGTGGTTCGCCAACCGCGTCGACGAGCGCCATCGGCGCTGCGTGGCGCGCATCGGACAGCCTCGGGACGGCTAAGCTGCCGCGGTGGCCATTCGAACCCGTGGGCGTGCAGCCTGGCTCGGCGTCGTTGCGCTGGCGCTGACCCTGGCGGTACACGGTGCGGCTCCCGCGGCGCCTGACGCGCCGTCGCCCTCGTGGGCCGAATTGGAGGCCGCGGGCGCCGTGATCGGCGAGATCCGGATCGTCAACGAGAACGTCTTCGACACCTCGAACCCCAAGGAAGACTACCTGCTCTTCCGCTGGGCCAATGCGCTGCACATCCGCACGCGGCCCGGCGTGATCCGGCGCGCGCTGCTGTTCAAGCCGGGCGACAAGGTGTCGGCGCGCACATTCGAAGAGACCGAGCGCAACCTGCGCAGCGACAGCTACCTGTACGACGTGCAGTTCCGGCCGCTCGCGGTGCACGACGGCACGGTCGACGTCGAAGTCGTCACGCGCGACACCTGGTCGCTCGATCTGGGCATCAGCGCCTCGCGTTCGGGCGGCGCCAGCGCGAGCAGGTTCGAGATCACCGAGCGCAACCTGCTGGGCACCGGCAGCACCGTGGGCTTCGGTCGCACCCGCGACGTCGACCGCTCGGGCAACGTGTTCCTGTTCGCCAACGAGCGCGCCTTCGGCACGCTGGCCTCGGTGCGGCTCAGCCACGCCAGCAACAGCGACGGCCGCAGCGACGCGGTGTCGGTCGTGCGGCCGTTCTACTCGCTGGACGCGCGCTGGAGCGCCGGAGTCTCGGTGTCGAGGTTCGACCGCATCGACTCGATCTACAACGCCGGCGTCGCGGCGAGCCAGTACCGCCACCGCCAGCGCCTGGGCGAGGCGTTCGGCGGCTGGTCGGCGGGTTTGATCGATGGCTGGGTGCAGCGCTACTCGCTCGGGGTGAGCGTGAGCGACGACGCCTACGCGACGCAGCCCGCGGTGGTGGCGCCCGCACGGCTGCCGGCCGACCGGAAGCTGGTCGGGCCGTTCGTGCGCTACGAACTCATCGAAGACCGCTTCGATCGACAACTGAACCGCAACCTGATCGGCCGCCCCGAATTCTTCGCGCTCGGCCTGGCCGCCACCGTGCAGCTCGGCTGGGCATCGACCGCGCTCGGTTCGAGCGACGACGCGCTGCTGTACAAGGCGTCGATCGGCCGCGGCTTCGAGACGGGCGGCGAACAGACGCTCACGACCGCGGCGAGCCTTTCGGGGCAACTCGCCCACGGCCGCGTGCAACGCCAGCAGGCCGGCGCCGTGCTCCAGTACTACCGGCCGCAGAGCCCGCGGTGGCTGTTGTACGCCGCCGCCGCGGGCGACCTGCTGACCCACCCCGACGTCGGTGACTCGCTGATGCTCGGCGGCGACAACGGCCTGCGTGGCTACCCGCTGCGCTACCAGAGCGGAACGCGGCGCGCCCTGTTCACCGCCGAGGAGCGCTTCTACACCGACATCCACCTGTGGCAGCTGTTCCGCATCGGCGGTGCGGCGTTCTTCGACGCCGGCCGCGCCTGGGGCGGCGACAACGCCAACGCCGCCAACCCGGGCTGGCTGAGCGACGCGGGCTTCGGCCTGCGCATCGCGTCCACGCGCACCGCGACCGGCGGCGTGCTGCACATCGACGTCGCGTTTCCGCTCACCGCCAGGGCCGACATCTCGAAGGCGCAGTTCCTGGTTCGAACCAAGACGAGCTTCTGAGTACCCCCAGGGCCTGACCATGCCCGCCCGCGCGGGAGTCAAGCGATGCGGCGCAGCCACGCAGGGGGCTACCGCGCATCGAGATCGGCCTGCGTGAACGGCCGCGCCGGCGCCTTGCCCAGCGCGATCTCGAGCAGCGTGTTCATCGTCGCGACGTCGTTGTCGAACCCGCCGTGCGTGGTGGCGCGGCATTGCGCGCGATCGACCCCCGCGGTGACGATCTGCAGCCGCTCGCCCAACTGCTCGCGCAGGCCCTGCCACTGGCCGTTGAAATTCTGCATGCCCAGCAGCGGCGTGCCGCCCTCGCGCTCCTCGCAGGCGTTGGACACGTAGTACAGCAACGACTTGCCGTAGATCGACGCGACGCTGTCGTCGCGCTCGGCCTGGTCGGTGAGCTGAAAGATCGTCAACCTCGACACCCTGCCCGCGATCGCGTGCGACGCGATCGCCTCGACGAAGTAGTCGACTCGGCACGCCGGCGCGAGCAGCACCACGTGGTCGACGCGGAAGTCGGGCACCTGCCGCTGCCAAGCGCGCAACGTCTCGCCGACCCAGATCGCGCCCGCGCTGTGAGCGCCGAGCGTGATGCGCTTCTTCGCGATGCCGGGGCTGGCGGCGATCGCCCGGCCGAACAGCGCGAGCACCTCGGCACCGGCCCTGCCGGCGTCGAACGCCAGGCGCGCGTCGGCCTTGATCTCGCGCCACAGCGGCCCGCTCAGCGGCCGGGTGACCGATTCGAGGATCTTGTCCTTCCAGTCGCCGGCGCCGCCGGCGCGTCCGTCGGCGAACTTGTCCTTGCCGATGATCACGTCCTTCAGTTCGGCCAGGAAGCCCGTCTCCCAGATCCAGTGGACATGCTCGACCCGGTTGTCGTCGATCACGTCGCGCCAGGCGCGCGCGCGACTGGCGGCGGCGTCGACGCTGTTGAGGCCACCGTGCGCGTACAGCAGCAGGTTCAGCTCGCCGCGCTGCGCGGCGGCAGCCACCTTCGCGTCGATCGATCGCCGGGCCGATTCGACGGTGGTGGCGTACTCGCTGCGGCTGTCGAACTGCCCGTCGTCGATGTGGATCACGTGCCGGCTCACCTCCGCCGCCGGCGGCCCGCTTTCGCTCTTGCGGCTGCCCTGGTTGGCCATCGTGTACTCGCCGCGCAGCGCCTGCAGCGACTCCACCGGCAGCGCCAGCGTGGCCACCCACAGATCCCACGCGTTGCGCTCGAAGTCTTCGTAGGTCCAGATCGCCAGGCCGGCGCGCCGCCGCCCACCGAGCCGGACGCCGCCCCAAGCGAAGCCCCACGAGTTCTGGACGACGAAGCCTTTGTCGACGTAGCCGACGATCGCGAAGGCGTGGCCGGTGGCGTCGCCGTCGCGCGACAGCGGGATCACGCCGCCCCGGGGCCTGGCCCAGCCGCCGTGGGTGGCCGCGGCGGCGAATACCACGCCCACCTCGTTGAGCGCGCACTGCAGGTGGTTGCGCCGCGGCAGCACGCGGTAGTAGACGCCGAGCGGGCGCTTCAGCGCGTCGGCCTGGCGCTCGGGCGTGAGGTCGGCATCCGAGGGCTTGTCGCTGCGCCAGATCCGCTCGGAACAGACGCCGTGCTTGTACCAGCCCTTCATCGCACCGCGCGCGCTCGACCAGTCGTAGCGGTTGCCGGGCCACTGGTCGTAGCGCTTGGCCGTCTCGAACAGCATGCGTGCACTGGCGCGCTCGCCGCGGCCGCGCAGATGGAGCAGGTAGTTGATCGTCGCGGCCAGTCCGAAGCCGGTGCACGCGCCCTCCTCGCGCTGGTCGAGCACCTTGATGCCCGGCCACTTGGGGAGCACTTCGGGGCGCAGCGCCTCGAGCAGCGCGGGCCGATAGATCAGATCGCGCGAGTCGAACGAGTCGCGATTCGTTCCCTTGGCGAGCCTGGGCATGGCGAACTCCCGCATGCGCGACACCTCGCACCTCACCGTCGGTGGACACGATGGGGCTGCGTGCGCCGGCTCGAATATCGCACCTTTCCAGTGCGACATTCAACGGCACCGATACGCCCAATGAACGGCGGGCCTTGCGGCCGAACCATTGCCAGATCCGCTCGCGTCCGTTAGAGTCGCGCCCATGTTCTCGATCGCCCTCTTCGCGCCGCGCGACAGCCTCTGCCCGGCGACCCCTCGGGTCGCCGGTTGGCCGTGCGCGCGTGGTTTGTCGGCTGCGACGTCGATGCGTCAGCCAGCCGCACATTCCTGAGCCCGGCGATCACCCACACCCCTTAGAGCGCAAACCTCAGATCGCCGGGCCCCAAGCCCGCGCTGTCTCGTGCGTCGGCCCCGCGGCCTGCGCCTCAACCTCGAAGGTGTGCCCATGCAAGCGCTGGATCTCGAGCGAACGCTCACCGAACTGGACCACGTCCGCATCAAGAACCTCATCCGTCGCGACCCGCGCAACCGACTGCCCAGCGCACTCGCGCAGCAGATCGAGGAGACGCTCGACGCCAGCGCGGTGGTGCCCGCGCGCGAGGTGCCGCCCGACGTGGTGACGATGTACTCGCAGGTGCTGCTTGCCGACCCCGCCGGCGGCGAGCGCACCAAGCTGGCGCTGTGCTATCCGGCCGACGCCGAACCGGCCGCAGGCTTCGTGTCGGTGTTGTCGCCGCTCGGTCTGAGCCTGCTCGGGCTGCGCGTGGGCGACCTGGCGCGCTGGTCCACGCCCGCCGGTGGCGAGCGCACGGCCGAGGTGGTGGCGATCCTCTTCCAGCCCGAGGCAAGCGGCGACTACTCGCTGTAGACCCCGGCGGCCGCGGCGTGCGCGCCGCCTGCGGCGCGCGCCCTCGCGCGTGCCCCTGCAACCATCAGGTTAGAGGAGTAGCCCATGACCCCGATCGCCACGATCCTGGTCGCCACCGATTTCTCGGCAAGCGGCAACAACGCCGTCGGCCGGGCCGCACTGCTGGCGCGGCAGCTCGGGGCACGGCTGACGCTGCTGCACGTGGTGAACCCGGCCGGCCCGCGGCGGCGCCGCTGGTTCTCGCGCCCGATCGCCGTCGCGCTCGAAGCGGCGCGCGCGCAGGCGGTGCTGACCCGGCTTCGCATCGACATCGCCGGCCCGCTCGGCGTGGCCGCGAGCGTCGACGTGCGAGTCGGCGACGCGCGCGACGAACTGCTCGCGGCCGCCAGGCACGCTGACCTGCTGGTGGTGGGGCAGCGGCGCACGCACAGGCTGCTGGCGCTGGCCACCGCCGGCACGGCCGCGCGCGCGATGCAGGCCGGCCGCACGCCGGTGCTGGTGGTCAAGCGCAAGGTCGAGGGTCCGTACCGACAAGCCCTGGTGCCGGTGAACTTCAGCGCGCACGCCGAGGCGGCGGTGCAGACCGCGGCGTCGCTCGCGCCCGAGTGGGGCGTGCAGGTGTTCCACGCGATCGACACCCTGCACGAAACCGTGCTGCGCGAATCCGACGCGACGCAGGCCATCTTGCGCAACGCCAGGGCGCGCCAGGAGGCGCACGTCCACGCGCGCATGCGCCGCAGCGTGGCCCGGCTCGGGCTCGAAGCCCGGCGCATGAGCTTCGCGCTGGCGCACGGCGCGCCGGTGCGCTCGACGCTGTGGCAACTGCGGGCGTCGGCCGCCGACCTGGTGGTGGCCGGCAAGCAGTCGCGCTGGGCGATCGGCGGCCTCGCACTGGGCAGCGTGAGCCGACGCCTGCTCGCCAGGGCCGACTGCGACATCGTGATCGTGCCGCACGCGACGCGCGCGAGCGCGCCGCTGCGCGCATCGCCTTTCGCACGCGCGCAACTGCGCACCGAGCAACACTGAAAGGAGCACCGCATGAACAACGCCTTCGCCCCCTGGTTCGATCTGATGCTCGGGCAGGCCACGCCGCTGCAGCGCGCCGCCTGGTTCGTGCTCGGCAGCGTCGAGCGCGAGCAGCGGCTCAACCTCGACGCGATGACCGCGCAGTGGCTGCGCGCGCCGATGGCCTGGTGGACGGCGCCTGCCGCGGCGCGCCAGCGTCAGCCCGAGCAGCCGCAGCGCGTGGTGGCGCAGCGCGTGGTGGCGCAGCGTGCGGGGC
>JAJVIL010000115.1 GCA_022072045.1 Burkholderiaceae bacterium | reverse complement strand
GCTCGAGCCGACGCCGGCGGCCGCCTCGCCGATCGCCACCGAAGCGATGGTGCTCGGCGCTGCCTGGGCCGGCGCGCGCGGTGGCCGTCGGCGAGCAAGGCATCGTGCTGCTGTCCGACGACTTCGGCCGCACCTCGCGCCAGAGCAAACAGGTGCCGCTCAGTTCGACGCTGACCGCGGTGTCGTTCGTCGACGATCGGCACGGCTGGGCCGTGGGCCACTGGGGCGCCATCGTGGCGACCGACGATGGCGGCGAAACCTGGCGCATCCAGCGCATCGACACGACCGAAGACCGGCCGCTGTTCGCGGTGCACTTCTTCGATCGGCAACGCGGCGTGGCGGTGGGCCTGTGGTCGCTCGTGCTGACCACCGACGACGGTGGGCGGACGTGGCTGCAGCAGACGCTGGCGCCGCCGCCGGGATCGACCAAGGCCGACGCCAACCTGCTGTCGCTGTTCGCCGATGCACGAGGGGGGCTGTGGGCCACCGGCGAGCGCGGCCTGGTGCTGCGCTCGGCGGACCGGGGCCGCACGTGGGCCTATCGAAGCACCGGCTATGCAGGCTCGTTGTGGGCGGGCATCGCGCTGACCGACGACACCCTGGTGGTCGGCGGCCAGCGCGGCAGCGTCTACCGCAGCGGCGACGGCGGACAGCACTGGACGCGCATCGAACTCGACAACAAGAGCTCGATCACCGGCTTCGCGGCCAGGGGGGCCGAGGTGCTGCTGGTCGGACTCGACGGCCTGCGTGCCACCAGCAACGATGCGGGGCGGCACTTCACGGTCTCGGTGCGCCCCGATCGCCTCGCGCTGACCGCTGCGTTGCGAACCCCTGCGGGCACGTGGCTGATGTGGTCGCGCCACGGGCCGGCGCCGCAACCGTCGCGCTGAATCGGCGCTGCTGCGGTGGCGGCGGGCCTGGCGCTGCGGACGCCCTCGGCGGCGCAGGCAAAATATCGGCCTGCACCCGACGCGCAGTTTCGCGGCCGAACCCTGCGCCCGTCTCCGCCTCCAAGACCCGAACCCTGACCCATGACGCAAACGCCCCTGCGCTCCAGTCAGCGCGCCGCAGGCCGCCACGCCTACAGCCGCGAGGATCTTCTCGCCTGCGGCCGCGGCGAACTTTTCGGGCCCGGCAACGCGCAGTTGCCGCTGCCCAACCTGCTGATGTTCGACCGCATCGTGCGCATCGACGACCACGGCGGCGCGCACGGCAAGGGCCGCATCGAGGCCGAACTCGATATCCGGCCCGACCTCTGGTTCTTCGGCTGCCACTTCGAGAACGACCCGGTGATGCCAGGCTGCCTCGGCCTCGACGCGCTGTGGCAGCTGGTGGGCTTCTGGCTGGCGTGGCGCGGCAACCCCGGCCGCGGGCGCGCGCTGGGCGCCGGCGAGATCAAGTTCTTCGGCCAGGTGCTGCCCAAGGTGGGCAAGGTGAGCTACCGGCTCGACGTCAAGCGCGTGATCGAGCGCAAGCTGGTGATGGGCATCGCCGACGGCTGCGTGCTGGCCGACGGCCGCGAGATCTACACTGCCACCGATCTCAAGGTGGGCCTGTTCACTTCGACCGAGGACTTCTGATGCGGCGCGTGGTGGTCACCGGCCAGGGCATCGTCTCGAGCCTGGGCAACAACACCGACGAAGTGGCGGCCAGCCTGCGCGAGGGCCGCTCGGGCATCCGCCACAACCCGGTCTACGCCGAGCGCGGCATGCGCTGCCAGGTGAGCGGCCGTCCGGCGCTCGAGCTGGAGTCGGCGATCGACCGGCGCACGCTGCGCTTCATGGGCGACGCGGCGGCGTACGCCTGGCTGTCGATGAAGCAGGCGATCGAGCAATCGGGCCTGAGTCCGGCACAGATCTCGCACCCGCGCACCGGGCTGGTGGCCGGCAGCGGCGGCGCGTCGAGCGCCAACCAGGTATGGGCCGCCGACACGCTGCGCGCCAAGGGCATCAAGCGCGTCGGGCCGTTCATGGTCACGCGCACGATGGGCAGCACGGTGTCGGCGTGCCTGGCGACCCCGTTTGGCATCAAGGGCGTCAACTACTCGATCACCTCGGCCTGCGCCACCAGCGCGCACTGCATCGGGCACGCGGCGCAGCTCATCGCCTGGGGCCAGCAGGACGTGGTGTTCGCCGGCGGCGGCGAGGAGGAGAGCTGGGAGCTTTCGCTGCTGTTCGACGCCATGGGCGCGATGTCCACCGGCTTCAACGATCGCCCCGAACGGGCCTCGCGCGCCTTCGACACCGCACGCGACGGCTTCGTCATCGCCGGCGGCGGCGGCATGCTGGTGCTCGAGGCGCTGGAGCACGCGCGCGCGCGCGGCGCGACGATCCTGGCCGAGCTGGTGGGCTACGGCGCCACCTCCGACGGCTACGACATGGTGGCGCCGTCGGGCGAGGGGGCGGTGCGCTGCATGCAGCAGGCGCTCGCCACCGTGCAGCGACCGGTGGACTACATCAATGCGCACGGCACCTCGACGCCGGTGGGCGACGTGGCCGAACTCAACGCGGTGCGCGAGGTGTTCGGTGCGATGCCCGGCGCCAAGCTGCCGGCGATCAGTTCGACCAAGTCGCTGTCGGGTCACTCGCTGGGCGCGGCGGGCGTGCAGGAGGCGATCTACTCGCTGCTGATGATGCAGCACGGCTTCGCCGCAGCGTCGGCCAACATCGACACCCTCGACCCGGCTGCCGAAGGCCTGCCGGTGCTGCGCGAACGACTCGACGGCCCGCTGCACGCGGTGATGTCCAACAGCTTCGGCTTCGGCGGCACCAACGCGTCGCTGGTGTTCGCGCGCTTCGACGGCTAGCGCCAAGCAACGGCGGCCGGCTGCGCGGCCGCAGCTTGCGCAAGCATCCAGACGCGATCGCGACTTCAGCTTCCGCCATCGAGTTTGTCCTGGCGCAAAGCCCGCGGGCAGCCAGACCCCTAGCATCGCCCGCCGAGGTGCGGCGTGCGGCCGCATCACAGCACAACGAGGAGACCCGCGATGAGTTCCATGTTGCGCCGTCGAGGCGGTGCGGCGTTGTCGTGCCTGGCATTGGCGGCCGCCGTGGCCGGCTGCGCCGGCCCGAGCGCGCCGGCGACGACAACGGCCGAGGTCTATGCCCGCCTGCCGGGTGGCCCCGGGGGAATCACCTACATGCCCGATGGGCGCCTCGTCGTCGGCTACCACCCGTTCTACGACCCGGCGGTGAAAGTCGGCCTGCTCAACGCGGCGCGCGACGGCACGACGCCATACCCGAACGAGCAGTGGCAGAGCTGCAAGCGTGCCGACGGTTCGCAGAAGGACCCGAACACCTGCCTGAACTGGGTGCTCGGGCTGCACGTCGACGCCAACGGCATCCTGTGGCTGCTCGACTCGGGGCAATCGGCGCCGCGCATCACGCCCAAGCTCGTCGGCTGGGACACGCGCGGCAACCGGCTGCACCGCATCGTGCCGATTCCGGCGCCGGCGTCGATCCCCGAATCGCAGCACAACGACTTCGTCGTCGACAACCAGCGCAACGTGATCGTGATCGCCGACGAGGCCATCGCCACCGGGCCGGTGGGCGACAAGGCGGCGCTGGTCGTGGTCGATCTCGCCAGCGGGCAGAGCCGGCGCGTGCTGCAGGGCCACGCGAGCGTGATGCCCGACAAGTCGCGGCCGATCACGGTCGATCAGGGGTCGCCGCGCGCGAAGTCGATCGATGTCTTCGTCGGCGTCGACGGCATCGCGCTCGACCACCGCGGCGAGTGGCTCTACTACGGGCCGCTGAACGGCGCCAAGGTCTACCGCGTGCGCATGAGCGACCTGCTCGACCGCAGCCTCGATGCGGCAGCGCTCGGCGCGCGCGTGCAGACGTGGGCCGACAAGCCCAACGCCGGCGGCATGTCGATCGACCGCGAGGGCAACCTCTACCTCACCGAGGTCGGCGAGCGCGCGGTCGGCATCATCCCGGCCGACACGCGCAAGTACCGCCGCTTCGTCGCCGACAAGGACATGGTGTGGCCCGACGGCGTGACCTACTCGGCCGACGGCCACATGTACACCGGTGCGGCGCAATTGCCGCTGAGCGCGGCGCTCAACGGCGGCAAGGCCGAGAACAAGGCGCCGTATCTCATCTATCGGTTTCGGCCCCTGGCACCGGGCGTGCCGGGGTTCTGATGCGCTGCGAGAACGGGGGAAATCCCGAACGCGCAGCGCGAGGTCGGGCCGTGAAGCCGTGATAGCCTGACTGCGATTCGCAATCTTCTCGATCGGGCAACGCGGCCGAGGCATCGTCCGGTTGCTGCTCGCAAAACTGCCCAGGAGTGACCATGAGCAAACTGACCCGTCGCGATTTCAACCAGATGGCGGCCGCTTCGGCGGTGGCCGGCGCCCTCGGTGCGCCGGCGATCGTGCGTGCGCAGGCGAAGAAGCTCAAGGTCGGCGTCCTGCTGCCGCGATCGGGCGTGCTCGCCTTCATCGGCCAGTCGTGCCAGTACGGCGTCGACATCGCGCCACCGCTGCTGCGCGAGATGTATGGCGTGGACATCGAACTGATGAACGCCGACATCGAGTCCAAAGTCGATGTCGCGCGCGCGCGCGCCGAGAAGCTGATCGACGAGGGTGCCCAGGTGTTGACGGGGGCGTTCGATTCGGGCGCATCGGCAGCGATCGCGCAAGTCGCCGAGCAGCGCAAGGTGCCGTTCGCGATCAGCATCGCCGCCGCGCCGCAGATCACCGAGCAGGGCTACAAGTACAGCTTCCGGAACTTCCCGACGGCGGTCGATCTGGTGCGCAATGGCCTCGGGTTGATGCGCGACCTTTTCCAGGCCACGCAGTCGGCGCCGCGCACCGCCGTCTTCATGCACGTCAACGACACCTTCGGGACGTCGATGGCCAAGGGCATCGCAGCGACGCTGCCCAGGCTCGACTACCTGCCTTTCAAGGTGGTCGAGACGATCTCCTACGACCGCGACGCGCGCGACTTGTCGGTCGAGATCGCCAAGGCCAAAGCGACGAACGCCGAGTTCATCATGCTCGTGTGCCGCCTGAACGACTCGATCCTGCTGGTGCGCGAACTGGTCAAGCAGCGCTGGTCGCCCAAGGGCATCATCAGCCCGGGGTCGCCGGGCATGTACGAGGCGCAGTTCTACAAGACGCTCGGCAACAAGTACTCCGACTACGCGGTCTCCAACGTGCCCTGGTACAACCCGAACGCAGCACTGACCAAGCGCGTCGAGGCGCAGTTCAACAAGCAGTTCCCGAAGGAGAAGCTGATGTTCCACGCCCTCAACGTGGGCTTCAGTTTCGAGGCGATGATGGTCGCGGCCGACGCCTTCAAGCGGGCCGGCAGCACCGATGGCCAGGCGCTGGCCGACGCGCTGCGCCAGACCAACATCGCCGAGCACATGATGGTCGGCGGGCCGATCTCGTTCGACGCCAAGGGGCAGAACACGAAGATCAGTTCGGCCTGCATCCAGAACCGCAATGGCCAGCCGACCGTCGTCCTGCCCAAGGACGCGGCGCAGATGGCGCCGGTGTTCCCGGTGCCGGCCTGGGCGGACCGCAAGGGCTGACGCACGCTGCCGCGGCAGCGGTGAGGCGCAGGCCGATCCGTGCCATCGACCTGCCGGGATTCCGACCTTGTCCCTAGACGCCGTCGCGAACATCGTCCTCAGCGGGCTGCTGACCGGCCTGGTCTACGGCCTGATGGCGCTCGGCCTGTCGGTGATCTACGGGGTGGTGCGCATCGTCAACTTCGCGCACGGCGAGTTGATGGCGACGGCGATGTACGCCGCCGTCTTCGCCTTCGCGCTGGCCGGCATCGATCCGCTGTGGATGATCGTGCCGCTCGCGCTGGCCGCCTTCGGCATCGGCTACGGACTGCAGCGTGCGCTGATCAACCCCTTCATCGACCGGCCCGAGCATTCGCAGTTCATCTTGCTGCTGGCGGTCGCACTCATCCTCGTCAACGTTCTGCTGGTGGCGTTCGGGCCCGATGCCCGCGCGGTGCAGGTCTCGTACGCGCTCGATTCGTACGAGATCGGCCCGCTGCTTGTCGACAAGGTCCGCGTCATCTGCGCAGCGGCGGCGCTCGTGGCCTGCGCGCTGCTGTTCGCGATCTTTCGCTATACCTCCTTCGGCAAGGCGATCCGCGCCTGTGCCGACAACCTGCTCGGCGCGAAGGTCGTCGGCCTGAACGTCGAGCACCTCTATGCCGTCACGTTCGGTCTCGGCATCGCCTGTGTCGGCGTCGCCGGCTGTCTGCTCTCGATGCTGATCGACGTCACGCCGTCGATCGGCCCCGCCTACACGCTGCTCGCGTTCGTAATCGTCATCATCGGCGGCCTGGGTTCGATGGTCGGCGCGCTCGCCGGCGGCGTGCTGATCGGCGTCTCGGAGTCGGTGGCCGGCCTGCTCTTCACCCCCTCGGCCAAGAGCATGCTTTCGTTTGCGCTGCTGATCCTCGTCCTCGCGTTCAGGCCGCAAGGCCTGTTCAAGGCGAGATGAGCCGCTCGGGCATCGCGCTGGCGGTGCTGGCGGCGTGCCTCGTCGTCCTGCCGCTGGCGATCGACCGCTATCTGCTGTCGGTGATGATCCTGATTCTTTACTTCGCGTTCGTCGGCCAGGCCTGGAACGTGATGATGGGCTTTTGCGGCCAGCTCTCGCTCGGCCACGCGCTCTTCGTCGGGCTTGGCGCCTACACCTCGGCCGCCCTCTTCCAGCACTTCGGGATCAACCCCTGGGTCGGCATGCTGGCCGCCATCGCGGTGTGCGTCGCGGCCGGCTCGTTCATGGGCTGGCTGGCGTTCCGCTTCGGCATCGGCGGCACCTACTTCGCGCTGCTGACGATCGCCTTCGCCGAATTCACGCGCATCGGTTTCGACCACATCGCCTGGACCGGCGGATCGGCCGGTTTCTTCCTCAAGGTCATCCAGCAGGACCGCATCGACCTCGTCAACCTGCGCGGCGATCCGATCCTGTTCTACTACCTGGCGCTCGCGCTGGCGGCGCTGGCGTTCGCGCTCTCGGCCTGGCTGCTGCGCGGCCGGCTCGGTTTCTACTTCCGCGCGATACGCGACAACGAGGAGGCAGCGCGCGCGGCCGGTGTCGACGTCTTTCGCTACAAAATGTATGCGCTGCAGATCTCGGCCGCGATGACGGCGCTGGCCGGCGTGTTCTTCGCGTTCTACTACAACAACCTCTTTCCCGAGCAGATCTTTCACATCAGCATCTCCATCGAGATCATCCTCGCGCCGATCATCGGCGGCATCGGCACCTTGTTCGGGCCGGTGATCGGCGCCGCCGTCCTCACCGCACTCTCCGAGGGAATCAACCAGGCGCTCTCGGTGGGCGGTCAAGACATTCCGGGGATCAAGCAGATCCTCTACGGCATCGCCCTCGGGGTCGCGATCATGTTCATGCCCCACGGCATCTGGCCCGTCATCGCGAAGCGATTCGGGTTCAAGCGAAGAGACGAGGGCGATGCCTGAGCCCGGCTCCGTCATGCTCGAGGTCGCCGGCGTCTCGAAGAGCTTTCGCGGGCTCAGGGCGGTGTCCGATGCGTCGCTGCGCGTCGATCGCGGCGAGATCGTGGCCCTGATCGGGCCCAACGGCGCCGGCAAGACGACGCTGTTCAACCTCGTCGCGGGCAGCCTCGCGCCGGACACCGGCACGATCCGCTTTCTCGGCACGGAGATCGGCGGTTGGCGCGCCGACCGCGTGTGCGCCGCGGGGATCGGACGCACGTTCCAGATCGTCAAGCCGTTCGCCGACATGTCGGTCCTCGAGAACGCGATGGTCGGCGGCTTTCGCGGTACTGGTGCAAGGCACATCGCCCGCCAGCGCGCCGAGCAGGCGCTGCGCGCGCTCGAGATGTGGTCGCAGCGCGACCGCCCGGCCTCGGCGCTGACGCTGCCCGACCGCAAGCGGCTCGAGGTGGCGCGCGCGCTGGCCACCGAGCCGACGCTGCTGCTGCTCGACGAGGTGATGGCCGGCCTGCGCCCGACCGAAACCGACCAGATGGTCGCCGCGTTCAGGCGCCTGGCCGCCGAGCAGGGCGTGACGATCCTGCTGATCGAGCACGTGATGCGCGCGGTGATGGCGCTTGCGCAGCGCGTCTACGTGCTGCACCACGGCGAGATCATCGCCTCGGGCACGCCGCAGCAGGTGACTTCGGACCCGCGCGTGCTCGAGAGCTACCTGGGTACGGGGACGCACTAACGTGAAGCGAGTGCTGCCGAGCGATCTTGATTGCGTGCGCTGCAAGCTTGTAGCGGTCGACCTTGGCCTGAGGGCGCTACCCTGCTTCGGCTTGGCGCGGCGCGGTGGGCGGTACCCAGGGTGGGCTCATGATGTGGCGGTCGCCGCTGCGCGGCGACTTCGCTGCGATGCTCGGTCCACGAGGGCGGCTGCGGTACCGCCGTCCGCGGCGCTGGACGCGCCGCGAACTTCACGGCGTCCTCGCCGGTCCGACGCCTGCGGCGCCGGACTCCCCCTCGCGGCCCTGCGCTTCTCGCCGCCCCATAAGTCGCCCACCCCGGGTACCGCCTATCGCGCTGTGGCGCTCGTTGTATTCGACGACGCATGCCACGGTGATGCCGGCAAAGCCGTGGTCGGGTGTGCGCCGGCAGCGACATATGCGGCGCCGAGCAGGCGAGCCCGGACGCAGGCAGTCCACTGGACTGCCTGTGCCTGGCGAGCGGCTGGGCCGCAAGGCCCAGCGCGGCCTGCAAGGCCAGAGCGCGTGGCCGCGCGCGCGCAGCGCGCGCTTCGTGCTCTGACTCGCGGCGATTGTCCGAGCGCAACGACCGCAGGGAGTGAAGCGAGTTTCGCCGCGGGCCATGCGATCGAGCAGCGCAGGGAACCCCTCGCGCAGCGAGGGGCTGCCGCATTCGAGCGCCGGTGCATACCCGGCCGCGGCTTTGCCACGCGCGCTTCCCGTAGGTGCGCTCGAGTGCCACCGCCCAGGCACAGCGGCCGCTGACATGCTCGAAGTCCGCGACCTCTCTGTGTTCTATGGCGACGCGCAGGCGCTCGATGGCGTGAGTCTGTCGGTCGGCGACGGGCAGGTGGTGGCGCTGGTGGGCGCCAACGGGGCCGGCAAGACCTCGCTGATCCGCACCGTGGCGGGCATCCTGCGGCCGCGCAGCGGGTCGATCCGCTTCGATGGCCGCGAGATCGGCGGCCTCGACAGCCATCACGTGTGCGATCTCGGGGTCGGCCAGGTGGCCGAGGGCCGCCAGGTGTTCCCGTCGATGAGCGTGCTCGAGAACCTGCAGATCGGCGCGATGCTGCCGCGCGCCCGCGCGCACGCCGCGCAGGCGCTCGAGCGCGTGTTCTCGATGTTCCCGCGGCTGCAGGAGCGCGCCACGCAGCCCGCCGGCACGCTGTCGGGCGGCGAGCAGCAAATGCTGGCGATCGGCCGCTGCCTGATGGGTGCGCCGCGGCTGATCATGTTCGACGAGCCGTCGCTCGGGCTGTCGCCGGCGCTGGTGGGCGAGGTGTTCCGCACCGTGCGCGAGCTGCACGCGCAGGGCCTCACGATCCTGCTGGTCGAGCAGAACGTGGCGGCGTCGCTGCAACTGGCCGACCGCGCGTGCGTGCTGGAGAACGGCCGCATCGTGCTCGAAGGCAGCGGCGCGGCGCTGCTCGACGACCCGCGCGTGAAGGAAGCGTACCTGGGTCTGTGAGGGCACGCGGCGGCGCGCGATCGTGCTGCTCGCCGCGTCAGCGCGGCCGCAGCGCGCGCCAGCCGACGACCAGCAGCAGCACGCCGGCCAGGCCCGCGATCTTGGCCGCGGCACTGAGCGCCATGCCGAGGCGGCACGGCCAGGCGAGCCACCACAGCCCGGCGTGCCCCGCGGTGACCGTGAGCCAGGTGAACACGTTCTCGGCGGTGTCGCCGATCACCGTCACCGGCAGCGCCCAGCCCAGCCAGTTGAGCGCCCTCGGCACCGCGCGGCCGTAGCGGTTGAACGACGCCGCGTGCGCGAACGCGCGCGCGGCCAGCGTGGCGAGCACGTAGCCGTAGCACAGGATCAGCGCGAAGTCCCACACCACGGCCCAGCGCGGCGAATGAAAACCGAGCGCGGTGAGCCACCAGGTGCCGTCGGTCGAGAAAATCGCGCCGAGTTGCCAGCCCTGCAGCCGCCAGTTGGCGTCGAACGCCTCGCGCACACCCGCCGGCGAGCCGAGCAGCAGCCAGCCGAGCCCGACCGCGATCGCGATCGCCGCGACGAGGTACGCCCACCACCAGCCGGTGAGGCCCGAGCGGCGCCAGACGCTGTCGCGCGGAAACTGCGCGTCCCACTGCGCGACCGAAGGATGCTCGGCCATCTGCACCGTCGCGTCGGGCGCATCGTCGATCGCCACGCGCCGCGAGTCGCGCAGCTTCATGCCGCTCAGCGCCCACAGCGGCGTGGCGTGCAGTTGGCAGTGCACGACGCGCGGCGTCTGGCCTGCAGCCACCGGGTCGGGCGCGCCGGTGGCGTGCTGCAGCGCGCGTGCCACCGCGGCGGCGGCGCGCTCCTCGCTGTCGACCGGCTGGCCGTCGTGGCGCAGCCGCAGGCCGCAGCGCACCGCCTGCGACACCAGCCACACCAGCGGCGTGCGCGCGAGCGCGCTCTGATCGAGCGCGTAGCCGCCGCCGACGTCGCAGTGCGCGCCGCGAAACCACAACTGCGACACCGACCCCTCGCGGCCGCCGGCGACCTCGAACGCGCCGTTGTTCTCGGCGTAGGCGCGCGGCACGAACTGCGCGCGGTGCTCGTCGAGCGCCAGCGCCTGCCGCGCGTGGACGAAGCGCTTGCCGCGCAGCGTGGGCTTGGCCTTCATGCGCAGCGAGAACGGCCAGGTGCCGACGGTCTGCACCGTGTCCCACACGCCGACGAACTCGATGCAAGGGCGCTGCGCCGGCTCCTGCGCGAACAGGCGCGTCGCCTGCGCGGTGATGGCGTCGGCGCGCGCGGTGGCGCCCGAGAAGTACAGGTGCAGCAGCGTCGGCACCAGCGGCTCGAGCTGCGGCTGCAGCACGCCGAAGCGGTTGACCAGCCCGCCGATGCTGCGCGCGGTGAACGCACCGCGCGAGAAGCCGAACAGCCAGATCTGGTCGCCGTCGCCGCGCCAGTTGCGCATCAGGAAGCGGTAACCCTCGGCGATGTTGTCGAACACGCCGCGGCCGAAGGCGAGGCCGTCGACGCGTTCGGCGAAGCGGCGCGCCTTGTCCCACAGGGTGATGCCGGGCAGTTCGCCGGGGTTGCCGACGCCGGGGTCGTAGAACACCAGGCGCTGCCCATCGGGGTCGGCGCGCAGCAGCTCGGCCAGCGCGACCACGTGCGTGTCCTTGGCCGCGCCGGTGAGGTTGTTGTTGGTGCCGTCGCACAGCAGCACGAGCTGTCGCATCGGCGCGTTTGTAGCCGCCTCGCCCGGCGCTGGCAAGCGCGAGGGCGCGCGCTTGTAAGCTGCGGCATCATGCGTGGCACGACCTGTCCGCCGCCTTGACCGCCGACGCCTTCGAACACCTGCCTGCGCTGCGCGGCAAGCTGACGCCCGCCGAGCAGTCGCGCCTGCGGCCCACCTGGGAGCTGCTGGCGCAGTGGGACGAGCGCGCCCGCGCACACGGCCTGCCGCCGGACTGGCGCCTGCCCAACGAGCTGATCGAGTCGACACGGCGCGCGTTGCTGGCCGAACACGGCGCGGGGCGCGACCTCTGGGTCTACGGCTACGGCTCGCTGATGTGGGACCCGGGCGTTCACTTCGCCGAAGTGCGGCTGGCGCGGCTGCAGGGGTTCCACCGCTGCTTCTGCCTGCGCTCGACGCTCGGTCGCGGCTCGCGCGAGCGGCCGGCGCTGATGCTCGCGCTCGAGCGCGGCGGCGGCGCTTGCACCGGGCTGGCCTTCCGGCTGGCGGCGGCGCAGGTCGAGGCCGAGTCGGCGATGCTGTGGCGCCGCGAGATGCTGCGCGGCGGCTACACCCCGGCGCTGCTGCCGATGTCGACGCCGCAGGGCGAGATCACCGCACTGGCGATGACCGCCAACGCGACGCACCCCGACTACGTGGGCGAATTGCCGCTCGAGGACACCGCGGCGATGATCGCCGGCGCGGTCGGCCTGTTCGGCAGCAACCGCGACTACCTCGAACAGCTGGCCGGCCAGCTCGAGACGCTGGGGCTCGACGACCCCTACGTGCGGCGACTGCGGCAACGCGTGCGTGCGATCGCCGGTCCTTCAGTCGCAGGGGCCGCCCCGGGGTAACAGCCCCTTCTCGCCGCGCGGGCCCGACCCTAGAATACATGCAGTTACATCTCAGTGTGCCTTCGAGCCACCAACCGACAGGGAGGTCTGCATGAGCAACGCCATCGTCGAGCCGTACCAGGAGTCGCGCATCGAAGACGAGCCCATCCTCGGGCCGGTGCTCGCGATGCCCGACGGCAGCTTCAAGCGGCTGAACTGGCTCGAGCGCGTGATGGTGCGGCTGCACCTCACCAACGCCAAGGCGCCTGAGGCGCGCTACTACCGCCCGATCAGCTCTTAGCACTGCGCGCTGCGCGGCTGCGCGCCGCGGTGTCGCTCCTTACACTGCGCGGGCCCTCAACCGAAGCAAGGAGACGCCGATGGCCAATTCCGCCGCTGCCGGGCTCGACGCCTGGGCGCCGCGCGCGCAAGCGCTGTTGCGCATCGTCGCTGCCTACCTGTTCCTGCTGCACGGCGCGGCCAAGCTGTTCAAGGTGCCGCACGTGGCGATGTTCGACAACCTGCAGCTGGTCTCGCTGATGGGGTTGGCCGGCACGATCGAGCTGGTGGGCGGCGCGCTGCTGCTGATCGGCCTGTTCACGCGCGTGGCGGCTTTCGTCATGTCCGGCGAGATGGCCGCGGCGTACTTCATGGCGCACGCGTCGCAGGGCAACGCGCTGATGCCGATGCTCAACGGAGGCGATGCCGCGGTGCTGTTCTGCTTCGTCTTCCTGTACTTCGCCGCCGCGGGTGCCGGCGTCTGGAGCGTCGACGCGATGCGCTCGTCGCGGCGCGTCGCGAGCGCGTAGCGCGCGGCGCGCTCGCCGCAGGCCAGGCCGGCGCACGTCCGGGGCGGGCGTATGGGGGGAATCCCCTGCGGGCTTGTCCCGTGTTGCAAGACCACCAAACCGTCTGGTGCAGTGGCACGCAGCGAGCCCACAATCGGCCCCAGCGAGCAGCCGCCGCGGCGGCGGCTCGACCGAAGAGGGCGCTTGGCGTGTACGTGCGCGACATCAATGCCACGCTGCCGCTGTGGAAGGACCACGGGCAGCGCCTGGTCACCGGGCTGGCGGCGGTGTCGCCGCGCCTGGTGCAGATGATCGGCGCGTTCGAGCGCGCGCTGCGCGGCACGCCACGGCCGGCGGCGCTGCTGCTGTGCGCGCGCATCCGCGCGGTGCGCCACAAGCACGACCTGTGGCACCTGCGCGCCGACGTCTACGCGCTCGTCAAGCAGACCTACGGCAAGTGGGAAGCGCAACTGCGCATCGACGAGCTCGACGATCTGTTCGATCCGTCGCACCCGCGGGTGACTTTCGCGCCGTAGCGGGGCCCGCGCGGCTTGCACCGGCGCTGCCGCTCGCGTGCCGAACCTTGCTATCGTCGCTGTGAGGAGGCCCGATGCCGCAGCGCAAGACCGCCATCGTCACCGGCTCGGCCACGGGCGTCGGCGCCGCCACCGCGCTGCTGCTGGCGCGCCGCGGCTACGACGTGCTGATCAACTACTCGAAGAGCGAGCGCGAGGCGCGCGAGGCCGAATCCGCTTGCCGGGCCGCGGGCGCCGACACGCTGCTGCTGCAAGGCGACGTGGCCGACGACGCGGCGTGCCGCGCGCTGGTGGCCGCCGCGGTCGACCGCTGGCAGCGGCTCGACGCGCTGGTCAACAACGCCGGCATCACCACCTTCGCCGGCGGCGGCAACTGGGAGGCGATCGATGCGCAGGCGTTTCATTCGATCGTCGGCGTCAATGCGCTGGGCACCTTCCAGATGGTGCGCGCCGCGGCGCCGCACCTGCGCAGCGCGCGCGGCGCGATCGTCAACGTGTCGTCGATCGCCGGCGCGCTGGGCATCGGCTCTTCGGTGCCCTACATCGCCTCCAAGGGCGCCGTCAACGCGATGACGCTGCACTTCGCGCGCGCGCTGGCGCCGCAGGTGCGCGTCAACGCGGTGTGCCCGGGGCTGATCACGACGCGCTGGTTCGTCGACGGCATCGGCCAGGAGGGTTTCGAGAAGATCAAGGCGAGCTACGAGCAGACCACGCCGCTGCAGACCGCGGCCAGCGCCGAAGATGTGGCCGACGCGGTGGTGTGGCTGATCGACGGTGCGCGCACCACCACCGGCGAGCTGCTGCTGCTCGACGCCGGGCGCCACCTGGGCGGTACGGTGCCGGTACCGCAGCGCGGCTGAACCGCGCATCAGCGGCGCGCGCGGCGCGGCCGGCGCGCCTCGGTGACCGACGAATCGGGCACCGGCAGCCGCGTTTCGGACTTGATCTCCTTCAGCACGATGCTCGATCGCACGTGCGCGACGCCCGGCAGGCGAAAGATGGTGTCGTGCTGGAACTGCTCGTACGCCTGGATGTCGGCGATCAGCACCGTCATGATGTAGTCGGCCTGCCCGGTGGTGCTGACACAGTGCACGATCTGCGGGCTCGCGGCCACCGCGCGCTCGAAGCGGCGCACCAGCTCCTCGCTGTGCTCGCTCATGTTGACCTCGACCACGACGCGCAGGTGCAGGCCGACCTGCTCGCGGTCGATCAGCGCGGTGTAGCCGCGGATCACGCCGGCGGCCTCCAGCTCCTTCACGCGCCGCCAGCACGGCGTGGGCGACAGGCCCACCGCGGCCGAGAGCTGCTGCACGGTCTGTCGCGCGTCGCGCTGCAGCTCGGCCAGGATCTGCAGGCTGTAGCGATCGAGCTTCATTCATTCTCCAAGAGGCCTCGCAACAGAAAGGATTTTCTCCAAACGCGCCTCTGCGAAGCGAATCGAGAAAACCCTTGCCGCGTCGCGCGCGTAAGCTCGGCGCTCCGGCGTGCCGGCACCCGAGGAGCGCACCCATGTCCGCCGTGGTCACCGACCGCATCGCGCCGCTGGCGCGGCCGCACTACCAGCTCAGCGACAACCTGTGGGCCCCACGTGGCCCCGTGTTCCTCACCGGCACGCAGGCGCTGCTGCGCCTGATGCTGATGCAGCGCGCGCGCGACGCGCGCGCCGGGCTGAACACGCAGGGCTTCATCAGCGGCTACCGCGGCTCGCCGCTGGGCATGGTCGACCAGGCGATCTGGAAGGCGGGCCCGAAGTTCACCCAGGCCGGCATCCGCTTTGTGCCGGCGATCAACGAGGAGCTGGGGGCCACCCAGGTGCTGGGCACGCAGCGCGTCGAGAGCGACCCGCAGCGCACGGTCGATGGCGTGTTCTCGATGTGGTACGGCAAGGGCCCGGGCGTCGACCGCGCGGGCGATGCCATCAAGCACGGCAACGCCTACGGCAGCTCGCCGCACGGCGGCGTGCTGGTGGTGGCCGGCGACGACCACGGCTGCGTGTCGTCGTCGATGTCGCACCAGAGCGACCAGTTGTTCCAGGCCTTCCACATGCCGATCGTGTCGCCGGCCAACGTGGCCGAGTACCTCGAATTCGGCCTCTACGGCTGGGCGCTGTCGCGCTACTCGGGCAACTGGGTCGGGTTCACCGCGCTGTCGGAGGTGGTCGAAAGCGGCGCCACCGTCGACCTCGACGCGGTGCTCGCGCGCGTCGAGCGCTGGCGCGACGCCGATGCCGTGCGCGCGCTCACCGGCCACGCGGCACCGGCCGACGGCCTGCACTACCGCTGGCCCGACCTGCCGAGCCCGCGCATCGAGGTGCGCTTGCACGACAAGCTGGCCGCGGTGCGCGCGTTCGCGCGCGTCAACTCGATCGACCGCGAGGTGATCGTGTCGCCGCAGGCCCGCGTGGGCATCGTCACCTGCGGCAAGGCGCACTTCGACCTGATGGAGGTACTGCGCCGGCTGGAGATCACGCCGGCGATGCTCGCCGCCGCCGGCGTGCGGCTGTACAAGGTGGGGCTGTCGTTCCCGGTCGAGCCGACGCGGCTGCGCGAGTTCGCGAGCGGCCTGCAGGAGATCCTCGTCGTCGAGGAGAAGGCGCCGGTGGTCGAGACCCAACTGCGCGACCTGTTCTACAACGCGCCGACGCCCGAGCGGCCGGTGATCATCGGCAAGCGCGACGCCGCAGGGCAGCCGCTGGTGTCGGCGCTCGGCGAGCTGCGGCCGTCGCGGCTGATCGAGATCGTCGCGCACTGGATCGCGCGCCACTTCCCGAACGACCGCACGCTGGGCGACCACCTGCAGCACGTGCGCGACTTCACGCTGCCCGAGCTGCTGTCCAACGCGGGCGATGCCGTCAAGCGCGTGCCGTACTTCTGCGCCGGCTGCCCGCACAACACCAGCACCCGCGTGCCCGAGGGCTCGCGCGCGCAGGCCGGCATCGGCTGCCACGTGATGGCGGCCTGGATGGGCCGCAACACCGAGGGCGTGATCCAGATGGGCGGCGAGGGCGTCGACTGGGTCAGCCACTCGATGTTCACCAAGGTGCCGCACGTGTTCCAGAACCTCGGCGACGGCACCTACTGGCACTCGGGCTACCTGGCGATCCGCCAGGCGGTGGCGTCGAAGGCGACCATCACCTACAAGATCCTGTTCAACGACGCGGTGGCGATGACCGGCGGCCAGCCGGTCGACGGCCCGATCAGCGTCGACCGCATCGCGCGCCAGGTCGAGAGCGAGGGCGTCAAGAAGGTGGTGGTGGTCAGTGACGACATCGCCAAGTACCGCCGCCACCACGGGCGCTTTCCGCCGGGCACCGAGTTCCACCCGCGCGAGGCGCTCGACGCGGTGCAGCGCCGGCTGCGCGAGATCGAGGGTGTGACGGTGCTGATCTACGAGCAGACCTGCGCCGCCGAGAAGCGCCGCCGGCGCAAGAAGGGCGAGCTGGCGGATCCGGCGCGGCGCGTCTTCATCAACGAGCACGTCTGCGAAGGCTGTGGCGACTGCTCGGTGCAGAGCAACTGCGTCGCCGTGCTGCCGCAAGAGACCGCACTCGGCCGCAAGCGCAAGATCGACCAGAGCACGTGCAACAAGGACTACTCGTGCGTCAAGGGCTTCTGCCCGAGCTTCGTCAGCGTCGTCGGCGGCGGGCTGCGCAAGCGCGCCGGCGCGCTGAGCGCCAAGGGCCCCGCGCACGATGCATTCGAAAGCCACGTGGCCGCGCTGCCGCTGCCCGCGCCGCACGTGTGGACCGGCCCGTACGACCTGCTGGTCACCGGCGTCGGCGGCACCGGCGTGGTGACCGTGGGTGCGGTGATCGCGATGGCCGCGCACCTCGAGGGCAAGAGCGCGAGCGTGCTCGACTTCATGGGCTTCGCGCAGAAGGGCGGCTCGGTGCTGAGTTTCGTGCGCTGGGCCGATTTGCCCGAGCGGCTGAACCAGGTGCGCATAGACACCCAGCAGGCCGACGCGATGCTCGCCTGCGACCTGGTGGTCGGCGCGTCGCCCGAGGCGCTGCAGAGCGTACGCCGCGACCGCACCCGCGTGCTGGCCAACGTGCACGAGATTCCGGTGGCCGAGTCGGTGATGAACCCCGACGCCGATCTGCGCGCCGCGGCGCTGCTCGAGAAGCTGCACTTCGCCGCCGGGCGCGATCACGTCGAGACCTTCGACGCGCAGGCGCTGGCCGAGGAGTTTCTCGGCGACACCATCGTCGCCAACATCCTGGCGCTCGGCTACGCCTGGCAGCGTGGCCTGGTGCCGATGAGCCTGGCCGCGCTGACGCGCGCCATCGAGTTGAACGGCGTCGCGGTGCAGAACAACCTGCTCGCGTTCGCGCTCGGTCGGCTCGCCGCCGGCGACCCGCAGGGGCTGCGCGCGCTGCGCGACGGCGCGGCCGTTGTTGCCGAAGCATCCGCCGACGAACCGGTCGAGGCGCTGATCGCGCGCGGGGTCGAGCACCTGCGCGCCTACCAGGACGCCGCCTACGCGCAGCGCTACGCCGAGCGTGTGCGCCGCGTGCAGGCGCGCGAGGCGGAGCTGACCCGCGCCGCCGCAGCGCCATTCACCCGCGCGGTGGCCGCTGCTCTGCTCAAGCTGATGGCCTACAAGGACGAGTACGAGGTGGCGCGCCTTTACACCGACGGCCGCTTCCAGCGCGAGCTGGCGGCGCAGTTCGAGGGCGACATCAAACTCGAATTCCACATGGCGCCGCCGCTGCTCAGCCGCGCGCGCAACGGCCAGCCGCCTCGCAAGCTGCGCTTCGGCGGCTGGCTGCTGCCGCTGCTGCGCGTGCTGGCCCGCGGCCGCCGCCTGCGCGGCAGCGCGTTCGACATCTTCGGCCGCACCGACGAGCGCCGGCTGCAGCGCGAGCTGATCGCGCAGTAC
>JAJVIL010000154.1 GCA_022072045.1 Burkholderiaceae bacterium | reverse complement strand
GACTGTTAATCCGTAGGTCCCTGGTTCGAGCCCAGGTCGGGGAGCCAGATTCCTAGCAGTGACGGGCCTTTGCAGGGCTCCGCGTGAAGTCCGCCGGTAAACGGCGGTGTCAAACTCACTTGGAGCTTTCCATGACCCAGCAGATCAAGTCCGCCGGTACTCAGACCTCGTCTGGCAGCGAGGCCAAACCTGGCAACGCCGGCGACAACATCCCCACCGAACACGGCGGGCCAGTGGACGTGCGCATGGGGTTGCGCATGCCGAGGGCGCCGATGATGAATGAAAGCGCCTCCCTCCCTCACCTGCCCCTGCGCGCCGGGCATCTCTCGGCCGGCGATCTGATCGACCTCTACATGGCGCACTACGCCGGGCGCGACAGCACGCGCGTGCAGCGGCTCACCTGGTGGAAGTCCAAGCTCGGCGCCATCGCACTGCAGGACGTGACCGACGATCACGTGCACGCGGCGATCGAGGACCTGGCCATGCAGCACAGCCGGTACTTCGCCGGCAAGGATGCGGACGCGCGGCCGATCTACCGCGCCAAGCGCAAGCCGCTGGCGCCCGCGACGTTGAATCGGTACCTGCAGGCCCTCGCCGCCGTCATCACGTGGTGCATTCGCAAGCGCATCGCGCCGAAAGGCTACGTGCACCCCTGCCGCTCGGTCGAGAAGCGCCCCGAGCGCAACGAGCGCGTGCGGTTTCTCAGCGACGACGAGCGCACGCGCCTGCTGGCCGCGTGCAAGGCGTCATCCTGGCCGCGCCTCTACGTGCTGGTGCTGATGGCCCTGACCACCGGGGCGCGGAAGGGCGAGCTGCTGGGCCTGCGCTGGGCCGACGTGGACCTGCAGCGTGCCGAGGCCTCGGTCGGGAGCACGAAGAACGGCGATCCCCGCGTGCTGCCGCTGGTGCCCGCGGTGGTGGCCGACCTGCAGAAGTTCAAGGCCGGTGCGACCGCGCTGGTGTTCGGCTCGCCACGCCGCCCGGGCAAGGCCTACCACTTCGAGCCGCTGTACCTGCAGGCCTTGCAGGCCGCGCACATCCGCGGGGTGACCTTCCACACCCTGCGCCACTCGTGCGCCTCAATGCTGGCCCGCAACGGGGCCACGCTGCTCGAGATCGGCGACCTTCTCGGCCACCGTCAGATGCAGATGACGAAGCGCTACAGCCACCTGGCCACCCAGCACAAGGCGGCGCTGGTCAATCGCGTGCTGGGGGACGTTGCGTGACGCCTGCGAAGCGCAAGAAGGCGGAAGGGGCGAAAGCCCCTTCCCCTTCGTTCGAGCGCTACACGCAACCGCCGCCGCTCCCCCGGGGAGTACTCGACGGCACAGCGAGCGGAGAGCAACTCGACGCGCATCTTGCAGAGCTTGACGCGATCTTTCGAGCTGAGAAGAACCCGATGATGGGACTGTATGCGGCGCAGTTCGCGTTGGGCCACAGTAGGCCAGTTCCCCGTCACGTGGCCACCTGGTTGCGAGGCGCGATCCAGCTCTACGTTTGTCACAGGAGAGATAGCGTCGTCGACGAAGGACTCGGTCTCAAGGTGAGCGGGCCAGACAATCCAAGACGGCGAGCGCAGCGATCTCGGGTCTTGCGCGTGGCGCTCAGCAGGATGCTTCATCTGCAGACGTTAGGCGCCAAGATTCCGGAGGCCGCCGCCCTCGTGTCGCGCCTCTCGCCCGATCACGCGGCAAGCACGCTGATCGATCGCTACAAGCGCAGCGGGTATGGGGAAGGGGCCAAGGAGATCCGCAAGCTCATTCGCGTACCAACGGATCCTGAGCCCACGCTGGCGATGTACCCGGACTCACCGCTTGAGGCAGCTCAGGCAAAGGCTGCCATCAGAAAAGTGTACGCCAAGCGTCGGCCTTAGCGTGCATTCCCAGTTGCGCGGTTAGGCGCTGAAATCCTCGCCGGGGCTCTGCCAGGGGCTCGTCAACTGCGAGGATTTCAGATGAACCAAACCCCTCTCTCGGTGCTGCTCAAGCTCGCAGCGTACCGGGACCAACGTCAGCACGTCTTCCCGTCCCCGGGCGCGCTCGAGTGGTTCGTGCGCCGGCACCGCGCCGGGCTGGTGAACGCCGGCGCGCTGGTGATGCTCACGGGCCAGTGGCATGCGCACGCCGACAAGTTCGACGCCTATGTGCTGCAGGCAGGCCAGGAGGCCGCACAGCGTCACAACGCGATCAGTGAGGCCGCAGCGTGAGCGCCATCGGCACCCAAGCCGCCGCCTCACAAGGCAAGACCGTGGCGCAGCAGGATGACGCCGCCGAGCGCGAGCGCGTCGCGGCGATAGACAAGCGGATCGCGACGGCGCGCGCGAAGGCCGCGCTCGCTGGCTGGCGCCTCGAAGTCCTAGCCGGCGGCGTGATCGAGCTGTCGCGCTGGAGCCGCTTCCGCTCGTTCCGCTCGCTTGACTTGGCCGAGGTGTTCCTCGCGGAGATCGGGGGCCGCAGATGAGGCCCCCAGACGTGCGAACGGCCCGTCACCACAACGAGCCGCCCGCGAGACCACACCAAATCAAGCGCCACGATTCTAGCGCGCTGTGGCTGCGCGCGTGCCACTGCAAAGCCGGCGCGCGCTGCATCGCCTGCCTGGCCTGGCGCCGGCTCTACCGGCGGCTGCGGCTGCGGCGAGCGGCCTGGGGGCGAGCATGAGCGGCATCACCATCACCGCGGCGCCCGAGATCAATCGATTGCACCAACTCGCGCAACAGCGCGCGGATGAGGCCATCGGCTACGCCAAGCAGGCCGGCGCACTACTACTCAAGGTGAAGGCCGATCTCGCGCATGGCGAGTTCCTGCCCTGGCTACAGGCCAACGTATCGGTAAGCCCGCGCCAGGCGCAGCGGTACATGGCGGCAACGCAGGGGAAGGCGACGCCGGTGCGGGCGCTCAAATGCGACACCGTGTCGCATTTCGATGTTGACGCGGTGCTGACTTCGGATGAGATCGAGGCGCGCAATGCCGCTCTGGCGGCCGGTTGCTGCAAGAACATCGAGCAGCTTGAGCTTCTCGAATCTGCGCAGTTGAAGTTGCTTGTTCGCGCCTCCGATGAATTGCGAGTGGTGCTGAAGTCGACAGCGCCTCTGAACGATGCCGACCAACAGCGCGTCAGGTCCGTGCTACAGGACTGCGCAGGACATCTAGAGCGGTTGATCGAAAGCAACTCAACCGTGACGCTCGTAGTGCAGCTGGGCTTCCTCGAAGATCAAGTGCGACGACTGCAGGCGAGGTTTGCCACATGACGCCACTGCGCAGCGACTGGCACCGCGTCGGCGCCGGGTTCTCGGTGCGCTTCGCCTTCAGCGGCGAGCGCTTCGATGCGCAGTGGCGCCCGCGCTTGCCTACGCGGCGCGAGTTCGAGCGCGTCGCTGCGGCGAAGGTGGGCGAGCAAGCGGAGTTCGTCGCGTGGTGGGAGAAGTCGGTACGACCGGAAGGCCGACCGCAAAAAACGGTGACAGACCATGTCACAGTTTCAGTCGTTGACTTGGAGCGCGCTACCGGAATCGGCAAGAAGCAAGTCTCCCGTTGGCGCGCGCGCCTGAAGGACACCGACGGCTACATCGCCAAGGTGGTGGCCGCTGCGCGCAAGAAGGCGATGGACGAGGCCGAACACAATCACCGCGCCCAGGCGGCGGATGGGGCGCAGGGATGAACGCCGTCACCTTCACCTGGTCGCACGGCGCGAATCGATACGACGTGACGCCGGCACAGCACGGCGGCACGCTGCGCGAGTTCGCGCGGTTCGTCGCCCGGCATCGTGCCCCGAGCAAGGCGCGGGCGGGGTACATCTGCGCGCCGCTCGGCAACGAGGGCCACCGCAAGGCCGCAAACGCTCTCCAGCGCGCTTGGCTCGCGCTCGACGTTGACGACATCGACCCGGCGGCGTTCGTTGAATGGCGCCTGCATCTGACGCGCTGGCGAGGCTTCGGCTGGCCGACCGCCAGAAGTAGCCCCGAGGCGCCGCGCGAGCGCGTGGTGATTGAGCTGTCGGACGAGGTTTCGCGTGACGACGGCGTGCGCATCGGCGACCTGCTGCAGCGTGACGTGGCCGAGAACTTCGGCGTAGCCGTGCGGCTCGACCCCTGCCAGTTTCGGGCCGAGCAGCCGGCGTTCCTGCCGCTCGCGGATGCAGTGCCGTTCTACCTGCTCGGCGACCCGCTCGACGTGCCGACGTGGCTGGCGCAGGCGCCCCCGGCACCACCGCCACCCCCGCCGCTCGACGAAGCCGCGGCCGAGCTGGCCGACGTGCGCATGCGGTGCCTGCTCGGCCGGCTGCAGGCGCTGCGGCTGCTGCGCGCGCCGCTGCACAACCACGAGGGGTATGCGCTGCACTGTCCATGGGTTGCGTTGCACACCAGCGAGAGCGGCGTCACGGCGACCGCGGTGCTCTACCCGAGCGAGGCGAACGGCTGGCGCGGCGGATTCTCGTGCCTGCATTCCCACTGCCGCGGCCGGCGGCTGCGCGACCTGCTCGCGCTGGTGAGTGCTGTCGAGACTACGGAGGCCGAGCATGTCGATTGACCCGCGAGTAGCTGTCGCTGCCGCACGGCTCGACGCGAAACCGAACGGCGCTGCGCAGCGTGCCAGTGAAGCGGACAGTGAGGCGCTGTTTCGCATCGTCGATATGGCCGCGCTCGCGCAAGGTGACGATAGGCCGCCCACCTGGCTGTGGGACGGCTATATCCCGGCCGGGCACGTGGCGCTGCTAGCCGGGCACGGTGGCGCCGGCAAGAGCACGCTTGCGCTGCATCTCGCGGCGTGCAGCGCAATGGGCGCCGAATGCCTCGGCCGGCCGACACGGCGCGCGCGGGTGCTGTTCTTCAGCGGCGAAGACCCCGCTTCGCTGGTGCTGGCCAGGCTGCGGCGAATCTGCGCGCGTCTCGGGTTTCCGCTCGCCGAGGTGCAGCAGCAGCTGCAGGTGATCGACGCGACCGAACTCGAGCCGGTGCTGTTCGCCGAGCGGCGGCTCGACGGCGTGCGCCACGGATTGACGACGCCGACTTACGGCGCGCTCGCCGAGTACGTCGCACGAGAGCGCTTCGGCCTGGTGATCGTGGACAACGCAAGCGATGTGTTCGACGCCGACGAAATCAACCGCGCGCTGGTGCGTAGGTTCATCCGCTCGCTCGCGCAACTGGTACGCGGCCACGACGGCGCCATGCTACTGCTCGCGCACGTGGACAAGCTGACGAGCCGCAACGGCAAGGCAGCCGGTGGTGAGGCTTACAGCGGCTCGACAGCCTGGCACAACACCGTGCGGTCGCGGCTGTTCCTGCTCGAAACCGAGCCCGGGCTGCTAGAGCTGCAGCACCTGAAGGCGAATCTCGGGCCCAAGTTGCCAGCGCTGCGGCTGGAGTGGCCGCACGACGGCGTGATGCAGGTTGCGCCGGCGGGCGGCGGGTTCGTCGCGGCTATCGAGAGTCGCGGCCACGTGCGCGCCGTGCTGAAGCTGCTGTGCGAGTTCCACGGCCGCGGGGAGTTCATCAGCACTGCCGACACCGGCCGATCCTGCGCGTCGGCCAAGCTCTCCACCCAGCGCGGCTACCCGAAGGGGATGGAACCGCGCGCGGTGTTCAACGTGCTGCGCGAGGCCGAGCGGGCCGGCTACGTCCGGCGCGAGCAGTACAAGGGCGCCGACCGAAAGCCGCGCGAGCGCTTCGCACCGACCCTCGAAGGCCGGGCGCTGCTGACATGAGTGCGGCGATTCCCCCCCGCGACAGTGGCTGCGGCTCGACTTCGGGTGCGGGAATCACCGCGCGGCGAACCCCGCGGGAATGTGCGCTCTCTCTCCCCCCGTACCCCCCTGACGATTCCGGGGGAATCGCCGCAGGGCGGCTCCCCCCGGTGCGTCGATTGAGAATCACCGCGCAATCGCCGCAATCGCCGCAAAGGCGGGCGAAGCGACGGCGAGGCGGGCGAACCGAGGCGAACCACCGGCGAAAGCACCGCAGCGCCACCACCCAGAGGGGGGTCGAATCTCTACAGCCTTTGAGGTTGGAAACCGCCTGCGATCCCACGCGCAGGTTTTTTCCCCCGGTTTGAATTCGGTTGAATCCTGAGCCAGTCACTTTGGCAAAGGCCCGCCTGCGAAGAGTCACCCAATCAAGGCAATTCAAGATGGACACCGAACACGACGACACCGCCCTGTACAACCTCGTCCACAGCGCTGCGACCTGGCTGCAGCGAATGGGGGCAGCCGAAGACGATCACGTAGTGGCATGCGTGCTTCCGCGCGCGTCCATCGGCGTCTGGCGGGAGGGCTGGCAGCACGTGAAGACCGTCGGCGCCATCGGTGATGCCGAAGCGGAGGTCATGGAAGCTCTCGCCCCGGCGATTCAGCTTGCGATCGAGCAGCTGCAGGAGCGGGCGCGGCTGGGGCTCAACGGTGCGCTGGCGCACGGCTGGACGCTGCGAGCGCTGATCGCGCCGGCGATGGGCAGCATGCGCATCGAGGCCATGCATGGTGCCGTGCGTGTCGAGATCGCGACTGCGTACCTCGTCGACGGCCGGCAAGATCCACAGCGGATCGAGGACCCAAGTGCGCGTCATTGACGAGCAAGTCGAATCGCGCCGACAATCCCCATACGGTTCGACCACGCTTCGCCCCGTCAGCGCCCCGCCGTCGCGCCCCGCATCACGCGGCCCCGCGACCGCCCCCGACGCCACGCTTCGCGCAGCACCTGCACCGTCGAACCTGGCCCCCCGCGTGTTCGCATGCGGGCTCCCTTTACCTGCAGGTGCGTACGCTCAACATGCTTCATTCGCTACGCCGCACCTGCGTTTTGTGGATTGGACATGTGCTTATGAACGAAGACATCAACGACCTCGCGAGTGAACGCGCGCGCTTGGTCAACCAACAAGAGCGACTTGTTGCGCGCTCGACCGAGACGCTGGACACGGCGGAGAGGTTGAACCGCCAGTTGACCGACGACGAGAAGCGAGGCATTCAGCGCCGCTGCGGAGAGGTCGAAGTGCTCGAGGAGCGGATCAAAGAGATCGACAGCGAGTTGTCGAAACCGATGCCCCGCAAGACAGCGCCCGACGCCGGTGACCCGCCCGGTGGCTTGAGTGGCGGCGGAGCCATGCGCTCACTGCCCATGTCGGCGGCGCATGCAGACCTGTTCGGCCGCCCGCGCGACCCCTACGCGAGCAGGTTCGCAAACCTCGGCGAGTTCGGCATCGCGGTCGCAATGGGCGGCAACGATTCGCGTCTGGTGCGCATCAAGAACGCGAGCATGACCGAAAGCATCGGCGTCAGCGGCGGCTTCCTGGTCCCGCCGCAGTACGTCGCTGAAGTGCTCGATGGCGCGCTCCGCCAGGAAGCCGTCCGTCCGCGAGCTGTCGTGCTGCCGATGACCAGCAGCAACACGCTGAACGCGGCCGGATTCGACTTCCAGGACGCAACCGGCGGCGCGTCGGCCGGCCTCACGATGCGATGGACCGCTGAAGCGTCGAACCTCGCCGAGCAGACCGGCAAGACGCGGGATGTCGTCTTGCGCGCCCACAAGGGCTCAATCTTCGTTCGCGTCAGCAACGAGTGCGCGAGCGACGCACCTGCGTTCGATCGCCAACTGCGCGCGGCGATGATCGATGCCGTAGCGCAAGGGCTCGACTACGCGTTCCTGCAGGGGAGCGGCGTCGCTCAGCCGCTAGGGATCATTCTGGCGCCCGGCACGATCACAGTGAGCAAGGAAGGCAGCCAGGCATCGAACACATTGCTGTTGCAGAACCTGGCCAAGATGCTGGCGCGCCTGCGGCCCGGCTCGTTCAATCGGGCCGTCTGGATGGTGCATCAGACGGTGCTGCCGCTGCTGTACCAGATGACAGTCGCGATCAAGAACGTGGCTGGCACCGAGAACGTAGGCGGCGGCAGTGCGGCCGTGACGATCGACGGCGACGGCAACGTGCGGATCTTCGGCCGACCGGTGATCGTGAGCGATGCATGCTCGGCGCTTTCGTCGCTGGGCGACGTCGTGCTAGCCGACTGGGCCGGCTACCTGATCGGGCAGCGAGCCGATGTCGCGATCGCCCGCGACGAAAGCCGCTACTTCGACACCGACGAGATCGCCTTCCGGATGATCTTGCGTATCGGCGGTCAGCCGGTCAACTCGACGCCGGTGAAGCTGCGCGACGGCACGAATACCGTCTCGCACTTCGTCACGCTCGAGGCTCGGTGATGCGAGCAAAACGGGCTGGTGGCGCATCACCAGTGAGGCCGCTCCGTCCGCCCCTCTCCAAGCGGTTCCACGCGGCCACACGTGCGCAGAGCTTCTGCACGCTCGAGCCCGCCGGCGCCGCGGTGCTGCGCTTCCAGGGCTACATGGTCAAGTTCGCGGACCGCGGAACTTGATTCTTTCCTCTCCACAACTGCTGCCACTTCGCCGCCGGCTCCGCGAAGCTTGCCGGCGTTCCCACCGGTACCACACGGGAACCGGTGCTCGTGTCACCACCGCCTTTGTCTTTCGGCGCCCCCTGCAGCATCACGCCGAGTCGGCGCAGCGCCTCGCGGTCAGCGCGAGGTGATCCGCGCGCCAGCGATGGCCGCGTCGGCCAGGTCGGCCGCCTGCTCGGACTCACTCATGAGGCTGTAGGCCACCGTCGTGATGCGATACAGCGTCGGCAGGCTCGCCCCGCCGAAGCCAAGCCGCATCGCGGCCGCGCGCCGCCCTTCCATCGCCGCATAGGCGGCGTCGCTGCACACCTTGGCGCCGTGCTTGCGGCACAGGTCGGCGATCTGCTGGTCGTCGAGCATGGGTGTGCATGGTAGCGCTGCCTGCGCGCCCGCTTACCATTGCGCGCATGCTGTCGTGGCTGCTGGCGCCCCCTGCGCCGCCCCTAGGTGCCTGGCCGAGCGAGCGGCGCCGCGTCGTGCGCTGTCGTGACGACGACGAGGAAGCGCCCCAGTGGACAGCAAGCGCCCCGCGCGAGAAAGCCTACTCGGACGTGCTGGCGCTGGTGCGCGAGGGCCTCTCGCCCCCGAACATCGCCTCGCGGCTGTGCCTCAAGCGCACTACGGTCCTGGCGCAGCTCGCCGTGCTCGAGCGACGCGGCCAGGCCATCAAGCTCGAGCGCGGGGTGTGGGCCGCGCTGTGAAGGCGTTCTGGCGCGTCAGCGCGACGTGACCCGCGGACTGGACCAAGGGTTCACCAATCCGCCGGTTTGCCCCTATCCGAAGCGTGACTTCGCGTGTATCGTTGTGGCTCGCGGGGTTCCACACTGGGCTGTTAATCCGTAGGTCCCTGGTTCGAGCCCAGGTCGGGGAGCCAGCAAACACAAGAGCCAACAGGCGAGCGCCTGCTGGCTTTTTCGTTTTCTGGGTTGGGCTGACGTCAGTTTGGTTCCAGTCTTGGCGGGCATGCGTAGCTTCCGTGCACTCAGCGTGCGTTGAGCCGTCGCTCGGCTTCGTCGAGGGTGACGAGCACGGCCTCGAAGGCAGGCGGCGCCGAGAGGAACATCGCGCGCATCTGAGCGTAGTCGCGAGCCAGCGCCGCGCGCCTGGCAGGTGGTGGCAACAGCCGAAAGGTGCCCGGCTTCGCGAGGTCGTAGCGCGCCCACTGTCGAGCGAAGACTCGGCTCTTCCACGCGACGACTCGCGCGCATAGGGCGTGATCGCCCAGCATCGCGGAGGCGTCGTCGCGCTGCAGGAGCCGGCCCATGTCGGCGTAGTGGCGCGCGTAGCGGTCGGGCGTCGGCTGGTCCTCGGGCCGGTGATGTTCGGCGTGCAGGATCGTTGCCTTCTCCCAGAAGGTGCGCGGCAGTTCGAGCGCAATCACCTTGAACTGCCAGTCGCCGAACGCGGCGGGGAAGTCATCGGCCACCCATGCGCGCACCTCGTGTGTCTCGGTCGGCCGTTGATCCGTAAGCGATCCGAGTTCGAGCTTCACTTCGCGCGTCAGATAGTCGAAGCCACTGGCTTCGCTCGTGGGGTACTCGAAGTGCACGATGGGTGAGCGCGCAGCCAGGTCGTCTTCGTAGCGCAGCCACGGCTTGCGGCCCTTGCGCTTGCCGAGTTGGTCCGCGATCGTCGCTTCGAGGCGAGGCATCAGCAGCGCACGGGTGCGTTCACCACACGCTGCCTGCATCTGAGCGAGGAGCGCGTCGCGCTTCGTGCGGCTGGTCGTTGCATCGAATGCTGCCTGGTCGGCGCCGATGAACGCCGGAGACATCGACAGGTCGATGTCCTCCGAGAAGCGGTCGATGACGCCATAGACCTTCGACAACGACGTGCCGCCCTTGAACACAAGGTGAGGCGCTAACTCGGGGTCGGCGAACAGCAGGCCGAGCAACCAGCACACCCAGAAGTCCTTCTCGACCATCACGCTCGATGCGGCCATCCGCGCGGCGGTCTGCGCAAAGGCGAGCGAGCGGCGCTCGGCGGGCAGCGCCACGAACGATGCGGCGAGCTTGACCATGCGTCAGTCGGCAGCGAGCGCGCGCAACGTCGGCTGCAACCAGCCCGGAGCGAGCGTCAGATCGTCGAGCAAGGCGCGTCGCTGTTCAGCAGGTATCGCACGGCGCAGCTTGGTCAGCCGCTGCGGCGTCAAGTGCTCGGCGCCGAGGCTGCGCAGCGCCTGGATCACGAGCCCGCTCGTCCGCCCCGCCGCGGCCATCTGCCGTGGCGTGGTGCGCTTGAGGACGATCTGCATCGGGCCGGCCTTGACGGTGCGGCTCGTGCCATCGGTCAGGAATTCGACACGCGCAGGCACCTGGTCGGACAGTCCGAGCAGGTTCGCGGCGTAGGCGCCGGTCGGCTGGAGACGCAGCTTGTCTTTGCCCGTCAGCGCGGCCACGACTGCATCCACGGACGGCCACAACGTGCCAAGCAACGGGTCCTGTCGGGGCTTGTCGTAGAGGCCTCGCGACAAGCGGCGCAGGTCGCCGCGAGCAGCCAGGCGCTGCAATGCCTTGTCGATTGCTGCGCGGCTGCCGACACCGGCAAACAACGCGGGTGTGAAGACAGTGCCTGGCTTCGCGCGTCGAACTCGACGCGCGATGTCGGCCTCGATGCCCGGCCCGCCGGACGAGCGCGGCGGTCGCGCTTGACGCCTGGAGGCAGCTCCGGTTGACGCTTTCATGTCCGAAAAATAGCACGTTTTTCGGACAGGATCGAGCGCCGCGAGCGATGAGCGAAGCAAGCGCCTTGGACTTGCAACCGTGCGTGACGGCAACTCTCTGCCTCTTGGGATGACACGGTATTCGTCGGGCAACCCCGAGACGGCTTTGGAGCTGACCTCGTCCCAACAGTTTGGAACCATGCACCGGAGCAACGCAACCACACGATCAGCACATGCGCTGTGGTCCAGGCTGAAGGTGAAGCAACTCGACTTGATCCACTCCAGCGACGACCCGCCGCCAAGCTGCTCGAAGCCGACCGTGGCCTTGCTGTGATCGCACAGGATCGCCTTGCCGGTGTCCACGTCACCGCCGAGCATCGTTTCGATGCCCTCGCGCAGCAGCGATCGCCGCCGACATCGGACCACCTTCGCGAAATGCTGAAACCGACGATCACGCGCTCGCCACCCCTAGCGCTAGGGGCTCGCTGGGTTGCGCAACCCTCGCCAGAGGGATTCCCAGCACCCGAGGCCCGGGCGCATGCTCCCGATCCAGCGCATCCGTTGCGGTGCAAGGCAAGCAGATCGGACAATTTCGATGGCCAGGCCGGTTCAGTGGTTGGCTCGGTTGCTGGGGCTCCGTGGCAGCAGCGATGTCGATGACGGCGTCGTTTCGTTCGAGTACGTCGATGGCTCCCGACTATCTGCCGATGAAGTCCATCAGTCCGATTCGATGCGGCTGGACGAGGCCAACGTGCGCGATTTCGCCGAAACGCTGCCGGCGTTCACGCACCGCCCTGCACCGCTGCCCTATCCCCCTCGCGCAGCCGCCTTCGCCGCCCACAATGCCTCCTGACGCAGGCGGCTGTGGCCGCTTGGTCGCTCAGAGCCCCGGCAGCAGCGCGCGCGTACGCTCGACCCACTCGGCGCGACCGATCAACAGATCGGGTGTCTTCGGGTCGGGTTGGTTGTACCGGCAAGGGCTGCCGTCAAAGCGGCACGCGACGAGACCGTAGGCCAACGCCACGCCGACGGGTGCGCACGAATCCCACTCGCTCATGCCACCGGCGTGCAGGTACAACTCGGCATCGCCGCGCAGCACGGCCATCGCCTTGGCGCCGGCCGAGCCCACGCGCAGCAACTGCGCCCCCAGCGCCTGCGCCAGCGCGTCGGCGATCGCCGGCGGCCGCGTGCGGCTCACCATGATGCGCGGCCGGCCGCCGTAGGCCGCCGGCAGCGCACGCACGCGATCGCTGCGCCAGAGTTGCTTGAGCCCCGGCAGCGCCACCGCGCACGCCGCCGGCGCGCCGTCGATCGCGAGCGCCACGTGCACCGCCCAGTCGGTTCGCGCGCCAGGCTCGCCGTACTCGCGCGTGCCGTCGAGCGGATCGACGATCCACACACGCTGCCGCTGCAGCCGCTGGCTGTCGGCGGGCTGCTCCTCCGACAGCACCGCGTCGTCGGGCCGATGCTGGCGCAGCAGAGCGACGATCGCCGCGTTGGATTGCGCATCGCCCGCGCGGCCGAGGTCGTCGCCGCGCAGATCGCCGCGCGAGCGCAACGCGAGCAGCAGTTGCCCCGCCTGCTCGGCGGCCTGCGCCGCGAGTGCCGCGTCACTCAGAGGTTGGTTCATCAGCCGATCGACTCGTCATTGCACCGTTGCCGTCGCAGCCAGCCGCTGCGAACACCTGCTCGCGGGGCACGACCCGGGGCCTCCACCTGAGGGCTGCCGCTGCGGATTCGGCCTCGTGCATGATGGCCATTGGGCACCAAAGCCGCGGCCGATGGAACACCTGGGTAACCTCGGATGCTCCGGCCGCGTGGCACCATGGGCACGATGCACGAGCTGACCTGGATCGACGACACGGCGCCGCTGCCGGCAACCCGCCGTGCCCTCGGCCCGGCCAGCGATGCACCCGGGCTGCTGTGCGCCGGCGGCCGGCTGAACACACGCCGCCTCGAAGAGGCGTACCGCCGCGGCGTGTTTCCGTGGTACGGCAACGGCCAGCCGGTGCTGTGGTGGACCCCCGACCCGCGCATGGTGCTCCCGGCGGGCGAGTTCAAGGTCTCGCGCTCGCTGGCCAAGACGTTGCGCAAGTTCATCGCCAGCGCCGACTGCGAGATCCGCGTCGACCACGACGCCTATCGCGTGATCGGCGCGTGCGCGCAGGTGCCGCGCGAGGGCCAGGCCGGCACCTGGATCGTGCCGGCGATGGTGCGCGCCTACAGCGAGTGGCACGACGAAGGCCGTGTGCACAGCTTCGAGACGTGGGTCGACGGCCGTCTCGCCGGCGGCCTGTACGGCGTGGGCATCGGCCGCATGTTCTTCGGCGAGTCGATGTTCAGCTGGCGCACCGACGCCTCGAAGATCGCGCTGGCGGCGCTGGTGGCGTTCTGTCGCACGCACGGCATCGGCCTGATCGATTGTCAGCAGCACACCGCACACCTGGCCTCGCTCGGCGCGCGCGAGATCGGGCGCGCGGCGTTCGAGCAGCACCTGGCCGCGGCCCTGGCCGAAACCCCGCCGCGCCGCTGGACCTATGATCGCGCGATGTGGGCGCAGCTCGGCCTGGAATCGCCAAGCGCGCCCGAGCGAACCACCGCCACGTGACGCACCCCAAAGAACTCCCGCTGTCGTCGCTGCAGTTCTATGCGACGGCGCCCTACCCGTGCAGCTACCTGCCCGAGCGGTTGGCGCGCTCGCAAGTGGCCACGCCGAGCCACCTGATCCACGCCGACGCCTACTCGGGGCTGGTGGCCAACGGCTTTCGGCGCAGCGGCATGTTCACCTACCGGCCGTACTGCGACAGTTGCCGCGCCTGCGTGCCGCTGCGCGTGCCGGTGCAACGCTTCGTTCCCTCGCGCAGCCAGCGCCGGGCGTTGAAGGCACACGGCGCATTGCAGGCGCGCGTGCTGCGCCTGTGCTTCCTGCCCGAGCACTACCAGCTCTATCTGCGTTACCAGTCGGGGCGGCACGCCGGCGGCGGCATGGATCACGACAGCGTCGACCAATACACGCAGTTCCTGCTGCAAAGCCGCGTCAACTCGCGCCTGGTGGAGTTTCGCGAGCCGTCGCCCGACGGCGCGGGCGCGCTGCGCATGGTGTCGATCCTCGACGTGCTCAACGACGGGCTGTCGGCGGTCTACACCTTCTTCGAGCCCGATCCCGCCGCGAGCTACGGCACCTACAGCGTGCTGTGGCAGATCGAGCAGACCAGGCTGCTGAAGCTGCCGCACGTCTACCTCGGCTACTGGATCGCCCAGAGCCCGAAGATGGCGTACAAGGCACAGTTCAAGCCGCACGAGGTGCTGGTCGACGGCCGGTGGGTCGCACCACCGCCGGCGGCGCCGCAACCGCCGCAGCGGCCCGATGTCGGCGCGCCGATCGGCTTTCTGCACGGCCCGCGCTTCAGCGCGCGCTGAAGGCGCGTCGCTCGTGCCGCACCCGATGCGGCACCCATCCGAGCGGTCTGTACGCGCAGTTCGTTCGACACGTCGCAGGTAAGATCCGCCCTCGTTGCGAATCACGCCAGCGTGCATGACGCCCACGGCCGCGACGCGCGACGTCAAGTGCACCGCCCCGGTGCTCAACAACAAGAGGGAAACGAATCCATGAAAGGTTTTGCTCTGGCCGCCCTGGCTGCGGCCGCCGCGCTCTCGCTCGCACTGCCGGCGCACGCCGGCAAGGGTGGGCCGGCACCGACCTCGACCATCACCAAGCAGAAGCGCAACGACAACAAGGCGTTCGTCGGCATCAACTGGAACTGGGGCGTGCGCGAGGGCGCCACCGTCGTGGTGGGCTATCGCTGGGCCAAGGTCAAAGAGAACGGACACGTCAACGGCAGCCTCGTCGACCTGACCTTTCCGCTCACCGGCGCGAAGTTCGGCCTCGGCGAGTTGCACGTCAAAGGCCTTGCGGGACGACGCAGCGCGCAGGCCGAACTCGGCGTGGGCTACGGCTTCCAGGGCGGCGCCTTCTTGCTGAACGGCGGCGCGCGTGGGCCTTATGTCAATGTCGGCACCGACTACCTGCTCGGCAGAGGCTGGCAGCCCTACGTCGGCATCGATACGCTCGGCCGCGTCAAACGGCCGAACGAAACCACGACGCTGAGCTGCCCGGCGGGCTTCACGCTCCAGGGCAGCAGTTGCATCCCCGACGGTGTGTAGCGGCGAACGCCATCGACAGCATCGGCAAGCCGGGCCGACGGCTGCCGCCATGACGGCGGCCGTGCGAGCGCCGTGAATCGCCGGCTCGCCCCAGGCGGCGCGCCGGCAGTGCCTCGCCGACGCCGCGTCAGCGCGGCGCTCGCGCTCGGCATTGCTACGTTGGGCCTAGCCGATCTGCCGGCGCTGGCGGCGAGCACGGCCGCCGATCGCCAGCGGATCGCGCGCACCTTCACGGCGTTCTGCGACACGTTGGTGCCGGCCGACGAACTGACGCCGTCTGCCTCTGCGCTGCGCGTCCCCGATACCATCCTCGACAACATCGCCGGCGATGCGCTGGCCGAGCGCCTGCTCGCGGCCGGCTGCAACTGGCTCGACGCCGCCTGCAAGGGCGCCTTCGCTGCTGCCAGTGAAGGCGCACGCATCGCCGCATGCGAGCAGATGCAGGCCCTGCCGTGGCAATCGCCGCCCGGGCGCTTCTTTCAATTGATGCGCAACACGGTGATGGCCGAGTACTACGTGCAGCCGGCGTCGTGGCACGGGCTGGCGCTGACGCACGCGCCGCAACCACTGGGCTTCTTCGACGCGGTGCGCTGATGGGCGACAGCGGCTACGACGCCATCGTCGTCGGCGCCGGGGCCGGCGGCGCGGCGGCCGCGTGGCGGATGACGCAACGCGGCTGGCGCGTGCTGCTGCTCGATGCCGGACCGGCGTTCGATCCCGATACCGACTACGGCCTCGATCGCCCCGATTGGGAGCAAGCGGGCTTTCGCCACAAGCCGGGCAGCCTCGGCGAAACGCGCTTCGCGACGCTGCAGGAACTCGACCCGACTCTTACCGATCTGCGCTCATGGAGCCTCGGCCAGGGCCCGACGAATCGCGAGTCCCGCCGTGCAGTCTCGGGCCCCGGCTACCACCACGTGCGCGGAATCGGCGGCACGACGCTGCACTTCGTGGGCGAATCGCATCGCATGAACCCGGCCTCGATGGCGATGCACAGCCGCTTCGGCGTGGCTGCCGACTGGCCGGTGACCTACGCCGAACTCGAACCCTGGTACCTCGAAGCCGAGCGTCTGCTCGGCGTTGCCGGTCCCGCCGAGGTTCGCGACCGCTGGCGCAGCGCGCCTTACCCTTTGCCGGCGCATCCGATGTCGCGGGCTTCGCAGCGGCTCGGCCGCGGCGCCGCGGCGCTCGGCTTCGCCTGGGACGCCAACCCTCGCTGCGCGCTGTCGCAACCCTACGACGGCCGCCCCTCGTGCAATTACTGCGGCGGTTGCACCCACGGCTGCCCGCGCCGCGACAAAGGCTCGGCCGACGTGAGCTTCGTCGCCAAGGCCAAGGCGAGTGGGCGTTGCGATGTGCGCGCGAACACGATGCTGCTGCGCCTCGTGCAAGGAGGAGGCACCGGCGCAGCCACCGGTGTCGGCCGGATCCGGCGCATCGAAGCGATCGAGATCTTCGAAGGTGGCCGGCGTCGGCGCCTACCGGTGCGCCGACTCGTGCTCGCCTGCGGCGCGATCGAGACGCCGCGCATGCTGCTGCTCGAGCCGGGCCTGGCCAACGCGAGCGGCCAGGTCGGACGCAATCTGCTCGAGAGCGTCGCCTGGACCAGCATCGGGCGCGTCGACGAACCGTTGCTGAGCTTTGGGGGGCTGCCGGCCGACGCCATCACCTGGCACCACAACCGGCCCGATTCGATTCCCGGCGTGATCGGCGGCTTCCGTCTGAGCGCGGCGATCCACGAATCCGAGATGATCGGCGCCATCGCACACGCACAGCGCGCGGTGCCGGGCTTCGGCCGCGCGCACAAGCGCGAGATGCGGCGTGCCGTCGGAAGCACCGTGGCGGTCGGCGCGGTCGGCGAGAGCCTGCCGCACCCGCGTTCGAAGGTCGATCTCGATCCGGTCGGTCGCGACCCCTTCGGCCGGCCGCTCGCGCGCATCCATTCCTACGTCGACGCGATGACGGTGCAGCGGCTGCGCGCGATGGCCGGCGCCGCGCGCGCCTTGCTGAGAGCCAGCGGGGTGACAACTCTGGTCGAGGAGTACGGCACCTACGACCACTTCTCTTCGGCGCACGTGTTCGGCACCTGCCGCATGGGCAAGGACCCGCGCCAATCGGTGGTCGATGCGAACCTGCGAGTACACGGCTTCGACAATTTCCACATCTGCGACGCCAGCGTCTTCCCGAGCTCGGGCGGCGGCGAGGCGCCGAGCCTGACGATTCAGGCGCTGGCATTGCGAGCGGTCGACCGGATGGCCTGATGTCCTCGCTGCGAGGGCCGCGGACCGCAGCCGATCCGTGCCAGGCAGAAGAAAACCCAACCGAGAACGGTTGGGCTTAGGGCAACTGGTGGAGCCGGGGGGAATCGAACCCCCTAGGATGAATGCCAGCTTCCCCGACAGTTGTCCCGGAAGTTATCCGGTTGGGCGGGCGTGACAGTCTCTCTGCGTGTGAAGCGAGATACGCGGATCCTCACAGCAAGGTCGGTAGACGACGACTGCCAGATCGCCCAGCTCAGCTTGAAGCCTGCGGGCGAGCGACATACCTTGGGCGTGGAAGTCGTCCCACCCGCAGGCGGGCGCTTCGCCATCCGAGGCGTTGGTGCCCTCGAATTGAACCTGCCACTGCGCGAATGCCAGATCGAGCTCGTTCGAGATCCGGTGCTGGCCTTGCCAGGTGTTGGTCATGCCGCCGAACGTGTCGGCGCAGTTGCCACCGACCCAGTGATCGGTGTCGTCCACGGGCTTCACCCAGGCGTAGGCGCCGCCGTAGTCGGCCATGACGGTGTACTTGAGCATCGACTGTGGCCCCAATCGCGTTGGCGCTGGGCGGCCCGCTAGAGCAAACACCGAGGCACCCCCACAAAGGTGTCTGCATATTGTGGCCCCAAGGAGGAACCACATGGGCGCGCCGAACAGGGCTGTTTCCTTTGCTGCTCTCGTCCTCGGCACCCTGGCCCTGCTCGGGTGCGCGAGCGCTTCCACCTACGAGTCCTGGCGTGGACGCAATATCGACGATCTGCAGTTCTCCTGGGGCCCGCCAGCCCGTGCAATGCGCCTGTCGGACGGGCGCACGATGGTCGCATACGAGCATGGACACTTCGTTCGACGGGACAGCCTATCAGTGCACCGTCACTTTCTTCGCCAATGCCTCGGGGACGATCGTGAACACCAACGCAGCGGGCAACATCGGCGGCTGCAACGCCTTGCTCA
>JAJVIL010000137.1 GCA_022072045.1 Burkholderiaceae bacterium | reverse complement strand
CTCACCGGCGCGTTTGCCGAGGCCCACCAGGCGCCGACCGCCGCGGCCATGACCATTGCCGTGGCCACCGCCCACAGCGTGCGCGCGCGCGAGCGGCGACTGTCTTGCGCCAGCGGCCGCGGCCGCTGGCCGGCGGCTTCGGGCTCGCCCTCGTCCATCTGCACGACCGTGGTCTGCCACGAGTTCGCGCTGACCGGCCGCTCGCGCTGCGGCACCGGCAACTGCCCGGCGAGCGCAGCGCGCAGCTCGGCGACGTTGCGCGGCCTGTCCTGCGGTTTGGGCGCGAGCATCCAGTCGCACACCTGCAGCAACAGATCGGGCACCCCGCCCTGCCCTGACCCGGCCAGGCGCGGCTGCTCGTCGCTGACCGCGCGCGCGGTCGCCGACATCGGCGCCTTGCCGGTGATCAGGTAATGCAGCGTCGCGCCGAGCGCATAGAAATCGGTCCATGGTCCCTGTCGCATGCCGCTCGACTCGGCGTACTGCTCGATCGGCGCGTAGCTGGGCTTCAGGATCGCTGTCAACGCCTGGCTGCGATCGCCGATCACCCGCCGCGCGGCGCCGAAGTCGAGCAGCACGGGCGGCGCGTCGCCCGACACCAGCACGTTGTCGGGCGCGATGTCGCGGTGCGTCACGCCCTCGCGATGCAGCACCTCGAGCGCACCGAGCAAGCCTTCCAGTAGCAGCATCAGCCACACGCCGCCGGGACACGCGTCGCGCTGTTCGCGCAGACGCCGCAGCGTGATGCCCGGGTACAGCGGCATCACCATGTAGGCGGTGCCGTTGTCCTCCCAGAAGCGATGCACCTTGACCAGCGACGGGTGGTCGAAGCGCGCCAGCAGCTTGGCCTCGTTGACGAACGAGCCGAGGCCGAGCGCGAAGGTTTCCGAATGCGAGGCCGACAGCAGCGACACCTGCTGCTTGCCGCTGCGCCCCGCCAGCGCGCTGGGCATGTATTCCTTGATCGCGACCTCGCGCTCCAGCGTGAGGTCGAACGCGCGGTAGACGATGCCGAAGCCACCGCTGCCGATCACCCCGCGCAGCTCGAACTCGTGCAGGCGATGCCCCGCCGGCAACGCGTTGGCGGCGTCGGTGCCGGCGCCGCGGGAGGCCGCGGGGTCGTGCAGCGTGGGCGTCTGTGACATCACTTGAACCAGCTTAGACGAGCGGTTTCAGTCCCAACGCGTCTGCAAGTGGCTGTTCGTGACCGTCTCCTCGCTCGCGCCGCGCGACATCGCGCCGCTGCTGCTTGACGTGCTGGCGCTGGTGGGCGCGCACGGCACTTCGAGCGCGACTGCGCTCAGCGACTACCGTGCTGTAGCCCCGGCCCGCCGGACGCTGTCGGGGTCGGCACCCTGGTAGCCAGCGTGATCCGCTTCACGCCTCGATCTGCATGCGCTGGCCGGTGCCGCGGGGGGCGCCCTCAACGCCAGCGCCGTCAACACCGGCGCGAGCCAGCCAGCGCCGACGCTGCGCCGCCTCGACGAGACGCCGCCGGCCACGCACGCGCCGTGCGCCAGCGAGCCGGGGCTGTTGACCGGAGCGGCCTAGGGAACAAACTCGTACGCCCCGATGTCGATGGCGTTGCGCACCGGACGCAGTTCCCGTTTGCTGGGATGCACGTACTGATACGCCGGCACGAGATCGAACGTGCCAGCAGTTCCCGGCGCGCTTCCCTGATCGATCCCCGGGGTGGTTGAGGTCGGCCGGTAGTCGAAGGTACCGATGCTCACGAAGTTCGGCGCATTGGTCGTCAGGTTGTTTGCCTGTGTCACGGTGCCGCCACTGACCACCGTTCCGGGACCCACAAACAGATTGTTCCGCAAGGTCGCCATCGCGGTACCACCAGCCGAAACTTGCACGAACGTGCCACCCTGCGCCCGGTCGTTCACGAACGTGTTGTTCACCACATAGAAGGTCGAGCTCGGATTGGTGAGCCCTTCTGCGCCGTAGGCGATCAGCGCGGGGTTGTCGGTGTTCGGACCTTGCTGCAGCAGATTCCCGATGATGTAGGACAGGCCGCCGTTCGGTAGATCGATGTTGTAGCTCGCGCTGCCATCCGACTCGTCCATGAGGCGGTTGTAGAGGATGCGGTTCTCGCGCGCGCGGCTCTTGACCAGATGGCCGACATTGGCGTGATGCGAATAGCTATACCGCAATGTAAAGCGATCGGAATTGCCGATGTACATGTTGTGCGAACACCCGAACCCCGGCTCACAACCGCCGTTATGCGCGAATTCGCTGTATTCGATCAGCAGGTTTCCATTGCCGGTATTCAAGCCAAGAATGCCATTCTCGTTGTCGTGAAAGTAACTTCCGCAGATGGCCATGTCCCGTCCGTCGGCACGTATGCCGGCGCCGTTCTTGTTGGACACCGCCGCACCCGAGAATTCGATGTTCTCGACGATCATGTTGGCGCCTTGCGTGACCCAGATGCCCTTGCCGTTGGCAATGGTCGCCGGCGCGACAAGGTGCGCTCTGCCGCCGACTCCGCGCACGGTCAGGTTGTTCGTGGTCCACGTGGTTTCCTGATCGGCGTAGACGCCGGCATCGACCTCGATCACGTCGCCGCTCACAAGCCCGGTGACCTGGCCTGGGTGCTTGAACGTGCGCCCGGGCCCGACCCGGATGATTCGAGCCGGCGCAAAGTTCTGTGTCATGGATGCGCCGGCGACCGTCACGTTCGCGCTGCTTCGGAAGCTCGTGCCGCCGTTGGTCGTGAGCGCGACGGTGTAGTTGCCATCGGACAGCCCTTCGAGCCGGTAGCGAAACGTGCATGCACCGACGTCCTGGGTCACCGGAACAGTGGCGACGGGTGTGCCAGTGGTGATATTGAAGCCGGCGAAGACATACACCCGATTGGCACTGTCTTGGTGGCGATCGAGCAGGCTGCTGTCCACCGCACCGCTCACGCCGGCACTCCCGCCCGGTACCGTGACGGTCACGGTCACGGACTGGGTCGTGCTGCCGCCAGTTCCTGTGCAGGTCAGAGAAAACGTGCTGACGGCCGAAAGGGCATTGATGGTCTCGCTGCCCGACACCAGCTTGGCACCGGACCAGGCGCCGCTGGCAGTGCAATCTGATGCGCCGCTGGACACCCAGGTGAGCTGAGTCGAGCCTCCGGGTGCCACGCCATTGGGGGAAGCGCTCAGCGAAACCGATGGCGCAGAAGGAGATACAGGTTGTAGCGTGCTTCCGCCCGTGTCGCCCTCACCGCCGCCACAGCCGCCGACGCCAAAGGCACAAAGCAATGCCGCAATCAGCCGCTCCATACGCTGCATAGGGGTCCTTCGCACAAGAGAGCGGCCAATGAATTCCGGACAATCAGACAGCGTTCGAATCTGCAAAATGATCCTTCGTCGCAATTTAAGCTCTTTCGCCGCGAATCAGCATGCCGAAGGCGCAACATCACGAAACAGCCTTGCTGGCAACGAAGTCGCTGCCGCGGTGCGTCGCAAGCGCAAGACGCGATGACGCACAGCACGAATGCCATCGTGGGCCGGTCAGCGTCGTCAAGGGAAGGCGCAACGTCGACGCAGCATGAGGCGGGCACAGCGCCGCCAGTCCGGCGGTCGGGCCGAGTCCGCTGCTGCGAGACCTTGGCTCGGCGGGCTACACCACCACCGGCTCGGGCTCGAGCCGGATGCCGAAGCGGCCGTAGACGCTCTCTTGGATCGCGCGCGCCAGCATCAGCACCTCGGCGCCGCTGGCACCGCCGCGGTTGACGAGCACCAGCGCCTGCCTGTCGTACACCGCGGCGCGGCCGATCGACTTGCCCTTCCAGCCGCAGGCGTCGATCAGCCAGCCGGCGGCGAGCTTGAAGGTGCCGTCGGCCAGCGGGTAGTGCACGATATGCGGGTCGCGCGCGATGATGTCCTTGCACTGCTCGGCGCTGACCACCGGGTTCTTGAAGAAGCTGCCGACATTGCCGATCTCGCGCGGGTCGGGCAGCTTGCCGCGGCGGATCGCGCACACCCAGTCGAACACCTGCTGCGCGCTCGGCTGCGCGATACCGGTCTCGTGCACCTTGCGTTCGAGGTCGAGGTAGCCGAGCACCGCGGCCCAGCGCTTGGGCAGGCGCAGGCGCACGCGCGTGATCACGCTCTTGCCGGCCAGCCCGCCGAAACCGTTGTGCTTGAACACGCTGTCGCGGTAGCCGAAGCGGCACGCCTTCGCGTCGAGCGTGACGCTGCGCCCGGTGACGAGGTCGACCGCGTCGAGCGAATCGAAGCGCTCGCGCAGCTCGACGCCGTAGGCGCCGATGTTCTGCACCGGCGCCGCGCCCACCGTGCCGGGAATCAGCGCGAGGTTCTCGAGCCCCGGCCAGCCCTGCTGCAGCGTCCACTGCACGAGGTCGTGCCAGGTCTCGCCGGCGCCGGCCTCGACGATCCAGGCCTCGCCATCGTCGTGCAGCAGGCGCCGGCCCATGATCTCGACCTTGAGCACCGTGGCAACCGGGTCGCGCGACAGGATCAGGTTGCTGCCGGCACCGAGCACGAGCTTGCTCGCGCGCCCCAGTTCGGGGTGATCGACCACGCGTCGCACGTCGACGTCGCTGCGCACGCGCACCAGCGTGCGCGCGACCGCGGGCAGTCCGAACGTGTTGTATGCACGCAAGGGTACGCCGCGCTCGATGAGCAGTTTCGCGTCGCTGGTCGACATGGCAGAATTTTCGCCGATCCCACCGTGCGCGAGCGCAGTCAATGCCCAGCTTCGATGCCGTCGTCGAACCCAATCGAGTCGAACTGCGCAACGCCGTCGACCAGGCGGTGCGCGAGATCGGCACGCGCTTCGACTTCAAGGGCACGCCGGCCGCAGTGGAGCACAGCGACGACGAGTTGACGCTCGTCGGCAACAGCGATTTCCAGCTCGGTCAGGTGCGCGACATCGTGCTGGCCAAACTCGCCAAACGCGGCGTCGACGCGCGCTTCGTCGACTTCGCCGCCGCGCCCGAAAAGGGCGGCGGTGACACCTGGCGCCAGCACGCACCGATCCGCTCGGGCATCGGCGGCGACGACGCCAAGCGGCTGCAGACGCTGATCAAGCAGAGCAAGCTCAAGGTGCAGGCGGCGATCCAGGGCGAGACGCTGCGCGTGAGCGGCGGCAAGAAAGACGATCTGCAGGCGGCGATTGCGCTGCTGCGCAAGGAAGCGGGCACGCTGCCGCTGGGCTTCAAGAATTTCCGCGACTGAAGACGCTGCACCATGAAGCTGTCATCTCGCCTGATCGTCGCGCTCGCGATCGCCGCGCCGGCACTGCTGCATGCGCAGAGCGTGTCGATGGCCGGCAGCATCGGCGACAGCAAGGCGTTGCTGATGATCAACGGCGCCCCGCACACGCTCGCCGTGGGCGCCACTGTCAAGGGCGTGACGCTCAGGCGCGTGATGCCCGGCCAGGCCGAGGTCGAGATCGCCGGCAAGACGCTGGTGGTGGCGATGGGCGGCGCGCCGGCCAGCGTCGGCGGCGGTGGCGGCGGCGCCACCGGCCGCGAGATCCTGATCGCCGCCGGGCCGGGCGGTCACTTCGTCACCAGCGGCCGGATCAACGGCAAGACCGTGCAGTTCATGGTCGACACCGGCGCCACCTCGGTGGCGATCGGTCGCGGCGACGCCGAGCGCCTGGGCATCGACTGGAAGAGCGGCCAGCGCAGCCTCAGCCAGACCGCCGCCGGCGTGGTCGTCAGCCACTCGGTCTCGCTGACCTCGGTGCGCATCGGCGACGTCGAGGTATTCGGCGTCGCCGCGACGATCGTGCCCGCCGAGATGCCGTTCGTGCTGCTCGGCAACTCGTTCCTCGGCCGCTTCACGATGCGCCGCGACGCCAACGTGATGAAGCTCGAGAAGCGCGACTGAGGCCAGGCCGTCGGGCCCGCATCGAACGCCGAACGTCGATTCACCCGCTTCGTCAGCGGCCGCTCGAATCGACCGCGGTGGATCGCTCCAACCTCTGACTAGAAAGCACAGGTTAAGCCCCTTCTGATCGCGCGGCCAGCTACCACAAACCGAAGCTCAACGTCAAGCTGAAAGACTTGACGACTGACACCGCCTGAGTGCGGAGTTATCGTCACCCGGCGTTCGGACGGAGCAAGGAGGCGGCCATGTGGTTGCGAACGACGTTGCTCGTGTGCGCGGTTGCGAACCTCGTTGGGCACGCCGCGGCCCAGACCACCGGAAAACCGTGGCCCAAGGATGCCAAGACTGGCAAAAGTCAGGACGTATCTCATGAACATCCCCTCGCTGACGGTGGCATTGACCATGTTTCGAACGCAAAGCCGCGTCCTCATGACGAGCACATGCAGCGTCATCGAGATGCGGGTGACTTCTCACGGTGGGCGAAGCGACGAGGTACCAGCGAATGACGCAACCGAGTTCCGCTCCTGATGTGCGCAAGGTCACTAGGATTTCCGCTGAACTTCTCGCCGACCGTTCAAGTGCTGACCTCGCCGGCTACTTGCGTGACGCGAAGGAGTACTTGCTTTACTACGACTGGTGCAAAGACATTCTGGAAGAGTACGTCGGTCTCATTGTTGACGGCATTGTTGGCATCTTCCTGTTTCGAATATCGCCGAGCCGCCCTGGCGTTGATGAATGGCTTTGGGTGATCGTGGGTGATCTTCCTCCTGCCTACATTACGTGCGACAGGTGCCCGAACCCCGCCACAGCATTGGATGGCTACATCGGCGCCATGTCGGAGTGGGTGGACGCTGCGTCGAAGGGAATGTCGGTCGCGGAGCTGATTCCTGTGAATGTGCCTGCCACGCCTGCCAATGCACAGATCCTACGAAAACGACTCGACTTCTTGGACCAGCGCGTCTTGGCCGACTACCGGGAGGATCTGAAGGCGGCTGACTGAATGCCGCAAAGGGATTGGAGAAGGCGGCGCACGGGAACAAGATCGACAGCCGGCCTGCCACCTTGTACGAAAAGTACGACAAAGAAGGCAACTTCCTGAAGCACGGGATCACGAAACACGACGATCCGGCCAAGCGCTACACCGCGAAGCAGATCGATGGCGGCAGGGTCGTTCGGACCGACTGCGGACCGAGATGCGAGATGATCAAGAAGGAACGCGACCTGGTGGAGCGCCGCCCTGGACCTGATAACCACGAACCTTGGGCAGGCAAGAGGTTGGGCGAATGAGCGACACAATCCGAGCATTCGTTACGCTAGGTGCTGACGTGGGTGGGAGGGATGCCGACGACGCCACGAATGCGCACGTCCTCGCGTTCAGAAGACTGTTGGCCGATGCCTGCCGAGGCTCATACAGCGAGACGATCAAGGAGGTCGCGCTCGTGCTTCGGATTGATGGTTCAGTCCAAGCCTGGGGAAAGCGCGGCGTCGAAGGCGTGGCGTTGCTGAGAAAGGGTGCTTTTGCTACCGCCGACATCTACGTAACCCGGGAACTGTGGGCGTCCGATGATCTCCCTGCCTTTAGAAAGTTTTTGGGCTCAGAGGTGCAGGCGGCAATTGCTGCGATTGCTGAACGTGCTAGACAGAGGGGCGTGGACCTGTTGCGCACCGAGCTGGAACGCGATGTTCATGTAGCCGCCGTAGAGTTCACTTCGCAATAGTCAATGCCGCAAAGGAAGCAGCGGCGCACTCGGTGGCATTCGAAACGACTATTGCCAAAGCTGGGTTTGGAACTCGGGGCTCGCACTTCACTGATGCGAACAAAAGTCTTGCTGCGGCGATGAACAAAGATCCCGCGTTCGCCAAGATGATGGGCGGGCTGGGCGTCAAGACCCCTCAGCGGCTGGATCAAAGTCCTGCGGGCTGGAGCTGGCACCACGTACCGAACCAGCCGGGTACGTTGCAACTGGTTCCGCGCGCTCAGCATCAAGGCGGTCCGTGGCAGCCGTTGTTGCACCCAAACCAGACCGGCGGCTTCAAGCTGTGGGGCGCCGACTACTGAGGCTGACGACCATGGATCTGGGTACTCTCATTGACCGCTTGCCTGGTGGTTTGGATGACAGGCTGTGCATCTTTGCTGCAAAGCCGTGGTCCGCGACTTCACCTGCTGTTGCCGTGCAGTTGGACAATGAATTCAAGCCACCTAAAGAAGTCTTAGAGCAGGGGTTTGTCTACTTCTTAGAAGCACACGTCGCCAAGGAGACGTTGGAGGTGTTCGGTGATCGGCAGCCGAGCGCAACCGAGAAGCGGAATCTGCTGATCTTCTATGCAGAGAACGACGCCTTCCCGGACTGGGTCTATACGCGGTAAGCGGCGGTGTTGATGCTCGCGGGGGCCCGGTACTAACGCTCAACGCACGCGGGTTGCCGCAATCATGGCGGCATACCGGATGTTCACGCAGAGAGCTTGGGCGGTGGCTTGCCCGAGCGCTTGCCCATGGCAGCCCCGGCATCGGGCGCAGCTACACCGGGGACAGCCTGCCGCTTCAGGTCTGGAGCAACGGCACCACCTGGACCTACAGCTACAACAACCGCCGCCTGCTCAGCGGCGAGACGCTCAACGTCGCCGGTGCCGACTACGGCTTCAGCCACGCCTACGACGCCCACGGCCACCGCAGCGTGCTGAGCCACGGCGCCGGCACCGGCGGTGCCGTCGTCGACTACGCCCCCAACGCCCTGGGCCAACCCACCCGCGCCGGCGGCTGGGCCACCAACGCCAGCTACCACCCCGACGGCGCGTTGGCCGGCTACACCCTGGGCAACGGCTCGGTGTTCAGCATGACGCCCAACGCCCGCGGCCTGCCCGAGCGCTGGCGCTACAGCGGCGTGCTCGACGATAGCTACGTCTACGACGCCAACGACAACGTCAGCGCCATCACCGATCTGCACGAAGGCGGCGCCACCAGCCGCAGCATGGGCTACGACGCGCTGGACCGCCTGGCCTGGGCCAACGGCCCTTGGGGCAGCGCCAGCTTCGACTACGACGGCCTGGACAACCTGCGCCACAGCGTGGTCGGCGCGCGCAGCCTCTCGCACAGCTACGACAGCGCCAACCGACTGACAAGCCTCAGCGGCACTCAGAGCGTGGGCTTTGCGTACAACGCCAACGGCAACGTGACGCAGCGCGGCGCCCAGGGCTACGTTTTCGACATCGGCAACCGGCTGAGCGCGGCCTCGGGCATCGCCAGCTACGTGGCCGACGACAATTATCTTGACCGGTCGACGACAATTGTCGTGAGCGGTTGACGCATGCTGCCGGGGTGCGTTTGCGGTCGGGTTCTACAGTGGCGCGCCTTCGTCGAGGAGGCAGCCACGGTGCCCGGCAATCGCATCACGGACCTACAAGTGAACAAGTACAAGGACCTGCGCCGCGAGCACACCCAGGAGGCTGCCGCAGCCAAGAGTGGCATCAGCGTGAGCAGCGCAAGGCGCATCGAGGGCAGCGCGACGCTGCCCTCGCAGCGACCGCCACGCCACTGGCGCACGCGCAACGACCCGCTGGCCGACGTGTGGGACAGCGAGGTGGTACCCATGCTCGAGGCGGCTCCGGCGCTGATGGCCGTCACGGTACTGGAGGAGTTGCAACGCCGTCATCGCGAACGCTTCGGCGAGTCGGTGCTGCGCACCCTGCAGCGCCGAGTTCGGCAGTGGCGCGCATCGCATGGCCAGGAGCGCGAGATCTACTTCGCGCAGGAGCATCCGCCTGGACGCTTGGGCCTGTCGGACTTCACCGTGGCCGACGAACTCGGCGTAGTGATCGCCGGCGTTGCGTTCGCGCACCGGCTGTACCAGTTCACCTTCGCGCACAGTGGGTGGCGCCACGCGGGTGTGGTGCTCGGCGGCGAGAGCTTCCAGGCGTTGACCTCGGGGCTGCAGAACGCGCTGTGGATGGCTGGCGGCGTGCCCGAGGAGCATCGCACCGACAGCCTGTCGGCGGCGTTCAACAACCTGGCCGAGCGCGACGAGATGACCCGCCGCTACCGCGAGCTGTGCGAGCACTACGGCATGCGCGGCAGCCGCAACAACGCCGGCGAGAGTCACGAGAACGGCGCCATCGAAGCGCGCCAGGGCAGCTTGAAGCGAGCGCTCGACCAAGCAATGCCGCTGCGCGGTTCGCGCGAGTTCGCCAATCTCGCGGCATACGAGCAGTTCGTCGCCGAGACCGTGCGACGCCTCAACGCACGCTGCGCCCGCGCGTGGGAAGCTGAGCGCGCGTGCCTGAGGCCGCTGCCGGCGCGGCGCACGGTGGACTTCGAAGAGATCGACGCGCGCGTGAGCAAGTTCGGCGTGTTCAGTGCCAAGCAGGTGCTCTACAGCGTCCCCTCGCGCTTGGTCGGCCATCGGCTGAAGGTGCGGCTGTTCAGCGCGCACCTGCAAGCGTGGCTCGGCGGCGTGTTGGTCTTCGAGTGCGAGCGGCTGTATGCGAACAGCGAGAACCGCCACCCCAAGCGCATCGACTGGCGTCACATGCTGCCGTCGCTCAAGCGCAAGCCCGGCGCGTTCGCGCGCTGGGTGCTGCGCGAGGCGATGTTCCCGCGCAGCGAGTACGCCCGGACGTGGCAGCATCTGAGCGAGCAGTTGCCCGAGCGCTCGGCGTGCCGGCTCATGGTGGAGTTGTTGGACCTGGCCGATCGAGCGAACGTCGTCGCCGAGCTCGCGACGGTGCTGACCGAGTTGATCGATCACGGCGCTGTGCCGGATATCGACGATCTGCGTGAGCGCTTCGTTCCCCGTGAGCCGCAAATGCCCAGCGTCCAGGTGGTGCTGCCGACGACGGTCGTGTATGACCAACTGCTGGAGCTGGCATGAACGCGCCGGCCACTGCCAATGCGGCCGACGCCGCGCGCGTGCCACTAATGCTCACCGAGTTGAGGCTGCCGACGATGAAGCGGCTGTGGACGCAGTTCGCCGAGCAGTCCAACCGCGAGGGCTGGCCGGCAGAGCGCTTCCTCGGCGCGCTGCTGCAGCAGGAGATGAACGAGCGCGAGACGCGCCGCCTGGCGCGCGCCCGTGCCGACAGCCATCTGCCGGCAGACAAGACGCTGGCTAACTTCGACTTTGCGGCGGTGCCAACGGTGTCCAAGGCGCACGTCATGGCGCTGGCCGAGGCCGACGGCTGGATCGCGCAGGGCCACAACTTGCTGGCGTTCGGTCCGCCCGGCGCCGGCAAGACGCATGCGATCGCCGGCATCGGGCACGCGTTGATCGACCGCGGCTACAAGGTGCTGTTCGTGCGCACGAACGAACTCGTGCAGCGCCTGCAGGCCGCACGCCGCGATCTGCGGCTGCCGGCGGAGTTGGCCAAGCTCGATCGCTTCGACCTGATCATCCTGGACGACCTGAGCTACGCACGGCGCGACCAGGCCGAGACGTCGGTGCTGTTCGAGCTGATCGCCGAGCGCTACGAGCGCAGGAGCATCGCCATCACGGCCAACGCGCCGTTCTCGGCGTGGGACGAGGTGTTCCCCGACAAGGCCATGACGGTGGCCGCCGTCGACCGCCTCGTGCACCACGCGACGATCCTGGAGATGAACGTGGACAGCTACCGACGCCGCGCTGCGTTGCCGGCTCGCCGGCAACGCAGCGCACCCCAAGCTCAATGATCACCGCCCGACCGCACCGCTCAAGATAGTTGTCGTTGAGCGCTCAAGATAGTTGACGCCGGGCAAGCTACGTCTACGACGGCCACGGTCGACGGGTGCGCGAGCAGCGCGCCGACGGCTCGGTGCTCACCAGCGCCTACACCCGGGACGGGCTGCCGCGCTGGGACAGCGTGGCCGGGGACCGCATCTACCTGGGGCGGCACCTGGTGGCCCAGCGCGGCAACGGCGGCTACATGCACACCGATGCGCTGGGCTCGGTGCTGGCACGCACGGGCAACCCGCTGCAGTTGCTGGGGCGCACGCGCTACGAGCCTTACGGGGCCACGGCCGCGGGCAGCGCACCGCTGCGCATCGGGTTCGCCGGGCATGTGAACGACCCCGATACGGCCCTGGTGTACATGCAGCAGCGGTACTACGAGCCGATCGCCGGGCGGTTCCTCAGCGTGGATCCGGTGACCACTGACGCAGCGACGGGGAGCTTGTTCAACCGGTATGCGTATGCGTACAGCAGCCCGTACAAGTACGTCGACCCCGATGGGCGGCTGCCCATCTTGCTCATACCGTTTGCTCTGAAGGCTCTGGACGCGGCCTTGACTGCCGCAGACCTATACACTGCAGCGCAGACAGGAGGTGCAAGTGCGGTCGGCCGGGTGGCGCTCGAGAGTCTTGCCGGCAATGCGCTGCCTGGCGCAAAGATCTGGGGTCGGCTCGCTCATGTCGTCGGCGACGCCGGGCTGGTCGCAAAGGGGGCAGCGCCCGCGATTAAGGCCGGTGCTGCCGGTGGGGAGACTGCTGGCAAACCCTTCGCGCAGGCGATTCGCGATGCGGCCAAGGCCGAGAACCCGCTACAGGTCTGTGTCTATTGCCGGCGTGAAGGTGTGGCCACGCAGGTCGATCACGCCATACCCAGAGCGCGCGGTGGCAACGCTACGCTGGATAACGCCCAGCTGGCATGTCCACACTGCAACGCCTCGAAGGGTGCGCGGGACTTCCTCGTCAATCCGCCGCCTGGGTACCGCGGTGAATGGCCGCCGTCGCATTGGGGTCCGTGAACACGTATGAAGTACCAAGCAGGTGAATACGAGGCGACTCATTCGTCGCCGGTCTGGCGTGATCGTTCGAACTTCGTCTTTGCGGCGCACCTGGGCACGAAGGGCGGGGAGAACGAATGGGAGCAGTTGTGGGGCCAGAAGGTCGCGCCTCAGCGATTTGTCCTGTGCTGCATCCCGTTCTTCGTGCAGGACGTTGCTCTAGGCGATGAAGTCGAAACTGATGGCGACTTCGTTTTTCAACGTGTCGTGCGGTCGTCTGGACAAGTCACGTTCCGCGTTTGGTTCGGCGGTCAAGAGGCGACAAAGCGGGACAGTCTCGTGCGAGAGATTGAGGCAATGAAGCCCCTCAAGGAATGGTCTTCCGAAAATCTCCTTGCGCTCAGCGTGCCGGCGGCCGAAGCCCAGCAGCTCGCCGACTACCTGCAGCTTCGCGAGAACGAAGGGCTACTGCAGTACGAGACGGGCCGAAGCTGAGTCATTCCTTCGTCTTCTTGCCCTTGTCCTCGTGCGTGACGAACCCGATAGGCCGCTTGGGCGGATCGGGCGGCGTCATCAGTTCGCGCAGCGCATCGAATACTTGCTTGAGCTGAATGCGCGTGTTGCGGCTAAAGGTGTCGTAGCTCATCGCCAGCGCTTCGGTCTTCTCTTCCAGCTCGGCCAGCCGCTTGGCAAGGTCGCCGTGCGTATCTGCCAGCTCGCGCATGCGCACGAAGGCGCGGACCACGTACACCGACACCTCGATGGCGCGCGGGCTGCTGAGCAGGTTCGCGGCCATGATCGCTCCGTGCTCGGTGAAGGCATAGGGCAGGTACTTGCGGTGCCGACCACGCCCGCTGGGTGCTGCGTCTAAGGTCGCAAATTGCGACCTTAGAGCCGCCCACTCCTCGGCGGCGAGCTGGAACATGAAGTCGGCCGGGAACTTGGCCAGGTTGCGCCGAACTGCCTCGTTGAAACGCTTGGTCTCCACCTCGTAGAGCGCGGCCAGGTCCGAGTCCAGCAGCACGCGCTGGCCGCGCACGGTGGCGATGCGTATGCTCTTGATGTTCTCGCCGCGCAGCTTCGACCTCAAGCAGAAGACGCATTCCGTCGAGGCGACTACGAGCATGCGGCCGAGCTATACGGCCGCATTCGAGAATGCTTGAGCCCTGCCGAAACCAAGAAGCTGTCGCTTGCTCTAGAGCGCTGTTCACGTCGACCGTAAAGCGCCCACTCTCAGGATTCGCGAAGAGCCTCCAACCGCTCGACGGCCTCACGCGCGGTGACGATGGGGATGCCCTGAAAGCTGCCCATCGGCAAGAGGTCGCGCTTGTCACCCGAGGCGATGAGGTCGGCCTGACCGGTGACGGCTGCGGCGATGACGTGATCGTCATCGGCGTCGGTGGGCACGACGCGCGGCGCATCGGCCGGTTGCACGACGACGGCGATGCGCCGCAAGTCATCGACGATGCCCTGAGGTGTGAGGCCGGCCTGTTCGAGCCTGGCGGCGAACTTGCCGCGCGAGAGCACCTCGAGCAACTCGGCCAGCAGCACCTCGCTCGTGCAAAGCTCGAACTCGCCGGCCTTGGCGCCATCGACCAGCCGACGCGGCAGCCCGGCGGCAATCACACCCGAGACAAGCAGATTCGTGTCGAGAACGAATCGCACGGCGATCAGGTGCCTTGCTTGCTGCGCCGCTCCTGGCGCGCTGCCTGAATCTCCGCTTCGACTTCATCCTCGGTGATCTCGGGCAGCTTCAGCGCATCGAGCTTGGCCAGGCCCGCAGTGAGCCGCTGCGCGGCTGCTGCGCGTTCTTCGCGCGAGGCCAGGAACTCCACGAAATCCACCACCTCGGCGACACGGGCCGGCGGCAGCTTCTTCAGCCGCTCGATCAACTGAAATTCGATTGCCGTCATTGCGTACTCCTTGTGCTCAGCGCCCTTGCTGCGCGAGCACGGTCTCGATCATCTGCATCACAAACTTCTGCTGCGTCTCGGGCAGCGCGCTGATGCGCTCCATGTACCGGGCCAGTGCCGGCAGTGGCCCGCGCTTGGCGCGGGTCTTGGCAGCGCTCGGTTGCCCGAGCAGGCTTTCGACCGGTAGCTGAAGCTCCCGCGCCAACGCCGGCAGCAGCGAAGCAGGCAGCCGCAGTCGCCCGCCCTCGTAGTGCGCCAGCGTCTGCTGGGCGATGCCCAGCGTCGAGGCCAGCTGCACCTGCGTGATGTTGCGCTCCTTGCGGGTCAGGGCGATGCGCGTGCCCAGCTCCTTGAAGAGCGACTCGCCCTTGATGTTCACGGCCAGTGGTGGGTGGGTGGTGGTGTCCATCAGGATAGGTCTGGCTGTGGTGGTAGATGCGCGTTGCAGGCTTGACGGTACTCTACGATAGAGCATCCTGATACCGAGTGAATTTATTACTCTGCCCTGTTGGACTCAAAACCCAGCGCCGCACGTCTTGCGGCGCCGCTGAACTTGTGCGCGCCGAGCACCGACAGCGCGGACGTCACGCGGCCCGCGGGCTGGAGTTGGCACCACGTACCGAACCAGCCGGGTACGTTGCAACTGGTTCCGCGCGCTCAGCATCAAGGCGGTCCGTGGCAGCCGTTGTTGCACCCAAACCAGACCGGCGGCTTCAAGCTGTGGGGCGCCGACTACTGAGGCTGACGACCATGGATCTGGGTACTCTCATTGACCGCTTGCCTGGTGGTTTGGATGACAGGCTGTGCATCTTTGCTGCAAAGCCGTGGTCCGCGACTTCACCTGCTGTTGCCGTGCAGTTGGACAATGAATTCAAGCCACCTAAAGAAGTCTTAGAGCAGGGGTTTGTCTACTTCTTAGAAGCACACGTCGCCAAGGAGACGTTGGAGGTGTTCGGTGATCGGCAGCCGAGCGCAACCGAGAAGCGGAATCTGCTGATCTTCTATGCAGAGAACGACGCCTTCCCGGACTGGGTCTATACGCGGTAAGCGGCGGTGTTGATGCTCGCGGGGGCCCGGTACTAACGCTCAACGCACGCGGGTTGCCGCAATCATGGCGGCATACCGGATGTTCACGCAGAGAGCTTGGGCGGTGGCTTGCCCGAGCGCTTGCCCATGGCAGCCCCGGCATCGGGCGCAGCTACACCGGGGACAGCCTGCCGCTTCAGGTCTGGAGCAACGGCACCACCTGGACCTACAGCTACCACCCCGACGGCGCGTTGGCCGGCTACACCCTGGGCAACGGCTCGGTGTTCAGCATGACGCCCAACGCCCGCGGCCTGCCCGAGCGCTGGCGCTACAGCGGCGTGCTCGACGATAGCTACGTCTACGACGCCAACGACAACGTCAGCGCCATCACCGATCTGCACGAAGGCGGCGCCACCAGCCGCAGCATGGGCTACGACGCGCTGGACCGCCTGGCCTGGGCCAACGGCCCTTGGGGCAGCGCCAGCTTCGACTACGACGGCCTGGACAACCTGCGCCACAGCGTGGTCGGCGCGCGCAGCCTCTCGCACAGCTACGACAGCGCCAACCGACTGACAAGCCTCAGCGGCACTCAGAGCGTGGGCTTTGCGTACGACGCCAACGGCAACGTGACGCAGCGCGGCGCCCAGGGCTACGTTTTCGACATCGGCAACCGGCTGAGCGCGGCCTCGGGCATCGCCAGCTACGTCTACGACGGCCACGGTCGACGGGTGCGCGAGCAGCGCGCCGACGGCTCGGTGCTCACCAGCGCCTACACCCGGGACGGGCTGCCGCGCTGGGACAGCGTGGCCGGGGACCGCATCTACCTGGGGCGGCACCTGGTGGCCCAGCGCGGCAACGGCGGCTACATGCACACCGATGCGCTGGGCTCGGTGCTGGCACGCACGGGCAACCCGCTGCAGTTGCTGGGGCGCACGCGCTACGAGCCTTACGGGGCCACGGCCGCGGGCAGCGCACCGCTGCGCATCGGGTTCGCCGGGCATGTGAACGACCCCGATACGGCCCTGGTGTACATGCAGCAGCGGTACTACGATCCGGTGGCGGGGAGGTTTCTGAGCGTCGATCCGGTGACGACGGATGCGGCGACGGGGAGTCTGTTCAACCGATACAACTACGCCTACAACAACCCGTATCGGTTCAAGGATCCGGATGGACGCTTCGGCATAGCTGGCGCGCTGGTCGGCGCGGGGATTGAGGCTCTTGCGCAGTGGTCCGTTACGGGTTCGGTTTCTGATTGGAAAGCCGTTGCGGTTGCTGGTGCCGTTGGCGCAGTCACTGGTGGCGTAGGCGGCTATGCAGCCAAGGCTGCTCTGACGGGTGCAACAACTGCGGGCAAAGCAGTTGCAGCAACGGCTGCTGCGGGCGGCGCTGCCGCTGCAGCAGGTAAGCACGCCGAGGCAGCGCTGAAAGGGGAGACGGCCTCAGCCAAGGATGTAGGCATCGCTGCGGCAGGCGGCGCACTCGGTGCTGGTGCTGGAGCAAAGATTGCCAACGGGGCGGCAGGCGCCCTTGAAAAGATGGCGGCCTCGAAGGACGGGGTCGTTGCCGGCATGGCGGCAGCGACGCGCGGCGCGATTACTGGCGGCGGGCCCGCGCAGGTGACCAGCACTTTCGGTTCTGAGGCTGCGCAGAAGTCGATCGACGCAGGCGTCGCCATCGGACAGAAGATCGTTGAAGAGAAGACCAAGTGATGAGTCCTTTCGTCCGCTACCTGATACGCCTTGAGCTGGGGCTCACGGCTCTTGCCCTCATCCTCGGTGTCACGTACTACTTCGCCCACGGCCCACTGCCGGCAGTTCGCATCTTCTTCGGGTCGCTGGTTGTCGCAAATCTCGGGTTGTTGTGGGTCTTCAGGAAGTCGCTGGTCGACTACTTCAGAGGGCGCCGGAACTGACCACGATGGAACCCGGACGCGAACGGACTTCGTAACGAAAGACAAAGGGGTCGTCGAAACCAAGACCGGAGATTGCTAACTCACCAAAGGTCAGGAAAAGCTCAAGGCCGACATCGATGCTGGCCGACCTGTTACGCCTGAGCGCTGAACAAGATGGCCGGCCAAGGCGGGGTGGGAAACCACATTGCCACCCAGACTGCTGGCGCCGTCAGGGGCACAACAACCGGCGCCAGTATTGGCTCTTCAGCCGGCTCCGCAATTGCAACCCAGGGTGCCGGGGTTGCCGCGACCGCTGTTCAGAAATCGATGGAAGACAAGCTGCCGAAATAGTGAGGGCCCAACCTGTGTCAAGAGAGACTGCGGTGTCATTCCAGAAGCTGGCGGGTGTTGTGTGCCTTGCGATCTCATTCACAAGCGGAGGACTCGCGATCCAGGGGCTTGTAGGCGGTGAGGTATCTCTTGTCACCAAAGGCGCCTCCGTTGCTTTTCGCGCCTCTACTGATCCGACTGGTTACTGGGTCATGGAAGCGATCTACAGCTTCGGCGCCGTCTTGATGCTCGGGCTTGGCATCTTCGCGCTTCGTGCTGATCGCCCACCAAAGAATCGTGCCGGGTCAAGTCTTGAGTCTTGACCTAGCGCTGGTCTTCTTGCCTTTGTCCTCGGGGTTGATGAACCCGATGGGCCGCTTGGGCGGATCAGGCGACGTCATAGGTTCGCGCAGCGCGTCGAAGACTTGCTTGAGGTGATTGCGCGTGTTGCGGCTGAAGGTGTCGTGGCTCATGGCCAGCGGGGCTGTCTGAAATTCTGTGTGCGAGGCCTCGGGGCCTTGTCAGCGGCGCCGGCGACCTACACACCAAGCTGCAACCGACTGCCGCAGCGCTCGGCCAGTTGCAGGTCGTGCGTGACGACGACGAAGGCGGTGCCGTCCTCGCGCGCGAGCTGCAGCATCAGCTCGAACACCGCGTGCGCGGTGGCGCGGTCGAGGTTGCCGGTGGGCTCGTCGGCGAGCACGCAGCTCGGCCGCGTCACCAGCGCGCGCGCGATCGCCACCCGCTGGCGCTCGCCGCCCGACAGTTGCGCCGGGCGGTGCGCA
>JAJVIL010000133.1 GCA_022072045.1 Burkholderiaceae bacterium | reverse complement strand
CAGGAGGACCGCAGCGGCCCCCTCGTCGTGCGCCATCCGGGCCAGCGCGGCGCGGCGCTCGCGGCGCGCCCACGCCTCGATGCTGTCGCCCTTGGCCGGCTTGCCGGTTAATCGAGTGGACACCAGCCGCACCGGCAGACCTGCCTTGCGCAAGCGCTCGACCTGCTCCTGCGCGAACTCGAGCCAGGCGTCGGCCTGCGGCATCAGCCCGTGATGCACATGCAGCGCAATCACCTCGGCGCCCAGCTCGCGTGCGACGCGTGCAGCGGCGTGCAGCAGCGCGGTGGAGTCGCGGCCGGCGCTGTAGGCCACGGCCACACGCCGCGGTGCGCGGCCCTTCGCGGCGACGGGGCGCTCAGCGATCCTTGGTGTCGGTGAAGCGGCCGTAGGCCATCAGCCGCTCGTAGCGGCGTTTGAGCAGTGCCTTGGTGTCGAGGTCGGCCACTTGGCGCAAGGCGTCGCCGAGCGCACGCTTGAGCTGCGCGCTCATGTGCTTGGGGTCGCGGTGCGCGCCACCGACCGGCTCGTTGACGATCTTGTCGACGATGCCCAGCGCCTTGAGCCGGTGCGCGGTGATGCCCAGCGCCTCGGCGGCATCGGCCGCGCGTTCGGCGCTCTTCCACAGGATCGACGCGCAGCCTTCGGGCGAGATGACCGAATAGATCGAGTACTGCAGCATCACCACCTGATCAGCGACGCTGATCGCCAGCGCACCGCCCGAGCCGCCCTCGCCGATGATGGTGCTGACGATCGGCACCTGGAGCTGGCTCATTTCGTAGATGCTGCGGCCGATCGCCTCGGACTGGCCGCGCTCCTCGGCGCCGATGCCCGGGTAGGCCCCCGGCGTGTCGACGAACGTGAAGACCGGCAGGCCGAACTTCTCGGCCACTTTCATCAGCCGCAGCGCCTTGCGGTAGCCCTCGGGCCGCGGCATGCCGAAGTTGCGCAGGCCGCGCTCCTTGGTGTCGCGCCCCTTCTGGTGGCCGATCAGCATGCACGACTGGCCGTTGAAGCGCGCCATTCCGCCGACGATCGACGCGTCGTCGGCGAAGGAGCGGTCGCCGTGCAGTTCGACGAAGTCGGTGAAGATCTCGTTGGCGTAGTCGAGCGTGTACGGCCGCTGCGGATGGCGCGCGATCTGCGTCACCTGCCACGGACTGAGGCTGGAGTAGATCTCCTTGGTGAGCTGCAGGCTCTTCTTGTCGAGGCGGTCGATCTCCTCGGAGATGTCGACCGCCGACTCGTTCTGGACGTAGCGCAGCTCTTCGATCTTGGTTTCGAGATCGGCGATCGGTTGCTCGAACTCGAGGAAGTGGCGCTTGCTCATCGATCCATCAGTAGTCCACGGGCAGCGGGTCGAGGCTGCGCCAAATGTACCACGTGGCCACCGAGCGGAAGGGCGCCCACGCCTCGCCGACTTCGCGCGCCTCGGCCCTGGAAACCGGCTCGCCGCTGAAGTAGTTGACGCTGATGCCCCTGAGCAGACCGACGTCGTCGAGCGGCAGCACGTCGGGTCGCATCAGGTGGAAGATCAGGAACATCTCGGCCGTCCAGCGCCCGATACCGCGAATCGATGCCAGCTCGTCGACGATCGCCTCGTCGTCCATCTGCTGCCACTGCTTGACGTGCACGCGGCCGTCCTCGAAATGGCGCGCCAGATCGCTCAGGTACTCGCTCTTGCGCGCCGACAAGCCGGCACCGCGCAAGGTGGCGGTGCTGACGCCGAGCACCGCCTGCGGATTCAAGCGCGTCGATGGCGTGCCGATCGCGCCGACGAACTTCTCCCACACTGCCTGCGCGGCCTTCACCGAGATCTGCTGGCCGACGATCGAGCGCGCCAGCGTCGTGAACGCGTCACCGCGGCTCTGCAGACGCGCCTCGCCGAACTTGGGGATCAGCTTGCGCATCACGCGATCGCGCTTGCCGAGGTGGCGGCAGGCATCGTCCCAGTACTCGGGAACGGCAGCGGCGCCTGTGCGTGCCATCGTGCGGGCCCTTCGAGCTCAGGCACGAACCCAGGTGGTGCCCTGGGCCGAGTCCTTGAGCACGACGCCGTGCGTGGCCAGCTCGTCGCGGATGCGGTCGGCGCTCGCGAAGTCGCGCGCCGCCTTGGCCTTGGCGCGCTCGGCGATGCGCGCGAGGATCGTCGCCTCGTCGAGGGCCACGCCGCCTTGCAGATAGGCGCGCGGCTCGCGCTGCAAAAAACCCAGCGTGCCGGCGAGCTGCTTCATCAGCGCGGTGGCCGCGCCGTCGCGCGTGCGATTGGCCTCGCCAGCGAGCTCGAACAACACCGCCAGGGCCGCCGGCGTGTTGAAGTCGTCGTTCATCGCGGCGCGAAACGCCGCCGCGCGCGGATGTGACCAGTCGAGCGCGGTGTTGCCCGGCGGCACCGACTGCAGCGCGGTGTACAGCCGCGTCAACGCGGCGCGCGCGTCGTCGAGGTAAGCGTCGGCGAAATTGAGCGGGCTGCGGTAGTGGGTGCGCAACATGAAGAAGCGCAGCGTCTCGCCGTCGTAGCGCTGCAGCACCTCGCGGATGGTAAAGAAGTTGCCGAGCGACTTCGACATCTTCTCGTTGTCGACGTTGAGAAAACCGTTGTGCAGCCAGTAGCGCACGAACGGCTTGCCGAAGGCGCCCTCGCTCTGCGCGATCTCGTTCTCGTGGTGCGGGAACTGCAGATCCATGCCGCCGCCGTGGATGTCGAAGGTCTCGCCGAGCAACGCACAGCTCATTGCCGAGCACTCGATGTGCCAGCCGGGGCGCCCCGGGCCGTAGGCGCTGGCGAACTTCGCATCGTCGGGCTCGCCGGCCTTGGCGGCCTTCCACAGCACGAAGTCGAGCGGGTCGCCCTTGCCTTCGCCGATCGCGACGCGCTCGCCCGAGCGCAGCTCGTCGATCGACTTGCCCGAGAGCTTGCCGTAGCCGGGGAACTTGCGAACCGCGAAGTTCACGTCGCCGGTGGGGGCGCGGTACGCGAGCCCCTTGTGCTCGAGCGTGTCGATCAGCGACAGCATCTGCGGCACGTAGTCGGTGGCGCGCGGCTCGTGCGTCGGCGCTGCGGTGCCGATCGCGCCCAGGTCGGCGCGCATCGCCGCGATCATTTCGTCGGTGAGCGCGCGCACGGTGATGCCGCGTTCGAGCGCACGCCGGATGATCTTGTCTTCGATGTCGGTGATATTGCGCACGTACGTAACGCGGTAGCCGAGCGCGAGCAGCCAGCGGTAGACGACGTCGAAGGCCATCATCATCCGCGCATGGCCGACGTGGCACAAGTCGTAGATCGTCATGCCGCACACGTACATGCGCACGTGGCCGGGTTCGAGCGGAACGAATGGTTCGACTCGGCGCGTCAGCGTGTTGTAGACGTTCAGGCTCATGTGCACCGTTGGCGGCCCCGTTGCGCCGAGCGCAGCGCCTCGCGGACGCCGGCGCGGTGGGCTCACGTGCCAGGAAAATCGACGCGCTCGCCTCGTACAATCGAAATCAGTATAGCGGCGCGACGCTGCCGCGCAGCCGCAATCGAACGCCTTCGTGCAACCCCTCTGGCGCCACGTCTCCACCGCGATCCTTGCGTTGGCCGCGATCGCGCCGCGGGCGCAGGAGGTGCGCGAGATCGACAAGCTGTTTCGCTCGGGCGACACCGCGCTGGCGATGCAGCGCGTCGACAAGGCCATCGCGGCCAAGCCGCGCGATGCTGCACTGCGATTCCAGCGTGCGGTCATGCTCACTGACCTGCACCGCACCGGCGAGGCTGTCGCCGCGCTGAACGCGCTGGTCGAGGACTTTCCCGACCTGCCCGAGCCCTACAACAACCTGGCGGTGCTGCTGGCCGAGCAGGGCCGCATCGATCGCGCCCGCGAGCTGCTCGAAGCCGCGCTGCGCTACGCCCCCGGCTACGCGGTCGCACACGAGAACCTGGGCGACGTGTACATTCGCCTCGCCCAACGCGAGTTCGAGCGCGCCGGCGCCGACGGTCGCAACGGCGCGGCGCTGCAGCGCAAGCTCAGGCTGACGCGCGACCTCGTCGCCGCCAGTCGAGCAGGCAATCCCTGAAACGCGACGCGCAGACCCCAACCCCGCACAAGGACGAAGATGAAGCACCCCCTCGGCTGGCTGATCACGCTGCTGATCGCCGCTTTCGCGAGCCACCCCGCACTGGCGCAGAAGGTCAAGCTCGCCACCAGCATGGGCGACATCGTCGTCCAGCTCGATGCCGACAAGGCACCCAAGACGGTGGCCAACTTCGTCCAGTACGTGAAAGACGGCCACTACGACGGCACGGTGTTCCACCGCGTGATCGCCGGCTTCATGATCCAGGGCGGCGGCATGGACAGCGATCTGCGCGAGAAACCCACCCGGGCGGCGATCCCGCTCGAAAGCCGCAACGGCCTGAGCAACAAGCGCGGCACGATCGCGATGGCGCGTACCAACGTGCCCGATTCGGCGACCGCGCAGTTCTTCATCAACGTGGTCGACAACGCCTTCCTCGATGCGGCCAACGCGCGCGACGGCAACGGCTACGCCGTGTTCGGCACCGTGGTGTCGGGCATGGAGGTCGTCGACAAGATCCGCGCCGTGCCGGTCGGCAACAGGGGCCCTTTCCAGAACGTTCCGCAACAGCCGGTGGTCATCCGCAAGGCCACCTTGGAGACCAGCAAATGACCAAGACCGTCGAGTTGACCACCAGCGAAGGCACGATCCGCGTCGAGCTCGACGACGTCAAGGCGCCGGCAAGCAGCGAGAACTTCCTCGCCTACGTGCGCGCCGGCCACTACGACGGCACGGTGTTCCACCGCGTGATCAAGGGCTTCATGGTGCAAGGCGGCGGCTTCGAGCCGGGCATGAAGCAGAAGCCCACGCGCGCGCCGATCGCCAACGAAGCCAGCAACGGCCTGAAGAACACCAAGCACACGCTGGCGATGGCGCGCACTTCGGCGCCGCACTCGGCGAGCGCGCAGTTCTTCATCAACACCGTCGACAACGACTTCCTGAACTTCCGCTCCGAGACGCCGCAAGGCTGGGGCTACGCGGTGTTCGGCCGCGTGGTCGCGGGCAACGACGTCGTCGAGCGCATCGAAGGCGTGGCCACCGGCCGCAAGGGCATGCACGACGACGTGCCGCTGGCCGACGTGGTGATCATCAAGGCCGTCGAGCTGTAGCCGAAGCGCGAAGGCAGCGATGCCGGCCGCCGCAGCGCTGGCGCTGCACCGCTTCGACGCGCCGGCGCACTGGCGCACGATCGAGCTGCTGTCGGATCTGCACCTGCAGCCCGAGGCTCCGCGCACGTTCGATGCCTGGCGCGAGCAGATGCAGCGCAGCGACGCCGACGCGGTGTTCATCCTGGGCGACCTGTTCGAAGCCTGGGTCGGCGACGACTCGCGCAGCGACGCCTTCGAGCACCGGGTGGCCGAGGTGCTGCGCGCCACGGCGGCGCGCAAGACGGTGGCCTTCATGCCGGGCAACCGCGATTTCATGCTGGGCGATGCGATGCTCGCGCATTGCGGCATGCGCGCGCTGCCCGACGCCACCGTGCTGCACGCGTTCGGCCGCCGTACCGTGCTGAGCCACGGCGACGCGCTGTGCCTCGAGGACGTCGAGTACCAGCGGTTTCGCGCCATGGTGCAAGACCCTGCGTGGCGCGAGGCGGCGCTGCGGCTGCCGCTGGCCGAGCGGCGGACTCGCGCGCGCTCGATGCGCGACGCCAGCACCGCGCACCAGGCGCAGCGGTCGCCCGCGCTGTGGGCCGATGTCGACACCGCCGCCGCGCTGCAACTGCTCGAAGCCGCCGGCAGCGACACGCTGGTCCACGGCCATACCCACCGGCCCGGGTGCGTGCCGCTGTCGCCGGCTGCGGTGCGCCACGTGCTGTCGGACTGGGACTTCGACGGCGCGGTGCCACGCGGCAACGTGATCCGCCTCAGTGCGCTGGGCGTGGAGACGGCCCCCGCGAGCGCGCTCGCCGCGGGGCCGCGGTGATCGGCCGCTGGCTCGGCCGGCTGCGCGCGCAGCGCGAGCGGCGCATCGTGCAGCGCCGTGCGATCTCCGACGCGTTGTGGCTCGAAGCGCTGGCGTCGCTGCCCTTTCTGGCGCAGCGCACCAGCGACGACCTTGCCGAACTGCGCCGGCTGGCCAGCCTGTTCCTCGACGACAAGGAGTTCAGCGGCGCCGGCGGCCTCGTGGTGACCGACGCGATGGCGCTGCGCATCGCAGTGCAGGCGTGCCTGCCGGTGCTGCGCATCGGGCTGGCGCCGTACCGTGGCTTCGTCGGCATCGTGGTCCACCCCGACGAGGTGGTCGCGCCGCGCGAAGTGGTCGACGACGACGGCGTGGTGCACCAGTACGACGAGGTGCTCAGCGGCGAGGCGATGGGGGGCGGGCCGCTGATGCTGTCGTGGACCGACGTGCGCGATGCGGGCGAATCGGCCGACTGGGCGTACAACGTGGTGATCCATGAGTTCGCGCACGTGCTCGACATGGCCGACGGCGAGGCCGACGGCGTGCCGCCGCTGCCGGGCCAGCCGCAGCGCGAGCGCTGGCTGGCGCTGCTGGCGGCCGAGTACGAGCGCTTCTGCCGCTGGGTCGAGCGCGGGCGCGACACGGTGCTCGACCCGTACGGTGCCGAGAGCCTCGACGAATTCTTCGCGGTCGCGGTCGAGGCCTTCTTCGTCGCCTCGCAGCCGATGCGACGTGAGCATCCCGAGCTGTACGCGCTGTTCGCCGAGTATTTCAAGCAGGATCCGGCGGCGAATTCCTGAACCGAAACGGCCCGCTGTGCGGGCCGTTGTTCGGGTCGGCGCGAGGCGCCTATACCTGCGTGGTCTCGGTCTTGGGCTTGTCGCTCTTGCGCGGCGGCTGGATGTCGAGCAGCACCTCGCCCTTGTCGTCGATGTCCACCGTCAGGCGGCCGCCGTCGACCAGGCGGCCGAACAGCAGCTCGTCGGCCAGCGCGCGGCGGATCGTGTCCTGGATGAGGCGCTGCATCGGGCGCGCGCCCATCATCGGATCGAACCCCTTCACGGCCAGGTGCTTGCGCAGGCCGTCGGTGAAGGTGACCTCGACCTTCTTCTCGGCGAGCTGGCTCTCGAGCTGCAGCAGGAACTTGTCGACCACGCGCAGGATGATCTCGTGGTCGAGCGCGCGGAAGCTCACCGTGGCGTCGAGCCGGTTGCGGAACTCGGGCGTGAACAGCCGCTTGATGTCGGCCATCTCGTCGCCCTGCTCGCGCTTGGTGGTGAAGCCGATCGTCGCCTTGCCCATCGTCTCGGCGCCCGCGTTGGTGGTCATCACGATGATCACGTTGCGGAAATCGGCCTTGCGCCCGTTGTTGTCGGTGAGCGTGCCGTGGTCCATCACCTGCAGCAGCACGTTGAAGACGTCGGGGTGCGCCTTCTCGATCTCGTCCATCAGCAGCACCGCGTGCGGCTTCTTGCTGATCGCCTCGGTCAGCAGGCCGCCCTGGTCGAAGCCGACGTAGCCCGGCGGCGCGCCGATCAGGCGGCTGACCGCGTGGCGCTCCATGTACTCGCTCATGTCGAAGCGGATCAGCTCGATGCCGAGGATGTAGGCCAGTTGCTTGGCGACCTCGGTCTTGCCGACGCCGGTGGGGCCCGAGAACAGGAACGAGCCGATCGGCTTGTCGGGCTTGCCGAGCCCCGAGCGCGCCATCTTGATCGCCGCGGCGAGCGCCTCGATCGCCTGATCCTGCCCGAACACGACGCTCTTCAGGTCGCGGTCGAGGTTCTTCAGCTTGCTGCGGTCGTCGCTGCTCACGCTGGCCGGCGGGATGCGGGCAATCTTGGCGACGATCTCCTCGACCTCGCTCTTGGTGATCGTCTTCTTACGCTTGGCCACCGGCAGGATGCGCTGCGCCGCGCCGGCCTCGTCGATGACGTCGATCGCCTTGTCGGGCAGGTGGCGGTCGTTGATGTACTTGGCCGACAGCTCGGCGGCCGCCTGCAGCGCGCCGAGCGCGTACTTCACGCTGTGGTGATCCTCGAAGCGCGTCTTCAGGCCCTTGAGGATCTCGACCGTCTGCTCCACCGTGGGCTCGACGACGTCGATCTTCTGGAAGCGCCGCGACAGCGCGGCGTCTTTCTCGAAGATGCCGCGGTACTCGGTGAAGGTGGTGGCGCCGATGCACTTCATCGCGCCGGTCGACAGCGCGGGCTTGAGCAGGTTGCTCGCGTCGAGCGTGCCGCCCGAGGCGGCGCCGGCGCCGATCAGCGTGTGGATCTCGTCGATGAACAGGATCGCGTGCGGCTGGTCCTTGAGCGACTTCAGCACGCCTTTGAGGCGCTGCTCGAAATCGCCGCGGTACTTGGTGCCGGCCAGCAGCGCGCCCATGTCGAGCGTATAGACCGTGCTTTGCGCCAATACCTCGGGAACGTCGTTCTGCGTGATGCGCCAGGCCAGGCCCTCGGCGATCGCGGTCTTGCCGACACCGGCTTCGCCCACCAGCAGCGGGTTGTTCTTGCGCCTGCGGCACAGCACCTGGATCACGCGCTCGACCTCGGCCTCGCGGCCGATCAGCGGGTCGATCTTGCCGTCGCGGGCGAGCTGGTTGAGGTTCTGCGTGAACTGGTCGAGCGGCGAGCCCTTGCTGTCGCCGCTTTCTTCCTTCTCGGTCTCGGCACCGCCCTCGCCGCTCTTGGGGGTTTCGGGCGGGTCGCTCTTCTTGATGCCGTGCGCGATGTAGTTCACCACGTCCAGGCGCGTCACGCCCTGCTGGTGCAGGTAGTACACCGCGTGCGAATCCTTCTCGCCGAAGATCGCCACCAGCACGTTGGCGCCGGTGACCTCCTTCTTGCCCGAGCCGGTGGACTGCACGTGCATGATCGCGCGCTGGATCACGCGCTGGAAACCGAGCGTGGGCTGGGTGTCGACCTCTTCGGTGCCGCCGACCGTGGGCGTGTTTTCCTTGATGAAGGTGGTCAGGCTCTTGCGCAGATCCTCGATGTTGGCCGCGCACGCGCGCAGCACTTCGGCGGCCGACGGGTTGTCGAGCAGTGCGAGCAGAAGGTGCTCGACCGTGATGAACTCGTGGCGCTGCTGCCTGGCCTCGACGAAGGCCATGTGCAGGCTGACTTCCAACTCTTGCGCGATCATGCAGCCTCCATAATGCACTGCAACGGGTGCCCTGCGCGGCGCGCCGCCGCCAGGACCAGTTCGACCTTGGTGGCCGCCACGTCCTTGGAGTAGACCCCGCAGACACCGCGCCCCTCGTGATGGATCTTGAGCATGATCTGCGTGGCCGTCTCCAGATCGCGCTTGAACGTCTGCTGCAGCACCATCACGACGAACTCCATCGGGGTGTAGTCGTCGTTGAGCATCACCACCTGGAACATCCGCGGCGGCTTGGTCTTGGCCGTCTTGCGCTCGGCGACGGCGGCACCCTGGCCGCCGTCCTGACGCGTGACGGTGGGCGCTTTCGGTGGCAGTTTCGGGGTCTCCGGAGGCATGGCTGATTCTATCGAGTTGCCATCTGCGACGTGATCCAAGGCGTCAGGTTGTGGCAGTGCGCCCGCTGTCAAGCCGTGAAAAGGGCTACGGGGTGGCGGCAGTTCCGCGGTCACGGGCGGTTCCTGCAGGAAGGCCACTGCGGCCTCGGGGTCCTACCGTCTTGACACGTTTGGGAACCCCACAAAAAATTTGCCTTTGGCCCACGAGGCTGAACTCGAAGGTCAAGAAACGACTCGGAGGGGGACTGACATGCCGACAGGCACAGTCAAATGGTTCAACAATGCCAAGGGCTTCGGGTTCATCGAACCCGAAGGTGGCGGGCCTGATGTCTTCGCGCACTTCTCGGCGATCCGCATGGAGGGCTATCGCACGCTCGAGCAAGGTCGACGCGTGCGCTACGAGCTTGTCGAAGGGCCCAAGGGCAGCCTGGCGCAGGGCATCGAGCCGGTCGACGGCGCCGAGACCCGCTGAGGGCAGGCGCACGCCTGCGCCGTCGCGCCGCCACGGCGAGCCGGGCCATCGGCCCGCAACCGGGAGCATTCGGTGGCGCCACGTGCTCATGTGCTCGACAAGCTGATCGGCGCGGAACTGCCGCGCTTTGGCTCGCCTGCCGACGTGCGGGCCTTCGAGGAGCAGGCGCCGTACGCGAAGCGCGTCGCCGCGCGCAGCACCTACGAAGCGCTGCAACTCGGCGCCGCGGTCGACGCCGCGGCGCCGGCGATCAGCTTCCTGCGCGAGGCCAGCCCCGACGAATCGCCGCAGACGCTGACGCACGGGCAGTTCGTGCGCCGCATCACCCAGGCCGCCAACCTGTTCCACAGCCTCGGCGTCGGCCAAGGCGGCGTGGTCAGCCTGCTGCTGCCGCTGCTGCCTCAGGCGTTCGTGGCGCTGTTCGGTGCGCAGGCGGCCGGGGTCGCCAACCCGGTCAACCCGATGCTGTCGGCGGCGCAGATCGCCGACATCCTGCGCGCCGCAGGCACCCGCGTGCTGGTGACCGTGGGGCCGAGCGCAGCTCCCGAGATCTGGGACAAGGTGAGCGCCATTCGACGGCAGCTACCCGCGTTGCAGTCGGTGCTGGTGGTCGGGGGCCGGGCCCACCCCGACACGGCCGACGACGACTTCGACACCCGGCTCGACCTGCAACCCGCCACCCACCTGGCCAGCGGACGCCTGCCCGGGCCCGAGGACGCCGCAGGCTATTTCCACACCGGCGGCACCACCGGCACGCCGAAGCTGGTGCGCCACAGCCACGCCAATCAGGTGTCGCAGGCGTGGGCGCTGCGCCTGACCGGCGTGGCGGGCCCGGGCGATGGCATCCTGTTCGGCCTGCCGCTGTTCCACGTGGGCGGGGCGCTCACGCAGGGGCTGGCGCCGCTGGCCAATGGCGGGCACCTCATCGTCGTCAGCGCCGCTGGGTGGCGCGAGCCGCGCGCGGTGCGCAACGTCTGGGCGCTGGTGCAGCGCTACCGGCCGAAGGTGTTCGGCGCCGTGCCCACCGTGCTGGCCGCGGCGCTGCAGGTGCCGCGCAACGGCGCCGACATCACCAGCCTTCGGTACGTCTCCGGCGGCGGCTCGGCGATCCCGGTGGCGGTGATCCAGGCCTACCAGCGCGAGTTCGGCCTGCCGGTGCTCGAGGTTTACGGCATGACCGAAACCTGCAGCGTGCACACGATGGGCTACCCGGACATCGAGTGCCCCGCCGGGTCGGTGGGCAGGCCGCTGCCGTACTCGCGCACGCGCATCGTCAAACTCGGTGCCGACGGCGGGTTGCTCGGCGACTGCGCGCCCAACGAAATCGGCGTGGTGGCAATGGCCGGGCCCGGGGTTTTCGGCGGCTACCTCAGCGAGGTGCACAACCGAGACGCATTCGCCGGGCCGGGCTGGGTCAATTCGGGCGACCTGGGGCGGCTCGACGAGCAAGGCAACCTCTGGATCACCGGCCGCGCGAAAGATCTGATCATCCGTGGCGCGCACAACATCGACCCGGCGCCGCTCGAAGAGCTGCTGTATCGCCACCCGGCGGTGGCGCTCGCCGCACTGGTCGGCCAGCCCGATGCCTACGCCGGCGAACTGCCGGTCGCCTACGTGCAGCTCAAGCCCGGTGCGAGCGTGTCGCCGACCGAGCTGCTCGCCTACCTGCGCGAGCACACGCCCGAGCGCGCCGCGGTGCCGGTGGCGCTGCGCTTCGTCGACCCGATGCCGCTGACCGCGGTGGGCAAGATCTTCAAGCCGGCGCTGCGCATCGACGCGACGCGACAGGTGGCAGAGCAACTGCTCAGCGAGCTCGCCGCGGGTGGCGAGCCGCTGCACGCCGAGGTGGTGAACGACGCCACGCACGGCCACGTGATCCGCGTGTCGCTGGGCGGCGCCCAGGGGGCTGAACGCGAGCACCTGGCCGGTGCCGTGCACGACCGCCTGGCCCCGCTGACGGTGCGTCACGAGATCGTCTGAGGCGAGCGGGCTCGCGCGCCGCCGCGCTGCCGAACTCAGGCCGCCGCAGCGTCGCCCGCCTTGACGATCAAGACCGGCACCGGCGAGAGCTGCAACACCTTGGTGGCGACGCTGCCGAGCACCAGCCTGGCCACGCCGCTGCGTCCGTGCGAGCCCATCACGATCAAGTCGGCACCGACCGAACCCGCCGTCTCGACGATGCCGTCGGCGGCCCGCGCATGCTCGACCGTCAGCGGTTCGCAGCGCACACCCCCGGCCTGCGCAATGCGCTCGATCCGCTCGAAGGCGCGCGCCGCCACTTGACGCGACGCCGCCATGTAGTCGTCGAAGCCCGACGGCCGCGCCACGCCGATACCCGTGAACGGATACGGCTCGACCACGTACACCGGCTGCAGCGTCGCGCCGGTCAGCTTGGCCATCGTGATCGCCGCATCGGCCGCCGCCAGTGAGACGTCGGAACCGTCGGTGGGAAACAGAACCCGCTGAAACATGAGCGCCCTCCCTTGGACCGGTGCTTGCGCCGCTTCCGCACAGAACCCGCGGCCGCCGCTAAGCCCCCGGAACTACATGTGCTCGATCATCACTTCCCAATCCTACGCTCAGGCGCATGGATGCTTGAGTTCGACTGACAACCCCGTGCGGCTTGGCCCGATTCTTGGCCCCGATGTGTGCGCCATTCGACGGGGCCATCCAAGCCCCGCTATGACAGCACCGGCGCTATCATCGCACGCATGGCCGTCGTCGTGCTGGACACCAACGTGCTGGTCGCCGCGCTGCTGCGCGGCGGTGGCAGCGCGCGCCGGGTGCTGCGAGCTTGCCTGCTCGAAGCGTACCGGCCGGTGCTCGGCCCTGCCCTGCTCGCCGAGTGTGAAGACGTTCTGGCGCGCTCGGAGCTGTTCGCCGACTCTGTGCTGACGGCCAAGGAACGCGGCGACCTCTTCGACGGCTTCCTGCACCGCTGCCGCTGGGTCGAATTGTTCTACGCCTGGCGGCCCAACCTGCCCGACGAGGCCGACAACCATCTCATCGAGCTGGCCGTCGCAGCGCAAGCCGACGCCATCGTGACCCGCAACGTGCGCGATGTCGCGCGTGGCGAACTGAAGTTCCCTTCGCTCAAGGTGCTGACACCTGAGCAATGCCTGGAGGTCTTTCCATGTCCACCCTGACGATCCGCCTGCCCGACGACAAGCACGAGCGCCTGAAGGCCCTTGCTAAGTCGAACTCGATCAGCGTCAACCGGCTGATGGACGAGCTGGCCACGATTGCACTGGCCAACTACGACGCGCGTGTGCGCTTCGAGACGCGCGCGTCGCGAGGCAACCCCAAGCGCGCGCTGGCCTTGCTCGACAAGCTCGATCGGGCGGGCTGAGTGGCTGGCGCGAAAAGAACATCAGTCGCATCAACGATCTGAGGCTCTTTCTGAAACCGGTCTGGACGCCCCGGGACGCCCTGGAATCTCAGTTCATCGCGTCGATCATCACCTGCCCGAACCCCGAGCACGACACCTGCGTGGCGCCTTCCATCAGGCGCGCGAAATCGTAGGTGACCTTCTTGCTCTGGATCGCCTTCTCCATCGAGGCGATGATGAGATCGGCCGCTTCCTTCCAGCCGATGTGCCGCAGCATCATCTCGGCCGACAGGATCTCGGAGCCGGGGTTGACGTAGTCCTTGCCCGCGTACTTGGGCGCGGTGCCGTGCGTGGCCTCGAAGCACGCCACGTCGTCGGACAGGTTGGCCCCCGGCGCGATGCCGATGCCGCCCACCTGCGCGGCCAGCGCGTCGGAGACGTAGTCGCCGTTCAGGTTGAGCGTGGCGATCACCGAGTACTCGGCCGGCCGCAGCAGGATCTGCTGCAGGAACGCATCGGCGATCATGTCCTTGACGACGATGTCCTTGCCGGTCTTGGGGTTCTTGAACTTGCACCACGGTCCGCCGTCGATCGGCTGCGCGCTGAACTCCTTCTGTGCCAGCGCATAGCCCCAGTCGCGGAACGCGCCTTCGGTGAACTTCATGATATTGCCCTTGTGCACGAGCGTGACGCTGGGCTTGTCGTTGTCGATCGCGTACTGCAGCGCGCGACGCACGAGGCGCTCGGTGCCCTCGCTGGAGACCGGCTTGATGCCGATGCCCGAGGTGGCGGGGAAGCGGATCTTCTTGACGCCCATCTCGTCTTGCAGGAACTTGATCAGCTTCCTGGCCTTGTCGCTCTGGGCGGCCCACTCGATGCCGGCGTAGATGTCCTCGGAGTTCTCGCGGAAGATCACCATGTTCACCTTCTCGGGCTCCTTCAGCGGTGAAGGCACGCCCTTGAAGTACTGCACCGGCCGCAGGCACACGTACAGATCGAGCTCCTGGCGCAGTGCCACGTTGAGCGAGCGGATGCCGCCGCCCACCGGCGTGGTGAGCGGGCCCTTGATCGAGACCACGTACTCGCGCAGGATCTTCAGCGTCTCTTCGGGCAGCCACACGTCGGGGCCGTAGACTTTGGTGGACTTCTCGCCGGCGTAGATTTCCATCCAGTGGATCTTGCGTTTGCCCTTGTAGGCCTTGGCCACGGCCGCGTCGACCACCTTGATCATCACCGGCGTGATGTCGAGCCCGGTGCCGTCGCCCTCGATGTACGGGATGATCGGCTGGTCGGGTACGTTCAACGAGTAGTCCTTGTTGACGGTGATCTTCTGCCCGCCGGCGGGCACCTTGACGTGTTGGAACATGGGCGTCCTGCGCTCGAAGTGAGCCGCAGATTTTAGGTCAGCGCCTCGTTTCCGGCCGCTGCCGCACGCAGCGCCGACCGCGCAGGCACAATGCTCGCTGCCTCGTTTGCCGCCACCGCATGAACCGCCTGCTTGCCTTCGTCGCGGCCTGCTGCCTGGGCTTGGGCAGCCTCGCAGTGCTACCCGGTCGCGCCGTGGCCGACGATGCCCAGGGTCAGCCGCAGGATCTGCCGACCACCAATCTGCAAGTGGGCATGTTCAACATCCGGGCGCAGGTGGCGTCGACGCCGCTGCAGCGCCAGATCGGGTTGATGTACCGCCGCGGCATGCCCACCCAGGAGGGCATGCTGTTCGTGTTCGAGGCGGCGAGCCCGCAGTGCTTCTGGATGCGCAACACGCTGATCCCGTTGTCGATCGCTTTCCTCGCCGATGACGGCACCGTGGTCAACCTCGCCGACATGCAGCCGCTCAGCGACGAGACGCATTGCTCGGCCAGGCCGGTGCGCTTCGTGCTCGAGATGAACCAGGGCTGGTTCGCCAAGCGCGGCGTCAAGGCAGGCACGCGAATCCACGGCGAAGTCTTTGCCAGGTGAGGCGGCCGCGGGCCGCCGCGATCGCGCACCGGCGCGCGTGATCCCCTCTCGACGCCGGGCGCCGTTTGGCTATAGTCGGCGCCTTTCGCGACGAGGAGATCGAGGATGGGCGCGATTCTGCAATCGCTCGGCCGCACGGTGATCGCCGGCGTCGTGCTGCTGGTGATCCTGGTGCTGCTGGCCAACACCGCCAAGTTCGATCACGCCTGGGGCGCCTTCGTGATGCGCTACCTGCACGTGCTGAGCGGCGTGATGTGGATCGGTCTGCTGTGGTACTTCAACTTCGTGCAGATCCCCTCGATGCCGAAGATTCCCGACGAGCAGAAGCCAGCGGTCGGCAAGGTGATCGCTCCCACTGCGCTGTTCTGGTTCCGCTGGGCCGCTCTGGCCACGGTGGTCACCGGGCTGCTGCTGGCGTGGATGAACGCCTACATCGGCAACGCGCTGTCGCTGCAGCGGCCGCAGACCGCGATCGGCATCGGCATGTGGCTCGGCCTGATCATGGCGTTCAACGTCTGGTTCATCATCTGGCCGAACCAGAAGAAGGCGCTCGGCATCGTCACCGTGACTCCTGAGGAGAAGGCCAAGGCGGCGCGCGTGGGCATGCTGACCTCGCGCGTCAACACGCTGCTGTCGATCCCGATGCTGTTCTGCATGGTGGCGCAGCAGAACGGCGGGCTCTGAACCCGTCCTGCGCGCGACTCAACCCTCGCGCGGCTTGACCTCGCGCGGAATCAACTCAGCCTGGCCCTGCGCCAGGCTGATCGTGAAGCGTTCGCCGGCTCGCAGTTGCAGCGGCGCGACCACCACGCGGCCGGCGTCGGTCTCGATCAGCGCATAGCCGCGCGACAGCACCTGCTGCGGGTCGAGCAGCGCCAGCCGGTCGGCGAGGCCGGCCAGGCGCAGCCCGCGCCGCTCGAACACGGTCGTGCCCGCGCGCTGCCAGCGCGCCGCCAGATGTGCGAGCGACTGCGCCGCCGACTGCAGCCGTTGCCGCAGCGCCGCCTCACCGCGCTGCGCCAGCAGGTCGAGCTGCTGCCGCTGCGGTCGCAACGACGCCATGGCATGCGCCAGCCGCGACGCCAGCAGATCCAGCCCCTGCGCCTCCCGGTCGATGCGCTGATGCTGTGCGCGCTGCAGTCGATTGGCTTGCTGCCGCAGTGCCTGCAGCAGTTCGTCGCGCGCCGGTGCCGCGAGTTCGGCCGCCGCGGTCGGCGTGGGCGCGCGCAAATCCGCCGCCAGGTCGGCGAGCGTGACGTCGGTCTCGTGGCCGACGCCGCTCACCACCGGCAGCGCGCTGGCGGCGATCGCGCGCACCACCGCCTCGTCGTTGAAGGCCCACAGGTCCTCGATCGACCCGCCGCCGCGGCAGACGATCAGGGTGTCGACCTCGCCGCGCTCGTTGGCACGCTGCAGCGCCTGCACGAGCTGCGCCGGCGCCTCGGCGCCCTGCACCGCGCTCGGGTACACGATCACGCCCACGTGCGGCGCGCGCCGCGCCAGCGTCGTCAGCACATCGTGCAGCGCGGCACCGGCGGTCGAGCTGACGACACCCACCGCACGCGGATGCGCGCTCAGCGGCCGTTTGCGCGCCGCATCGAACAAGCCCGCGGCCTCGAGCCTGGCTTTCTGGCGCAGGAACAATTCGTAAAGCGAGCCCGCGCCGAGCGGCAGCATCGCCTCGACGATGCACTGCAATTCGCCGCGCGGCTCGTAGATGCCGATGCGGCCGCGCAACTCGACCTGCTGGCCGTCGCGCGGGGTGAAGTCGAGCACAGACGCCGCGCGCCGAAACATCGCGCAACGCAGCAGCGCGCTGGCACCCTCGGAATCCTTGAGCGCGAAGTAGCAATGGCCACTGGCGGCGCGCGTGAAGCCCGACAGCTCGCCGTGCACCGCCACCGCCCCCAGGCGTTGCTGCAGCGCATCGGTGGCGGCGAGCAGCAGCGCCGCCACGCCGATCGCACGCGGCGCCGCGACGACGCCGCCTTCGACATCGCTGCTCATCGCCACCGGGCCGCGCACCGCGTGGGGCTCGCGACAGCACGTGCTCTCACCGATCGAACTGCGCTCGCTCGCATGGGTCGGTCGCCGCAGGCCTGCTGCTCAAAACTCGGGCAATCCAACACGAAGCGCGAAAACATGCGCCCTCGCGCGCGGCGGCGGCCGCTTGCCCACAAGCTTTTCCACAGAAGCGGTGGATTGTTCCGGTCGCGCTTGCGCATTCGTTCGCGCGATCGACGCCAGCCGGCGTTTACCGGCAGCAACGCATGCGATGGGAGCGCGCACAAGCTCGGCCATAATCGGCGCCTCGCGACGGTGCCCGCTGTGCTGCGGCATCGCGTCTTCAATCAGAGCCCTTTCTTGTTTTCGATCATACAAGCCGCGGGCTGGCCGATCTGGCCGCTGCTCATCTGCTCGGTGGTGGCGCTGGCGCTGGTGATCGAGCGCTTTGTCAGCCTGCGCACCGCACGCATCGCGCCGGTCAAGCTGCTCGACGAGGTGCTGTCGGTCACGCGCCAAAGCCTGCCGGGCCCCGACGTGGTGACCAAGCTGGCCGCGAGCTCCGAGCTCGGCTCGGTGCTCGCCGCCGGGTTGCGCGCCGTGATGGGCGACCCGCGCATCCAGGAAGGCGCACTGCGCCAGGCCTTCGAGATCGCCGGCCGCGGCACGGTGCACCGCCTCGAGCGCTACCTCAACACGCTGGGCACGATCGCCGCCGCGGCGCCGCTGCTGGGGCTGCTGGGCACGGTGATCGGCATGATCGAGATCTTCGGCTCGCAGCCGCCCACCGGCGGCTCCAACCCGGCGCTGCTGGCGCACGGCATCTCGGTGGCGCTGTACAACACCGCGTTCGGCCTCATCATCGCGATCCCCGCGCTGATGTTCTACCGCTATTTCAGACGGCTGGTCGACGAGTACGCGCTCGGCATGGAGATGGCCGCCGAGCGCATGGTGCCGCACCTGATGCGATTCGCCGTTCGGCCTGCGGCCTGACATGACCCCCTTGCTCGCTGCGCTCGCGTCCCCCCAAGGGGGATCAGGCCCCTTCGGGCGGCCGTGCGGGGCCTGACCGCATGCGCTTTCGTCGCCGCCGCTCCGAGGAACCGGAGATCAACCTGATCCCGTTCATCGATGTGCTGCTGGTGGTGCTGATCTTCCTGATGCTGTCGACCACGTACTCCAAGTACGCCGAGCTGCAGATCACGCTGCCGACCGCCGACGCCGAGCGCATTCGCGAGCGGCCAGCCGAGATCCTCGTCAGCGTGTCGGCCGACGGCCGCTACCTGATCGACAAGAAGCCGGTCGAAGGTCGCAGCGTCGACATCCTGACCCTCGAGCTGCGCGCCGCGGCCGCCGGCAAGACCGACCCGACGGTGATCGTGTCGGCCGACGCGCTGACCGCGCACCAGGCGGTGATCAACGTGCTCGACGCAGCGCGGCGCGCGGGCCTGGCCCGCTTGACTTTCGCCGCGCAGGTGCCGCCCAACTCGGCGGGCCGCTAGTCCGCCGCCATCATGAGCCCGCGCGGCGTGGGCCCTGCGCTGGCAGACACGCTGTTGGCGTCGTGGCAGCGCCCGCGTCCCGACGCGCTGGCGCGCGCGCTGCAACCGCTGTCGTGTCTCTACGGTTCGCTGCTCGCCGCGCGGCGCGCCTTGTACGCGAGCGGCGCGTGCGCGAGCCGGCGCGCGCCGCGGCCGCTGGTCGTGGTGGGCAACCTGGTGGCCGGCGGCGCGGGCAAGACGCCCACGGTGATCGCGCTCGCCCATCTGCTGCGCCGGCTCGGTCGCACGCCCGGCGTGGTGTCGCGCGGCTACGGGCGTCGCGATCGCGGCGCGTGCCTGGTCGATGCGCACAGCCGCGCCGAGCAGACGGGCGACGAGCCGCTGCTGATCCACCTGCGGGCGCGCGTGCCGGTCGCGGTGGCTGCGGATCGTCTGCAAGCCGCGTCGATGTTGTGCGAAGCGCACCCCGGGCTCGACGTGCTGATCGCCGACGACGGCCTGCAGCACCTGGCGCTCGCGCGCGACGCGCAGTTGATCGTGTTCGACGAGCGCGGCGCCGGCA
>JAJVIL010000145.1 GCA_022072045.1 Burkholderiaceae bacterium | reverse complement strand
GCGTCCCAGCCGTAGTCGCCCTGCAGGCAGAACGCGAGGTCGGCCTCCTCGAGCGCCCACGGCAGGTGCGAATTCATCGTGCCGAGCTTCATCGTGTTCGATCGCGGCTCGAACACCGCCAGGATGCGCTGCGGTGCGACGTCGGGCAGCGCGAGTTCGTGGTCGATCTTGCGCCGCAGCCCGGCGATCGTGGTGTGGATCGCCGTCGGGTGGTGCGCGAAGTCGTCGTACACCTTGACGCCCGCGGCCTCGCCGCGCAGCTCGAGGCGGCGACGCACGTTCTCGAAGCGCGCCAGCGCCGCGGCGCCGGCGTCGGGGTCGACGCCCACGTGCTCGGCCGCCGCCAGCGCGGCCAGCGCGTTGAGCTGGTTGTGCTCGCCCAGCAGCGACCACTCGACGCGCGCGATCTTGAGGCTGCCGCGCAGCACGTCGAACGCATTGGGCTCGCCGCGCGCACGCAACGTGCCGGGCTCCTCCTTGCGCGCGCCGAATCGCTGCACCTCGCTCCAGCAGCCGCGCTCGAGCACGCGCGCCAGCGAGGCTTCGCGGGCGTTGACGATCAGCCGCCCGTGCGACGGCACCGTGCGCACCAGGTGGTGGAACTGCGTTTCGATGGCCGCCAGGTCGGGGAAGATGTCGGCGTGGTCCATCTCCAGGTTGTTCAGGATCGCGGTGCGCGGCCGGTAGTGCACGAACTTGCTGCGCTTGTCGAAGAACGCGGTGTCGTACTCGTCGGCCTCGATCACGAAGCAGCGCCCCTGGCCGGCGCGCGCCGAGATGCCGAAGTTCTGCGGCACGCCGCCCACCAGGAAGCCGGGTTTCATGTCCGCGCACTCGAGGATCCACGCCAGCATCGAGGTGGTCGTGGTCTTGCCGTGGGTGCCGGCCACGGCCAGCACGTGGCGCCCCTGCAGCACGTGCTCGGCCAGCCACTGCGGGCCGCTGGTGTATGCCGCGCCCGCGTCGAGCATCGCCTCGACCAGCGGGTTGCCGCGCGTCACCACGTTGCCGATCACGAACAGGTCGGGCGCGAGCGCCACCTGGTCGGCGCCGTAGCCTTCGATCAACTCGATGCCGAGCGCGCGCAACTGGTCGCTCATCGGCGGGTAGACGTTGGCATCGCAGCCGGTGACGCGGTGCCCTGCCTCGCGCGCGATCGCGGCCAGCCCTCCCATGAAGGTGCCGCAGATGCCGAGGATGTGGATGTGCATGGGCTCGAATTCTAGGTAGGCGTTTCGGCCTTCACCGATGCTCGATCCCGGCGCCGGCGCCTTGCCTCGTCGCAGCTTGTCAGTCGATCGCGAAGCTGCTGCAAGCGACTACGCGCCGAATGCTTCGCCGGCCGCGGCGACCGTGGCCGCGATGTCTTCATCGCTGTGCGCCGCGCTGACGAAGCCAGCTTCGTACAGCGCCGGCGCCAGGTAGACGCCGCGCGCCAGCATGGCGTGGAAGAAGCGGTTGAAGCGCTCCTTGTCGCTGGCCATCACCGCGCCGTAATGCTGCGGCAGGTGCTCGGCGAAGAAGAAGCCGAACATGCCGCCTTCGCAATCGGCGCTGAAAGCGACGCCGCGCTCGCGCGCGGCCGCGCTCAGCGCATCGACCAGGCGGCGCGTCTTCGCCGACAACGCGTCGAAGAAACCGGGTCTGGCGATCTCGCGCAGTGTGGCCAGCCCGCAGGCGGTGGCCACCGGGTTGCCGCTCAGCGTGCCGGCCTGATAGACCGGACCCAGCGGCGCGAGCTGCTGCATGACGTCGCGCGCGGCACCGAACGCGGCCAGCGGCATGCCGCCGCCGATCACCTTGCCGAACACGCTGATGTCGGGCCGGAAGCCGGGGATCGCGCGAGCGTAGAGGCTCTGCGCGCCGCCGAGCGCGACGCGGAAGCCGGTCATCACCTCGTCGAGCACCAGCAGCGCGCCGTACTGTGTGCACAGTTCGCGCAGCCGGCGCATGAACGGCACCTGCGCGCGCACGAAGTTCATGTTGCCCGCGATCGGCTCGATGATCACGCACGCGAGTTCGCGCCCGTGCTGCGCGAACGCGGCCTCGAGCTGCGCCAGGTTGTTGTACTCGAGCACGATGGTGTGCTGAACCACTTCGCCGGGCACGCCGGCGCTGGTGGGGTGGCCGAACGTGGCCAGGCCGGACCCTGCCTTGACCAGCAGCGCGTCGGCGTGGCCGTGATAGCAGCCCTCGAACTTGATCAACTTGGCGCGCCCGGTCGCGCCGCGGGCGAGCCGGATCGCGCTCATCGCCGCCTCGGTGCCGCTGGACACCAGCCGCACCTGCTCGACGCTCGGCACGTTCGCGATGATCGCCTCGGCGAGCTCGATCTCGGCCTCGGTGGGCGCGCCGAAGCTGAGACCGCGCGAGGCGGCGCGCTGCACGGCCTCGAGCACCGCCGGGTGACCGTGGCCGAGGATCATCGGGCCCCAGGAGCCGACGTAGTCGATGTAGCGCCTGTCCTCGGCGTCCCAGAGATAGGCGCCCTGCGCACGGGCGATGAAGCGCGGTGTCCCGCCGACCGCGCGGAAGGCGCGCACCGGGGAGTTGACGCCGCCCGGAATCACGCGCTGCGCGCGTTCGAACAGGGCTTGGTTGCGATCGGCCATCGGGTGTGCTTCAGTGGACACGACGCTGTGCCGGCTTGCCCTTGGCTTCCGGCGCGTCGCTACCCGGCTCGCTCGCCGGCGCCGCGTCCGGTTCGCCACCTTCGCCGCCCTCTTGCGCCGGCGGCAGCGCCCAGAAGAAGCGGTCGGGGATCACACTGCCCATGCCGGGGCGAAAGCCGGCATCGAGGCTCTGGTCCATGAAGGCCAGCGCCTCGCCCACCGCGGCCTGCAACTCGTTGCCCGCCGCCAGCAGCGCCGCCAGAGCGGCCGACAAGGTGTCGCCGGCGCCGACGAAGGCGGTGTCGAACATCTCGAACTTCTCGCCGGTGAGCGCACCCTGCGCCGACGCCAGCACATTGTCGATGAACTGCTCGCTGCCCTTGATCGGCAGCATGATGCCGGTCACCAGCACGAACCGCGTGCCGTGCTCGGCGGCGGCCACCGCCAGCTCGCGCGCCGAAGCCGGGCGATCGGACTCCCACTCGGGCAGCAGGAAGTCGGTCAGCGTCTTGTGGTTGCCCACCAGCACCTCGGTGGCCGGAAGGATCAACTCGCGAAACGACTCCATGTACTGCGCCGCCGCGTCGTCTTCGAGCCAGCCGAGGTTCGGCAGGTAAGACACCAGCGGGATGTCGGGGTAGTCGGACAGCACTTCGGCCACCGCGCTGACACCCTCGGCGCTGCCGAGGAAGCCGACCTTCCAGCCGGCGATGGTGATGTCTTCGAGCACCGTGCGTGCCTGCTCGGCGATCGCCTCGGGGTCGATGGCGTGCTGGTCGAACACTTCTGCGCTGTCGCGCATCAGCAAGGCGGTGGTCACCGGCAAGCCATGCGCACCCATGGCCGCCAGCGTGGCCACGTCGCCCGCGATGCCCCCCGCCCCGCTGGGGTCGGCGGCGTTGAAGGTCATCACGCAGCTTGGCGCGCCGTTGTCATGCGCAGCGCCTTCGCCGACGTCGTTGGGGTTGCTGTCCGTGGGCTCCGTGGCCATGAATGAGTGCCAGTGTCCCGCGTGGGGGCCTGTCTTCAGCGCGAAAACCGACCTCTAGGGGATTGTGAAGAATGTTGCGTAGGTACCTACGTGCCTTTGGCTTTTTGCCAATACGGGTGGATACAATGATTCTCGATTGTAGTGAGCGATGCCGATCGACGTGAGCGAACCGCGCACCTGGATGTGCCTGATCTGCGGCTGGATCTACGACGAAGCCGCCGGCGATCCGGAGCACGGAGTGCCCCCCGGCACGCGGTGGAGCGACGTGCCGATGAACTGGACCTGCCCCGAATGCGGCGCGCGCAAGGAAGATTTCGAGATGGTGCAGGTCTAGGTGCAGCGGCGACACCATCGGCCCTGATGTGCAGCGACCCAAGGAGAGTTCGTGGATAACGCAATATCCGAGGGGGCACCCTCTGCAGCCAAGGTTCTCGTGATCGACGACAGCAACACGATTCGCCGCAGCGCCGAGATCTTTCTGCGCCAGGGCGGCTACGAAGTGGTGCTCGCCGAGGACGGCTTCGATGCGCTGGCCAAGGTCAACGACCACGACCCGCAGCTGATCTTCTGCGACATCCTGATGCCGCGGCTCGACGGCTACCAGACCTGCGCGATCATCAAGCGCAATCCGCGCTTCGCACACGTGCCCGTGATCATGTTGTCATCCAAGGACGGCCTGTTCGACAAGGCGCGCGGCCGCATGGTCGGATCCGAGGAATACCTGACAAAACCTTTCACGAAGGAACAACTGCTACGCGCCGTAGAGCAATTCAGCCGTTACGCTGAGAAAGGTACGCAGAGCGCGTGAGGGCGGCCCTGTGCGCAGGCAGCCGGCAGGAGACTGAGATGACGATCAAGAAGGTGCTGTTGGTGGACGACTCGAAGACCGAGTTGCACCACCTGTCGGACATGCTGTCCAAGCGCGGCTACGCGGTGCGCACGGCCGAGAACGGCGAGGAGGCGATGCGCCGCCTGGCCGAGGACAAGCCCGACCTGATCCTGATGGACGTCGTGATGCCCGGGCAGAACGGCTTCCAGCTCACGCGCGCCATCACCCGCGACCCGGCATTCGCCGACGTGCCGGTGATCATGTGCACCAGCAAGAACCAGGAGACCGACCGCGTCTGGGGCATGCGCCAAGGCGCGCGCGACTACGTGGTCAAGCCGGTGGTCGCCGACGAACTGATCGCCAAGATCAAGGCCTTCGACTGACAAGGCTGCGAGGACGCCCAGCTCATGGCCAACAAGGAAGCCCTGCGAGAGCTGCAAACGCGCCTCGCGCAGCGCATGCAGGCGGCGCGCAGCGAGCCTGCGGTCAATGCATGGCTGGCGGTCGAATGCGCGGGGCAGGGGCTGTTGCTGCCGCTCGAGCAGGCGGGCGAGATCTTCAACGCCGGGCGCATCATGGCCGTACCGCATACGCAGGGCTGGTTCGCCGGCGTCGCCAATCTGCGAGGTGGTCTGCATGGTGTGGTCGACCTGGCGGCGTTCCTCGGCCTGCGCGCGCGCAGCCCGCAGGATCACGGCACCGAGGGTGTGCGTCTGGTGGCGCTGAACCCGCTGCTGGGAGTCAACGCCGCGTTGCTGGTCGACCGTCTGGCCGGCCTGCGGCACGAGAACGAACTGAGCGGGCAGGCCGATGAGGCGGCGGCGCCGCGGCCGGCGTTTGCCGGCTCGCGCTGGCACGACCAGGCCGGCCGCCCGTGGCAAGAGATCAAATTGGCTGCTCTGGCGGCCGACGTGCAGTTTCTCGCGATCGCAGCCTGAAGTCGGCTCAAGCGCGAGGGTGGGTGCAGCGACCGGCACTGGGTGCCGAGACGACGAGAGGACTCGTATGGGTTTCATGGAACGATTCAAGGCGAAGGGCCGCGGCAACGGCGGCGTCGCGACGGCCGAGTTGTCTCCGTTCGACGAGATGGTCGTAGCACACGGCAGTGCCACCGCCGATCGCCTGGGCAGCCACGCCAGCACGGTGTCACTCGACATGCACGCGTCACAGGCCACCCGACAGATCAGCACGTCGATCATCTCCGAGGCCGCTCCGTCGGAGCTGGCAGCCGACTTCAACGAGTCGCGCCCGCAGCCGAGCGCGCCGGTTGCGGTGGCGTCGCTGCCGCTGATCGGCAACAAGACGGTGCCCGAGCAGCAGCGCATCCTGTTCGGTGTCGTGATGCTCGGCCTGCTCGGGCTGGTGCTGGGCATGTTCCTGGCGCTGAATGCGGCCAGCCGCGGCGCGGCGCAGGTGTCCGCCGTCGGCCAGGCGCTGATGCAGTCGCAGCGGCTGGCGAAGTCGGTGTCGCAGGCGCTGGTGGGTAGCGCGCAGGCGTTCCCGGAGGTGCGCGACGCGTCGACGGTGCTGGCCACCAACGTGCGCGGCCTGCGCAACGGCGATGGCGAGCTCGCTGCCGCGCCGGTCAACGTGCAGGACGCGATCGAATCGCTGCTGCCGCTGGTCGACCGGGCCGAGCGCAATGCCAACCGCGTGCTGAGCCAGCAGAAGACGCTGACCCAGGTCGGCCAGGCGCTGCGCACCATCAACCGCCAGTCGGCCGACCTGCTCGAGACCGCCGAGACGGTGTCGTCGCTGAAGCTGCAGCAGGATGCCACTCCGGCGGAGTTGGCCGCGGTCGGCCAGTTGGTGATGCTGACCCAGCGCATCGGCAAGTCGGCCAACGAGTTCCTGACCATCGAAGGCGTGAGCCCCGAGGCGGTGTTCCTGCTGGGCAAGGACTTGAACTCGTTCCGCGAGATCGCCGAAGGCTTGAACAACGGCAACCCCGAGCTGCGCCTGCCCGGCACCAAGGACGCGCAGACCAAGGAGCGGCTACGCCAGCTCATCAAGCAGTACGAGGACACGCGCGCGCAGGCGAGCGCCATCCTCGGCAACCTGCAGGGTCTGGTGACCGCGCGCGAGGCGCAAGCCGCGATCCTCGGCGACAGCGAGCCGCTGCGCAAGGGCCTGGAGTCGTTGCAAGAGCAGTTGGGCAAGGAGTCCGGCATCCGCATGGCTCACCTGGCGGTGATGCTGGTGTCGGTGCTGGTGATGGTGGTCGGCGGCATCGGATTCCTGCGCCTGTTCGTGCAGGATCAGGCGCAGCGTGCACAGACCGCCGAATCGCAACGGCAGGAGGCCGAGCGCCAGGAGCAGGAGGCCAAGCGCGTCAACGACGCCAACCAGGCGGCGATTCTGCGATTGATGAACGAGTTGCAGTCGGTCGCCGAAGGCGACCTGACCCAGCAGGCGACCGTGACCGAGGACATCACCGGCGCCATCGCCGACTCGGTGAACTACACGGTGGAAGAGCTGCGCTCGCTGGTGGCGCAGGTGCAGGGCACGGCCAGCCGCGTGACGGAGACGACGCAGCAGGTGGAAGCCACGTCGACCGAGCTGCTGGCGGCGTCGACCGAGCAGTTGCGCGAGATCCGCGACACCGGCGAATCGGTGCTGCAGATGGCCAATCGCATCAACCAGGTGTCGACGCAGGCGCAAGAGACCGCGCAGGTGGCGCGCAAGTCGCTGCAGGCGGCCGAGTCGGGTCTGTCGGCGGTGCAGAACACCATCGGCGGCATGAACTCGATCCGCGACCAGATCCAGGAAACCTCCAAGCGGATCAAGCGGCTGGGCGAGTCGTCGCAGGAGATCGGCGAAATCACCGAACTGATCTCGGACATCACCGAGCAGACCAACGTGCTGGCGCTGAACGCGGCCATTCAGGCAGCGTCGGCCGGCGACGCGGGCCGCGGCTTCTCGGTGGTGGCCGAAGAAGTGCAGCGGCTGGCCGAGCGCTCCGGTGATGCCACGCGGCAGATCGCGGCGCTGGTGAAGACCATTCAGACCGACACGCAGGACGCCGTGGCCGCCATGGAGCGCTCGACCCAGGGCGTGGTCGACGGTGCGCGTCTGTCCGACGCGGCGGGCTCCGCGCTGGCCGACATCGACCGCGTCACGCGCCAACTGGCCGAACTGATCGAGAACATCTCCTCGCAGGCGTCGAGCGAAGCGCAGTCGGCCAACGTGGTGGCGTCGAACATCCAGCACATCTTTGCGGTGACCGAGCAGACCGGAGAGGGCACTCGTTCGACGGCGCAGATGGTGCGCGAGCTGTCGCGCAGCGCCGAGGAGCTCAAGCAGTCGGTGGCGCGATTCAAGGTCAGCTGATCGAACGGTCCGAATCAACTCCGGGTGGATCGCACATGTCCGCTGCTCGCGACAACGAGGTGACCCACGACCTGAGCGCCCTGGCCTGGGTGAACGACGAACTGCGTCGTACGCTGGAGGCCGCGCACAAGTCGCTGCGACGTTATCTGAAGGAGGCCGACACTGCCGGCAACTCCGACGTCGACACGGTCGACCCCGCTATCCTGCGTCACGCACGCTCGCAGATGCACCAGGGTGCCGGTGCGCTCGAACTGGTGGGGCTGCCGACCGCGGCGCTGATGTTGCGCGCTGCCGAGGCGGCCATCGTTCGGTTGGGCGCGCGCACGGGCGCCCTCACGCCCGCGGCCGTCGACGCGATCGAGCGCGGTTCGTTCGCGCTGCTCGACTACCTTGCCCGCCTGCTGGCCGGCAAGCTGATGTCGCCGGCGGCGATGTTCCCGCAATACAAGGCCTTGCAGGAGCTGGCCGGCGCCGGGCGCATCCATCCGGCCGACCTGTGGACCAAGGATTGGCAGTGGCGTTCCGTGGCAGCGGCCGACGCGCGGCCGGCGCTGCATGCCGATGCCGACACGCAGTCGCAGCTCGAGGCCGAGACGCTGGCACTGATGCGCGGGCGCGACGCCGGCGCGGCGCAACGCATGAGCGATCTGCTCGCCGGCTTGGCTGCCGGCAGCAAGGAGCGGCTGGCCACCTTGTGGCAACTGGCCGCGGCCGTCTACGAGGGGTATGCCCACGGCCTGCTCAAACCCGATCTGTACGGCAAGCGACTGGCTTCGCGCCTGCTGGCGCAGTTGCGCGCGGGCGAGGACGCCGATCCGTCGGATCGGCTGGCGCAAGACCTGCTGTTCTTCTGCGCGCAGGCGGTGCCCGGTGCCGACAGGCAGGCGGGTCCGCGACTGGCGGCGGCGCGCAAGGCATTCGAGCTGAAGCCGACATCTGCGGTCGACTACGAAAGTGCCCGCCTCGGGCGCTTCGACCCGTCGGTGCTGGCGCAGGCGCGCAAGCGCGTCGCCGGTGCGAAGGACGTGTGGTCGGCGGTGGCAGGCGGCGACAACCAGCGCCTGGCGGGGCTGGCCGAGCAGTTCGCGCTGGTCGGCGAGTCGCTGCAAAAGCTGTACCCCGAGGGCGAGACGCTCGCCAAGTCACTGCTGCAATCGGCTGCCCACGCGGTGCATGCGGGTGGGCAGGTAACGCCCGAGCACGCGATGGAGGTCGCCACCGCGCTGCTGTACGTCGACGCCTCGCTCGAAGACCAGGACCTCGATCACCCCGAACTCGCCGGCCGCGTGCTGCGCCTGGCGCAGCGCGTCGACGGCGTGCGTCAGGGCCACTCGCCCGGCGCGCTCGAAGTCTGGATGGAAGACCTGTACCGCCGGGTCTCCGATCGCCAGACGATGGGCAGCGTGGTGCAGGAACTGCGTGCATCGCTGTCGGAGATCGAAAAGCACATCGACGAGTTCTTCCGCAATCCGGCGCAGCGCGAGGTGTTGATCTCGGTGCCGGGCCAGCTTTCGTCGATGCGCGGCGTGTTGTCGGTGCTCGGTCAGGACCACGCATCGCACGCCGTGGTGCGCATGCGCGACGATGTCGACGCGCTGATCGCAGCCGAGGCGACCGATGCGGCACCGCATCCGGCGGCGTTCGAGCGCCTGGCCGACAATCTCGGCGCGCTGAGCTTCCTGATCGACATGCTCAGCGTGCAGCCGCAGATGGCGAAGTCGCTGTTCCGGTTCGACAGCGGCAGCGGCAACCTGCAATCGGTGATGGACCGCGCGCACCGCCCATCGGTGTTCGGGTCGTTCGACGAGCTGCCGTCGCCCGAGCAGGGTTTCACCGAGCAGGCGGGTGCGATCGCGAAGTCCGCCGCTGCCGGCGCCGACGCCGATGCCGTGGCGCGCGATCTCGAGCAGTTGGCGCGTCAGGCCGAAGCGGCCGACCAGCGCGGCATCGCCAGTGCGGCTGACAAGGCGCATCGTGCGCTGGAAAAGGCGGCGAGTGGCCAGGAGCGCAAGGAGGCGCTCGCCCAGGCGGCACAGGTGATGAACGAGTTGGCCAAGCCGCGCGGCGAAGCTCCGCCGAGCCGGCCGGCGCCGCTCGTGCCGAAGCCTGTGCCGAAGCCACCCGCCGCCCCGGTGGTCAGTGCACCCACCGGGCTCGAAGACGATGCCGAGATGCGCGAGATCTTCCTCGAGGAAGCGCGCGAAGTGGTGCAGACCGCACGCGAGGCGCTGGCACAACTGGCCAAGGACCCTGGCGATGCCGGCGAGATGACCTCGGTGCGGCGCGCGTTCCATACGCTGAAGGGCAGCTCGCGTATGGTCGGGCTGAAGGATTTCGGCGAGGCCGCTTGGGGCTGCGAGCAGCTGTACAACGCGCGCCTGGCCGACGGCGGCCCCGCGGACGCCGATCTGCTGGGCTTCAGTGGCGAGGCGCTCGACTATCTCGGCCGCTGGATCGATGCGGTCGCCGCGGGCGATACCGCGGGCTTCCAGCATCGCACCGTGGGCCGTGCCGCCGACGCGCTGCGCAACGATCGCCGCCGCATCCCGGTGGTCGACGGTGCGCCCAGTGAACACGGTGCGCTCGCTGCGCCGGCAGTGCCGCCTGTGGTGGCCAGGCCGGTCGCGCCGGCTGCGGTGGCCAAGCCGCTCGCGCCGGCTGCGGTGCCGCCGAACCCGACGACAAAGCCGGCGGTTGCGGCGGAGGTGCCTGCGGTCGTGCCGACGCTGACTCCCGAGGTGTCGATCGACCTCGACTTCGGGCCCGATCAGCCGGGCGAGCCGACCGAGATGCTGACGCTGTCGGGCATGCCGACCGAGACGATGCCGGTCGGCGAGGTGGCCGAGGTGGCGCCACCGAAGCCCGAGGCCGTCGAACTGATCGCACTCGAACTGCCGGAGGTCGACGCCGAACCGCTGGCGCCGCGCGATGTGTCGATGGCGCCCGAAACGCAACCCGATGCGTTGCAGACGATGCCGGCTGCGTTGGGCCCGTTCATCGATTCGGAGACCGGCCGCCTGCGCGACGAACCGGCCCTGAGCCGCCGTGTCGATCTCGACATGACCCCGGTCGAGCCGTCGGCGGTTGCCGCCGGCGACGCCGACCAGATGAAGGTGATCGGGTCGCTGCGCATTCCGATCCCGCTGTTCAACATCTTCCTCAACGAGGCCGACGAGCACTCGCGCCGCCTCGTGACCGAGCTTGCCGAGTGGTCGCACGAGCTGCAGCGCCCGGTCGGCGAGAGCACGGTCGCGCACGCCCACTCGCTGGCGGGCAATTGCGCGACGGTGGGCTATACCGAACTGTCGAACCTGGCCCGCTCACTGGAGCACGCGCTGGCGCGCACCCATGCGCGCGGCCACGGCATCGCCGAGGAAGCACAGCTCTTCGCGGCGGCCGCCGAGGAGATTCGCCGTCTGCTGCACCAGTTCGCGGCGGGCTTCCTGAAGACGCCCGATCCCGACCTGCTGCGCTTTCTGGTCGAGCACGAACACCTGGCCGTGCCGGCGGCGCCGCCGGCCGTGATCGAGCGCAAGACGTCGGACTTCGCGCCGATCGCGCCGCGCCAGGCTTTCACCGAGTTCGGCGGCACCGAGCTGCGCTCGCTGTCCGACCTGCCCGCCGCGGGCGCGCGCGAAGCGACGCCGATGCCCGTGTCGGCGCGGCCCGACGCGCTCGACGACGAGGACGACATCGACGCCGTCGACGCTGTCGATCCCGAGTTGTTCCCGATTTTCGAAGAGGAAGGCCAGGAGCTGATCCCGCAGCTTCAATCGCGCCTGCGCGAATGGATGCGCCGGCCCACCGAGGCTGCCGCGGCCTCGGCTTGCATGCGCACGCTGCATACGCTCAAGGGCGGCGCCCGGCTGGCCGGCGCGATGCGCCTGGGCGAGATGGCGCACCGCCTCGAGACCGCGATCGAACACCTGATCGGTCGCGGTCACGCGAGCGCGGCCGACGTCGAGCGCCTGGTCGGTCGCGTCGACGCGATCGAGACGCGCTTCGAGATGCTGCGACGGGGCGAGGTCGATCACTCGCAGCCGATGGCGCTCGATTCGCCGCCGCCGCAGACCGAGGAGCCGAAGGTGCCGACGGCCATGGCGCCGTTGGTTGCGATGCCCGAAGTGGTGCCGGCCGCGCCGCTGCAGGCCGCCACGCCGCCGCAGGCGACGGCGCCGCGCGCACCGGAGGTCGTCGTCCCCGTGGCGCCGAGCGCCGCGGTGGCGATCGACTGGAGCCGCTTCTCGGCGGCGACCGGCGAAACCGCCGCAGCGCCGACCGAACCGCTGGCGGCTGCGGCGAACAACCAAGCCGCGGTGCGTGTGCGCGCCCAGTTGCTCGATCGCCTGGTGAGCCATGCGGGCGAGGTGTCGATCACCCGCTCACGCATCGAATCCGATGTCGCGCAGCTCAAGTCGGCGCTCGGCGATCTGACCGAGAACCTGGAGCGTCTGCGTCGCCAGTTGCGCGACCTCGAGTTGCAGGCCGAGACGCAGATCAGCTCGCGCATGGAGGCCGCCAAGGCATCGTCGCAGGAGTTCGATCCGCTCGAGATGGACCGCTTCACGCGGTTCCAGGAGCTGACGCGAATGATGGCCGAGTCGGTCAACGACGTCGCCACCGTGCAGCGCGGCCTGCAACGCACGCTGCAATCGACAGAAGACGAACTCGCCGCGCAGGCGCGCCTGACGCGCGACCTGCAGGACGACCTGCTGCGCACGCGCATGGTCGAGTTCGAGAGCATGTCCGAGCGCCTGTACCGCCTGGTGCGGCAGGCCGCCAAGGAGACCGGCAAGCAGGTGCGGCTCGACATCGTCGGCGGCGCGATCGAAATCGACCGCGGCGTGCTCGACCGCATGACCGGCGCCTTCGAACACCTGCTGCGCAACTGCGTCACGCACGGCATCGAGTCGCCGGCGGCACGCGCGGCCGCCAGCAAGGACCCCACGGGCTCGATCGTCATCACGCTCACGCAAGAGGGCAACGAGGTCTCGGTGGAGTTCCGTGACGACGGGGCCGGCTTGAACCTGCTGCGGATTCGCGACAAGGGTCGTGCGTTGGGGTTGATCGCCGCCGGCAGCGATCCGAGCGACGCCGAGTTGGCCAACCTGATCTTCATGCCCGGCTTCTCGACGGCCGATGCGGTGACGGGTCTGGCCGGCCGCGGCGTCGGCATGGACGTGGTGCGCGCCGATGTCAACGCGATGGGCGGCCGCATCGAGACCGCCACCGCGGTCGGACGCGGCACCAGCTTCCGCCTGGTGCTGCCGCTGACCACGGCGGTGACGCAGGTGGTGATGCTGCGTTGCGGCGAGCTCAGGGTCGCGGTGCCGTCGACGCTGGTGGAGATCGTCAAGCGGGCTCCGCAGGCCGAGCTGGAGACCGCGTACGCCACCAGCGCCTATCGCATCGACGACCGCAGCCTGCCGTTCTTCTGGCTCGGTGCGCTGCTGCAGGCCAACGCCCGCGGCACGCCGGCCACGCGCTCGCAGCCGGTGGTCATCATCCGCTCGGCAGCGCAGCGCATCGCGCTGCACGTCGACGAAGTGCTCGGCAACCAGGAAGTGGTGGTCAAGAACCTGGGGCCGCAACTGGCGCGCCTGCCGGGCCTGGCCGGCATGACGCTGCTGCCGTCGGGCGAGCCGGCGCTGATCTACAACCCGGTGGCGCTGGCCACGCTGTACGGCGAGTCGGCGTGGGCGATGACGCGCGCGGCGATCGTCGCCCCCGAAGTTCCGGTAGCGGCCGAGAGCGCCGAGCCGCAGGCGCCGCTGGTGCTGGTGGTCGATGACTCGCTCACGGTGCGGCGCGTCACGCAGCGCCTGCTGCAGCGCGAGGGCTACCGCGTGACGCTCGCCAAGGACGGCCTCGAGGGCCTCGAGAAGCTCGCCGAGGAGCGGCCGGCGGTGCTGCTGTCGGACATCGAGATGCCGCGCATGGACGGTTTCGATCTGGTGCGCAACCTGCGCGCCGACCCCAAGCTGGCCGACCTGGCGGTGATCATGATCACCTCGCGCATCGCGCAGAAGCACCGCGACTACGCGGCCGAGCTGGGGGTCGACCACTATCTCGGCAAGCCGTACGCCGAGGAAGACCTGCTGTCGCTGGTGGCGCGCTACGCCAAGGCGGCGGCCAACGCCTGAGGGTGGCGCCGGTCGCTGCGCGAACGACATGGCCGGCGTGCCCTACGTTGCGGACCATCTGGCCGAACTGACGGGCTTTCGCGACCGCGACGTGCTCGACACCACGCTGGCGGGCGTGCTGCGCGACCTGCTCAAGCCGCTGGCGGTGACCGTCTGCCATCACGTCGGCGAGGGCGACCAGCAGCGCTGGCTGGTGCGTGCCCGGCTGCGCGAGGCCGACGTGGCGGCCAGCGCCGACTCGGTGTGGGCCGAGCTCGACGAGTTGCCCAAGCTCGACGCCTTTCCGGCGCGCCTGGAGTGCCTGCACAAGCAGGAACCTGTCGAAGTGCCCGGTGCCACGCATGTCACCTGCTTCCCGCTGCTGACCGACCTCGATGCCGTGGGCGTGCTCGAGATCGAGACCCGCAGCGAGCTCGGCGCCGACCAGTTGCGTGCGGTCAGCAGCATGCTGCGCGTCTACCGCAACGTGCAGGGCCTGCTCGACTACAGCGAGCGCGACATGCTGACCGGCCTGCTCAACCGCAAGACGTTCGACGAGGCGTTCTACAAGAGCTTCGCGAGCACGGCCGAAAGCCAGGTGTCGGCCGAGACCAGGCGCGAGACGCGCCGTTGCACGCAGGCCTACCTCGGCATCATCGACATCGATCACTTCAAGCGCGTCAACGATCGCCATGGGCACTTGATCGGTGACGAGGTGCTGCTTCTGCTGTCGCGCCTGATGCGGGCGAGCTTCCGCTTCCACGACCGGCTGTATCGCTTCGGTGGCGAGGAGTTCGTCGTGCTGCTGCGCTGTGCCAGCGAGGGTCACGCGCGCCAGGCCTTCGAGCGCCTGCGCGAGGCGACCGAAGCGTACGGCTTCCCGCAGGTCGGCCACATCACGGTATCGATCGGTTTCACCGACCTGCGGCCGGGCGACAACCCGAACACGGCGTTCGAACGCGCCGACAAGGCGGTGTACTGGGCCAAGTCGCATGGTCGCAATCAGGTGGCCGAACATGCCGAACTGGTGCAGCGCGGCGAGTTGACCGAGCGGCAGAAGGCCGGCGACATCGAGTTGTTCTAGGGCCTGTTCACACTACGGACGCATCTGGCGTCCGTAGCGTGAACAGGCCCTAGTGTCGTGAGCTGGCGCGGTGGCGCTTGCTCGCGCCGGCCGCAGCCCCTCGCCATCGAAGCGGCAGCGTCGCGGCGCCGCGCGGCAGCGGGCTCGCGCATAGAATGGGCTCCGAGATGGCCACGAGCCGCATCGATCTGACGAACCAGTTCCTGATCGCCATGCCCGGCATGGCCGACGACACGTTTGCCGGCACCGTGGTCTACCTGTGCGAGCACACCGAGAAGGGCGCGCTCGGGCTGGTGATCAACAAGCCGATCGACATCAAGCTGCGCAGTCTGTTCGAGAAGGTCGAGCTGTCGCTCGATCGCAAGGATCTGGCCGAGCAGCCGGTGTACTTCGGCGGCCCGGTGCAGACCGAGCGCGGCTTCGTGCTGCACGAACGGCTCGGCGAACAGAGCCCGTACACGTCGACGCTGGCGATCCCCGGCGGCCTGGAGATGACCACCAGCAAGGACGTGCTCGAGGCGATGTCCAACGGCGCCGGCCCGCGCCGCGTGCTGGTGACGCTCGGCTACAGCGGCTGGGGTGCCGGCCAGCTCGAGGAGGAGATCGGCCGCAACGGCTGGCTCACCGTCAACGCGTCGCCCGAGATCATCTTCGACACGCCGATCGAGCAGCGCTACGACAAGGCGCTGTCGCTGCTGGGCATCGACCCGCGCATGCTGAGCCAGGAGGCGGGGCACGCATGATCGGGGCAGCGCCGGCGCGGCGCCGATCTGCTCCGCTGTCGTTCCTGGCATTCGATTTCGGCACCCGGCGCGTCGGCGTGGCGGTCGGCAACACGATGCTGAGGCAGGCACAGCCGCTGGGCACCGTCTCGGCGCTGGGCGATGCGCGTTTCGCGGCGATCGGACGCCTGGTCCGGCAATGGCAACCCGATGCGCTGGTGGTCGGGGTGCCGACGCATCCCGACGGCGCCCCGCACGACAACACGCGACGCGCGAAGGCGTTCGCACGCCGCTTGCAAGGCCGCTTCGGGCTGCCGGTGCACGAGGTCGACGAACGCTACACGTCGGTCGAGGCGTCGTCTCTGGGCGCGAGCGATGTCGATGCCGCCGCGGCGGCGCTGATCCTCGAGCAATACCTGCGCGAAGCATGAACCCGCACGCGCGCTTGGTCGGCTGCCTCCCAGGGGCGCGCGCCGTGCGGGAGGCGGCGCGGCTGCTGTCATGAGCACGCTCAGCCTCGACGCCGAAGCGCTGTACGCCGAACTGCTGGCCGGCGTGCGCATGCTGCTGCGGCCCGATGCCGCGCTGGTGGGCATCTGGTCCGGTGGCGCCTGGCTTGCCGAGCGGCTGCACGCCGACTTGAAGCGGCCCGGCGAGCACGGCGTGATCTCCAGCGCGCTGCACCGCGACGACTATCGTGCCCGCGGCCTGGCCGGCGGCGGCGGCGCGACGCGCCTGCCGTTCGCGATCGACGGCGCGAGCGTCCTGCTGATCGACGATGTGCTGTTCACCGGGCGCACGATCCGCGCGGCGATCAACGAGCTGTACGACTTCGGCCGCCCGCGCGCGGTCGACCTCGCGGTGCTGGTCGATCGCGGCGGACGCGAGCTGCCGATCCAGGCGTCTTTCGCGGCGGCCAAGGTGGCGCTGCCGGTGGCGCAGCGGCTGCGGCTGGCGCGCGGCGAAGACGGGCGCTTCGCGTTCTCGCTGCAGGGCCAGAAGGTCTGACGTGCTGTCGCGCCGCAACCCGCAGCTCAACGCCCACGGCGAGCTGATCCACCTGCTGTCGACCGAAGGCTTGCCGCGCGAGGTGCTGGCGCAGATCCTCGACACCGCGGGCACCTTTCTCTCGGTCAACGAGCGCGAGGTCAAGAAGGTGCCGCTGCTGCGCGGCAAGAGCGTGTTCAACCTGTTCTTCGAGAACAGCACGCGCACGCGCACCACCTTCGAGATCGCCGCCAAGCGGCTGTCGGCCGACGTGATCAACCTCGACATCGCGCGCTCGTCCACCGCCAAGGGCGAGAGCCTGCTCGACACGATCGCCAACCTGTCGGCGATGCACGCCGACATGTTCATCGTGCGGCACGGCGAGTCCGGGGCGCCGTACCTGATCGCGAGCCATTGCGCGCCGCACGTGCACGTGGTCAACGCGGGCGATGGCCGGCATGCGCATCCGACGCAGGGCCTGCTCGACATGTACGCGATCCGCCACTACAAGGGCGACTTCTCGCAGCTCACGGTGGCGATCGTCGGCGACATCGTGCACTCGCGCGTCGCGCGCTCCGACATCCACGCGCTGACCACGCTCGGCGTGCCCGAGGTGCGTGTGATCGGCCCGCGCACGCTGGTGCCGGGCGACCTGCGCGCGATGGGCGTGCGCGTCTGCCACGACATGGCCGAAGGGGTGAGCGGCGCCGACGTGATCATCATGCTGCGGCTGCAGAACGAGCGCATGAGCGGCGCGATGCTGCCGAGCGCTGCCGAGTTCGCCAAGACCTTCGGCCTGACGCCGGAGAAGCTCGCGCTGGCCAAGGCCGACGCCATCGTGATGCACCCGGGCCCGATCAACCGCGGCGTCGAGATCGACTCCAGCGTCGCCGACGGCCGGGCCAGCGTGATCCTGCCGCAGGTCACCTTCGGCATCGCCGTGCGCATGGCGGTGATGTCGATCATCGCGGGGAATGAGGCGTGAGTCCCCACGTTCACATGCGTTCGCTGCCCCCCGAGGCGGATGACCTCCTCGAGGCGGCTCGTCGGAGGCCGGCATGAAGCTGCTGATCGAGCACGGCCGCGTGATCGACCCGGCTTCGGGCCGCGACGAGACGGCCGATGTCGCGATCGCCGACAGCCGCGTCGTCGCGATCGGGCGCGTCGGCGACTTCGGCGCCGAGCGCCGCATCGACGCGCGCGGCTGCGTCGTGATGCCCGGCCTGATCGATCTCGCGGTGCGGTTGCGCGAGCCGGGTCGCGAGCACGAAGGCATGCTGAAGAGCGAACTGCGCGCCGCCGCGGCCGGCGGCGTCACCAGCCTGGTGTGCCCGCCCGACACCGACCCGCCGCTCGACGAGCCCGGGCTGGTGGAGATGCTCAAGTTCCGCGCGCGCCGGCAGTCTTCGTGCCGGTTGTTCCCGCTCGGTGCGCTGACGCGGGGGTTGAACGGCGAGGCGCTGACCGAGATGGCGCACCTGAGCGAGGCCGGCTGCGTCGGCTTCTCGCAAGCCGATCGTGCGCTGCGCGATACGGGGCTGCTGATGCGCGCGCTGCAGTACGCGGCGACCTTCGGTTACACGGTGTGGCTGCAACCGCAGGACGCCTGGCTGTCCGGCGGCGTGGCCGCCAGCGGCGAGGTGGCGACGCGACTCGGGCTGTCGGGCGTGCCGGTGGCCGCCGAAACGGTGGCGCTGCACACCATCGTCGAACTGGCGCGCGCCACCGGGGCACGTGTGCACCTGTGCCGGCTGAGCAGCGCCGCCGGCGTCGAGCTGGTGCGCCGCGCCAAGGCCCAAGGGCTGGCGATCAGCGCCGACGTCAGCGTGCAGTCGCTGCACCTGACCGACGTCGACATCGGCTACTTCAACGCCGACATGCGCCTGAGCCCGCCGTTGCGCCAGCAGGCCGACCGCGCGGCGCTGCGCCGTGCGCTGGCCGACGGCACGATCGACGCGCTGGTGTCCGACCACAACCCGGTGGCCGACGACGCCAAGAACCTGCCGTTCGCCGAGGCCGAGCCCGGCGCGAGCGCGGTCGAGCTGCTGCTCAGCCTGGCGCTGAAGTGGGGCCGCGACGACGGCATCGAACTGCCGCGCGTGCTGGCGCGCGTCACCAGCGACCCGGCACGCGTGCTCGGCGCGAGCTTGGGCAGCCTGGGCGCCAGCGCGGGCCGGCTGGTCGAAGGCGGGGTGGCCGACGTCTGCGTGTTCGAACCGGATGCGACGTGGTCGGTCTCGCGTCAGGTGCTCCTCAGCCAGGGCAAGCACTCGCCGTTCGATTTCGCCGCCACCGGCACGGCGCTGCCGGGCCGCGTGCGCGCCACCGTGCTCGCGGGCGGCGTGTCGTATCAGGCGGTGCCCGCGTGAGCGCGCGCGGCGGCTGAGCGTCGTGCGCGCGCTCGTCGGCGGGTGGCGGCTGCTGCACGCGGTGCTGCACGTGTTGCACGGCATGGGCATCGTGGCGCTGCGCTTTCCGTGGCTCGATGCGCCCGCGCGTCAGCAGCGCATCGCGTGGTGGTCGCGCGGCCTGCTGAGGGCCGTCGGCGTGCAGTTGATCGCCGGCGGCACGTTTCGCGCGGGCGCCAACCTGCTGGTGGCCAACCACATCTCGTGGCTCGACATCGCGGCGATGCACGCGGTGTGCCCGCGCGCTCGCTTCGTCGCCAAGGCCGACGTGCGGCGCTGGCCGCTGCTCGGCTGGCTGATCGGCGCCGTGGGCACGCTGTACATCGAGCGCGAGCGCAAGCGCGATGCGCTGCGCGTCGTGCACCAGGTGGCCGACGCGCTGGGCGCGGGCGAGGTGGTCGCCGTGTTC
>JAJVIL010000024.1 GCA_022072045.1 Burkholderiaceae bacterium | reverse complement strand
CGCTGTTGCACGCGCAGCCCACGCTGTCGGCCGCGCTCGCCGTGCTCGACGCGCCGCTGGGTGTGCACGACGAGTCGGCGCTGCGCGACGTGCGCGAGGCGGTGGCACGCGCGGCGCGCACGCAGCAGCGCTATCGCTGCGCCGCCTGCGGCTTCGAGGCGCCGCAGCACTTCTGGCAGTGCCCCGGCTGCCTGAACTGGGACACCTTCCCCGCGCAGCGGCTCGAAGAGCTGTAGCGCGACTCCGATGGGCTCGCGGCGCCTACGCCGGCACGCGCTGCCGCTCGAGCAGCGCCAGCACCTCGGCCAGCGATGGCACCTGGCCCTTGCCGCCGACGCTGGCCACGCCCCCGGGGCCGACGATCCCGGCCAGGCCCGGTTCGTGGTCGCAGTAGATGCCGATGGTGGGCTTGCCGAGCGCGGCGGCCAGGTGCGAGAAGCCGGTGTCCAGGCCGATCGCACGCTGGGTCTGCGCCAGCAGCGCGACCATGTCGTGCACGTTGAGGAAAGGCGGCACCTCGCCGTCGCAGCCGGCGGCGATTCGCTCGGCGCGCACCTGCTCCTCCTCGGTGCCCCAGATCACCACCGGCGACAGCCCCATCGATTTCAGGCGCTTGCCCACCGCGATCCAGCGTGCTTCGGGCCAAATCTTCTCGGGCCGGCTCGCACACGGGATCAGCGCCGCGCTCGGACCACCGCGCAGCTTCCAGTTGCCTTTGCCCGGCACGATGCCGAACACCGGCTCGCCGGAGGGCATCGGGTAGCCCAGGTGCGCCGACGCCAGGCGACGGCAGCGCTCCACCGCATGCAGCCGCAGCGATACCGCCGCGCGCCGCGCGTACAGCAGCGCGGCCAGCGGCTCGCGGCAACTGCGCATGTCGAACCCCATCAGCGGGCCACTGGCCTGGCGACCCCACAGCGCGCTCTTCAGCAGACCCTGCAGGTCGAGCACTCGATCGTACGGCTGGGCACGAAGCTGCGCCCGCAACTCGCCCATCGCGCGCCAGGTGTGACGATCGAACAGCTGCTTGCGCCAGCGCCGCCACGCCAGCGCGTGCACGCGATCGACGCCCGGGTGCATGCGCGGGATCGCCGCGAACGCCGTCTCGGCCAGCCATTCGATCTGCACGCCCGCAATGGCCTGCCGGATGTCGTGCACCGCCGGCAGCGCGTGCACGAGGTCGCCCATCGACGAGGTCTTGACGATCAGGATGCGCATCTCGGGCCTCTGCGACCCACGGCCGCGAACACGCACCCGGCGCACAGAGGGGTCATCCGCGGCGCGCTTGCTGTTGCTCGGATACCAGCGCCGGATTGAAGCGCGGGTCGTTGTACATCTTGAACTGGCGATAGACCTTGAAGTGTGCCCGGCCGTCGCGACAATCGGCCAGCAGCGCATCCAGGCACGCGGCCAGATCGGCGCGCTGCTCGAGCAGCCGCTGCAGGCGCGTCGCACTGCCGTCGCGGTGGACCTGGTCGACGTCGCGGCGCTGCGCCTGTTCGCGCATCGCCCGCACCTTCAGCGCCAGGATCGACAGCCGGTCGACCATGCTGCCGGCGGTCTCGCTGTTGAGCCGCGAGCCCGCGCGCGCGGTCGACCGCGGCGAATCCGAGCGCGCCGACGCCGGGTCGACCAGGTCGAGCGCAATCAGCAGCATTTCGTCGACTCGCTCGGTGGCGTCGTTGCGCGCCTGGTTGTAGCCGTCGATCGCGCGCTTGTTGGCGGCGATCTCGGCATCGCCCACCTGCTGGCGCCGCGCCAGATCCTCCTCCGCCCACAGCAGGCTGTTGCAGCGGTGGTTCGTCTGCAGCCACCGCCACAGCGCGTCGTCGCGCGGCGCCGGCTCGCTGGCGGGCCAGCCGGGCGCGGCGAGCAGCGCGTCGTGCAGCGCGATCACCTCGCGGGCGGGCAGCGGGTTTGCAGTCATGGTCGGGTGGCAGAATGCGCTGCGCCCGATTATCGGCGCAGTGCCCACCCTCGGATGCCCGCTCGCCCGCTCATTGTTCGCCTGCGCAATTGGATCGGCGACGTGATTCTCGGCGTGCCCGCGCTGCAGCTGCTGGCACGCCACGGCTACGACCTGCAGCTCTACGGCCAGGCCTGGGCGCCCGCACTGTTCGCCGGTTGCCGCTGGCCGGTGGCGGTGCGCGCGGCCACGCTGGGCGCGCGCCTGGGCCAGTTGCGCGCGATGCGCCGCAGCGCCGCGGCACACGATCCGCGGTTCGACCGGCGCGAGAACGCGTTGACGCTGGCGCATTCGTTCTCGGCAGCGGCGGAGCTGCGGCTGGCCGGCCTGCGCGCCGTGGGCTATGCGCGCGAGGCGCGCGGCTTCCTGCTCGCTCGCAGCGAGCCGATCACGCTGGGCGGCCACGCGCTGGCGAGTTACTGGGAGCTGGCCTGTCGCTTCCTGCGCATCGAAGAGCCGCCGCCGGCGTCCATCGATCTGCCGGTGTCTGCGGCGGACCGCGAGCGCGCCGACGCGCTGCTGCGCGAACACGGCATCGGGCCGGGTTTCGTCGTCATCTGCCCGTTTGCCGGCGGCACCTTCGAGAAGCTCGACAAGACCTGGCCGCACTTCCCCGCGTTCGCGCGCGCGCTGCTGGTCGACGGCCGCACGGTGGTCGCCTGCCCGGGGCCCGGCGAGGAGACGCTGCTGCGCGAGCAGTACCCGGGCGTGCGTTGCCTCGACGGCGTGAAGCTCGGCGTGTACGCTGCACTGCTGCAGCGCGCGGCACTGCTGATCTCGAACGACACCGGGCCCGGACACCTTGCCGCTGCGGTCGGTGCGCGCGTGATCAGCGTGCTCGGCCCCACCAAGCCCGAGCAATGGGCACCGTGGGGGCCCAACGTGACGGTCGTGCGTCGCGAGCAACCCGCCGGCACGACCGTATGGCCCGAAGTCGATGAGCTGATCCAGCGCATGCGCGCGCTGCAGATCGCATGAGCCCGACGGATCGCCCCGAGGGCGAATACCGGAGGGCGCAGCCCGAAGGTACCTCAGTTGCCGGGCCCGTCGTGTCGCCGCTGCCTCGGGCCGGCACGGCACGCGTCGGCGTCGATGCCGCGCCCGGCGCGGGCGATCGAACGTCTTCGCTGGCGGGCACGGCGAGCGGCGGGCGGATCGCCACGGCGGCGCGCGTCGTCCTGGTGATCGCGTTCTTTTCGCTCCCGGTCTCGACCGCGCTGACCAACGTCGCCTTCGCCTGCTTCGTCGTCCTGTGGTTGTTCGCCGGCCATCTGCGCGAGCGCGTGGCGGTTGGCCTGTCGTATCCGATCAGCAAGGCCAGCCTGCTGCTCTATGCGCTCTTTCTGCTCGGCGTCTTGTGGTCGTCGGCGACGAGCGAAATGATCGTTCATCAGTTGGGCGCCTATCGCAAGCTGCTGTTCATTCCGCTCATTCTGAGCATGCTCGACAGCGAGGACTGGACCCGGCGCTGCCTGTGGGCGGTCTACCTCGCGCTGGCGCTGACGTTGCTGCTGGTGTTTGCCGATGCGGTGCACCCGCTCACCTTCAGCCGCGCGACGCGCGAGATCCACACCGCCAACCCGTTCCTCACAGGCAACCACTACATCTTCAAGCACCACATCACGCAGAACGTGCTGCTGTCGTTCTTCGTGCTGATGAACCTCGTGCTGGTCGTCTATTCGAGTTCGAGGCTGTATCGGGCGGCAGGGCTGGCGTGCGCGGCGCTCGGGGCGTTCGCGATCCTTTTCCTGGCACAAGGCCGCACCGGCTACCTGACGCTGGCGGCCGCGCTCGGCGTCGGCCTGTTCGCCGCGCGCCGCCAGCGCAAGCTCTTCTACCTGGTGCTGGGCACCGCGGCGGTCAGCGTCGCGCTCGCGGCGGCGTCACCGTCGTTTCATTCGCGCGTGCGCAAGGTGTACGAGCAACTGCAGTTGTTCGAATCGGGCCATCAGCTGACGTCGGGGCAAGGCATTCGCCTCGAGTTCTGGCGCATCAGCGTGCAGATGATGGAGGACAAGCCCATCCTCGGCTGGGGAACCGGGGGCTACAACCAGGAGTACCACCAGCGCGCGCAGCGCCATCATCTGGGCTACGTGTCGGCGGGAACCTACAACCCGCACAACCAGTACCTCTACATCGGCACGCAGCTCGGCGTGGTGGGGTTGCTCGCGTTCGTCGCCTGGCTCGTCGCGCCTGTGGTGTGGGCCCATGCGCTCGATCCACCGAGGCGCACGCTGACCGTCGGGCTGCTCGCCATCCTGGCCATCCACTCGATGTTCGATTCGCCGCTGTTCATCGTCACCGAGGGTCACTTCTACTGCGCGATGCTGGCCTTGCTGTTCGCGCGACCGCGGGCGCGGTTCGCGGGCCCGCCGGTCGCTGCAGCGTCGTGACAGCGCGGTTCGGCTTCGCGGTCGGGCGTCAACCGGCGTGCGCCCACGAGGGCTGCGGTGCACGCCGAAGGCTCGATCGCTCCCACCCGAAGAACGCCAGCACCTCGTCGCGCCGCGCCAGCGCATCGGCCTCGCCGAGCGCCATCAGCGTGCGGGTGTAGGTCTGCTCGAACAGCAAGTAGCTGGCCAGCGCGGCGCCGCGCGCTTCGCGGCCCTTGCCGGTGACGCCCAGTGCGCGCAGCAGCGTGCGCACCGGCACGGGCAGTTCGCCCTGGTGTTCGGCGGCCAGGTCGTCCAGGCGCTGGCTCGGCGCGATCACCAGCACGTCGATCGGCCGCAGCGCCGTCTGCGCGCGCGCCGCTTCGGGCAGCAGCGACAGCGTGTGGTTGATGCGTCGCATGCGCTCGACATCGACCGCCAGCGCGTCGAGGAAGATGTTCGACAGCGCATGCCCTGCGATCTGCGCCAGGCTCGGGTATCCGGTGGCCTCGACATGGCGGCCCGGCGGCTCGTGCATGCGGCCCGCGCCGATCACCAGCAGCTTCTGTGCGCCCAGATGCACCGCCGGTGAGATCGGCGCGGTCTGGCGCATCGAGCCGTCGCCGAACCACTGCGCGAGGCCGCCGAGTTCGATCGACGCCGCGGGAAACACGAACGGGATCGCCGACGAAGCCAGCAGGTGCGCGTGGTGGATCCGCCCCTGCACCGCGATGCGCTGCGAACGCGTCCACGGGGCGATGCGCGCCGCCGCGTCGTAGAAGGTGACGTGCAGACCCGAGGTGTAGCTCGACGCGCTGACGGCCAGCGCGTGCAGGTGGCGCGCGCGCAGCATCAGGCGCAGTCGCGGCAGCGGCACCATGCGCTGCAGCAGATCGGCCAGCGGCGCGTTGTCGAGCAGCGAGCGCGGCCGCGCACGCCGCCAGCGTGCGATCACCCAGCCGATCGACAGCATCGTCAGCCACTGCGCGCCGCTGCGGATCATGCCCAGCGAGTCGGCCCGGTACACCTGGTCGGCATGGATGTCGCGCCACACCTGCGCGACGCGCTCGACCGCGGTCTCGAAGTCGTCGGCGCCGCACGCCAGCGCGGCGGCGTTGACGGCCCCAGCCGAGGTGCCGACGATGACCCCGAACGGATTGCGCGCGAGGTCGGCGCCGGACTCGCGGCGCAACCGCGCCAGCGCACGCAGCACGCCCACCTGGTAGGCCGCCCGCGCGCCGCCCCCGGTGAGGATCAGGCCGGTGAGCGGGGTCTCGTACATGCCAGAGCCAACGGCACGTGGCGGCGCTGTGCGGCGTCAATCGTCGTCGTGGCCCCGGCGGTGGCGCTTGCCTTTGCCGCGGTGCTCGCCGTGGCCCGCGACCATCACGTGGTCGCGGTACCAGTCGTGGCGCACGAAGTAGACCGGCACGCCGCATGCCCCGTACTGGTGGCAGTAGCGGCGCCAGTGTTTGCGGTGGTCGTAGGGAACCCACAGGTAGACCGGCTGCACCGGCTGCGCCACCACGACCGGCGGCGGCACGACCACCACCGGCTGCGCCACCACCACCTGCGGCTGCGGAAAGCGTCCGATGTCGATGCGGCCGTAAACGCCGGGCTGGCTGATGTGCACCGAGACGCCGACGTCGGCAGCGTGGCTGGCGGGCGCCCCCGCGGCGAGCGAGACGACGCCGAATGCGCAGGCCCAGAGCTTCATTGGATTTCCCCTCGAGAAGGATCGCGATGGAAAGCGTAACGGGCAAGGCGGCGTCGGCGGCGACGACCGCGGCTCGGGCTTACCGCCATTTACAACGAATTCGTCGCGCCGGCGACGAGCGCCTATTCGTACACGATCGCCGCCTGGCCGCCATGCGCCACCGCCTTCCAGCGCGAGAGCGCCTCGTCGCTCGGCCAGAAGCGGCCTTCGTCGCCGAGGTCGAGCAGTGCCTGCGCCTCGCTGCGTTCGATGCGCAGCCGCACCGGCAGACCGAGCGTCGTGCTGCCGTGTTCGCCGGCCACCTTGCGCACCGGCCACTGCCGGATCAACTCCATCGCGGGCGGCGGCGCGCCGTTGACGCTCACCTCCAGCCAGCGTCCGAAGCGCGCGCGGGCTGCCGCCAGGTCCCACGCCTGCTGCACGTTCAGGCGCAGGCCACCGGCAAAGCGATCGGGCTGCACGCGACCCTGCACCACCAGCAGTTCGTCCTCGCGCAGCAACTCGCGCACGGCCTCGAGCGCATCGTCGTTGACCACCGCCTCGATGCGCTCGCTCATGTCGTCGAGCTTGAAGATCGCGACCCGGCCGCGCTGGTTGTTCACCAGCCGTAGGTCGCTCACCACCCCGGCCAGCAGCAGCGGATCGCGCGACTCGGCGACGTCGGCGATGGCGCGCTTGGCGATATGCCGCACCTCGGCGGCGTACAACTCGAACAGGTGCCCCGAGTGGTAGAAGCCGAGCGCCGCCTTCTCGAACCCCAGGCGCTCGCGGATGCCCCACGGCTCGGCGGCCGCCAACGGCGGCTCGTGGGTCGAGGCCGCATGCGAATCGCCGGAGTCGAACAAGCCGCCTTGCGACTGGTTGATCTCCTGCGTGTCGGCCCACTCGAAGGCCAGCGGCACGCTGGCCAGCAGGGATGCCCGCGCCCAGGCGCCTTCGGCGTGGCCACCGCAGGGGCGGCCGGCCTGCGACGACCCGGTGGCGATGCCCTCGGCCTGCAGCGCGTCGAAGGCGCCCGCCTTGATCAGCGCCTCGACCGCGCGCTTGTTGACCCGCTGGCGATCCACCCGCGCGCAGAAGTCGAACAGGCTGCGATAGGCACCGCCATCGTCGCGCGCCGCGACGATCGCCTCGACGGCGCCCTGCCCAGTGCCCTTGACAGCCCCGAGTCCGTAGCGCACGCGCCGCGCGTCGATCGGCTCGAACCGATAGTGGCCGCGGTTGACGTCGGGCGGCTCAAAACTCACGTCGAACAGCTTGGCGTCGTCGATCAGCGCCCTGAGCTTGTCGGTGTCGTCGATCTCGACGCTCATGTTGGCGGCATAGAACTCGGCCGGGAAGTGCACCTTCAGCCAGGCGGTCTGGTAGGCGAGCAGCGCGTACGCCGCGGCGTGGCTCTTGTTGAAGCCGTAGCCGGCGAACTTCTCCATCAGGTCGAAGATCTCGTCGGCCTGGTCGGTGTCGATCGCCGTGGCGGCGCAGCCGGCGCGGAACTTGGCGCGCTGCTTGGCCATCTCCTCGGGCTTCTTCTTGCCCATCGCCCGGCGCAGCACGTCGGCCTCGCCCAGCGAGTAACCCGCCAGCACCTGGGCGACCTGCATCACCTGCTCCTGGTAGACCATGATGCCGTAGGTCTCGCCGAGCACCGCCTCCAGCAGCGGATGCGGGTACTGCACCGCCTCGCGGCCGTGCTTGCGTGCGCAGAAGGCCGGAATGTTGTCCATCGGCCCCGGGCGGAACATCGCGTTGAGCGCGATCAGGTCCTCGAGCCGGTTGGGCTTGGCGTCGCGCAGCATGCCCTGCATGCCGCGCGATTCGAACTGGAACACCGCCTCGGTCTGCCCCTGCGCGAACAGCTTGTAGACCGCGGGGTCGTCGAGCGCGATGCGCTCGAACGAGAAGTCAGCGTGTTCGGGGTGCCGCGCGCGGATGAACTCCTTGGCCAGCTCGAGGATGGTCAGCGTCGCCAGGCCGAGGAAGTCGAACTTCACCAGACCGATCGCCTCGACGTCGTCCTTGTCGAACTGGCTCACCGCGGCGTCGCTGCCGGGCTGCTGGTACAGCGGGCAGAAGTCGGTGATGCGACCCGGAGCGATCAGCACGCCGCCGGCGTGCATGCCGACGTTGCGCACCAGCCCTTCGACCTGCGTGGCCAGCGCGAGCAGCTCGGCGACCTCCTCTTCCACCGCCTCGCGCTGGTTCAGCTCGGGCGCCTCCTTGCGCGCGTAGATCAGCCCGGGGTCGGGCTTCTCGGGCAGCGGCGCCAGCGTCACCGTCTTGCCCGGCGGCGCCGGGATCAGCTTGGCGATCGAGTCGACGTGGCCGTAGCCCATGCCGAGCACGCGGCCGATGTCGCGCAGCGCGGCCTTGGCGGCCATGGTGCCGAAGGTGGCGATCTGGCTCACCGCGTCGCGGCCGTAGCGCTGCTTGACGTAGTCGATCACGCGATCGCGGTTGGCTTGGCAGAAATCGATGTCGAAGTCGGGCATCGACACCCGCTCGGGGTTGAGAAAGCGCTCGAACAGCAGCTGGTAGTGCAGCGGGTCGAGGTCGGTGATGCCCAGTGCATAGGCCACCAGCGAGCCGGCGCCCGAGCCGCGCCCGGGCCCCACCGGGCAGCCGTGCGTGCGCGCCCAGTTGATGAAATCGGCCACGATCAGGAAGTAGCCGGCGAAGCCCATCTTGCCGATGGTGGCGATCTCGTAGTCGAGCCGCTCGACGTAGCGCGCGCGCTGCGCGTCGCGCGCCGCCGCCTGTGGATAGAGAGCGGCCAGCCGGCGTTCAAGCCCTTCGCGGCTCGCGCGCTGGAAGTACTGCTCGAGCGACGAGCCGTCGGGCGTCGGAAAGTCGGGCAGCCGCGCGACGCCGAGCGTCAGCTGCAGGTTGCAGCGCTGCGCAATGGCGACGCTGTTGGCGATGGCGCTCGGCACGTCGGCGAACAACGCCTGCATTTGCGCCTGCGTCTTGAAGTACTGCTCGCGCGAGAAGCGCTTGATGCGCCGCGGGTTGGCCAGCGTCTCGCCTTCGGCCACGCACACCCGCGCCTCGTGCGCGTCGAACTCGTCGGACGTCGCGAACTGCACCGGGTGCGTCGCCACCACCGGCAGCTTCAGCTCGGCTGCCAGCGCGACCGCGGCGCGCACGTGCGCTTCGTGGCCTGTCAGGCCTGCACGCTGCAGCTCGAGGTAGAAGCGCCCGGGGTACAGCGCCGCCAGGCGCCGCGCCAGCGCGGCGGCGCGCTCGCGGTCGCCGGCCAGCAGCGCAGCGCCCACCGGGCCCGCGTCGGCACCCGACAGCGCGATCAGGCCCTGCGAACACGGCGCCAGCCAGTCCCACTTGACCCAGGCCTGCGCGCGCTGCACGTTGCCGGTCCAGGCGCGCGACAGCAGGTCGCACAGGTTGTGATACCCAGTCGCATCGCACACCAGCAGCAGCAATCGCGACGCCTGCCGGTCGCCGCCACCGGCCGGCTCGAGCCAGAGGTCGACGCCGATGATCGGCTTGATGCCCTGCGCACGGCACGCCTGGTAGAACTTGACGGCACCGAACAGGTTGCCGAGATCGGTGATCGCCAACGCGCCCTGCGCGTCGGCGCGCGCCGCGCGCACCGCGTCGGCCACGCGCAGCGTGCCGTCGACCACCGAATATTCGGTGTGGGTGCGCAGGTGGACAAAGGCCATTTCAGCGACCCGCGCGTGCGCCGCGACGCACGCTGGAGACCGCGGCGCGGCGTGGTCCCGGGCGCCGCAGCGGCACGCGAGCCGACGATGCGAACGATGTCATCGTTCGATTGTAGGCAGCGAGCGGCTCCTACAATCGTGGTCACGGCGCAGTCGCCGCAACGACCGCACCCGGACATGGCTCGCTGGCTGCTCCGATTCATCGGCGTGGCGCTGATGGTCAGCGCCGCTGCACTGGCGTTGTCGCGCGCACCCGATCGCAGCGTCGAGTCGCTGGTGGCGCGCTGGGCGCCGCCGCCGTCGGAGTTCATCGACCTGAACGGCCAGCTCGTGCACCTGCGCGACACCGGGCCGCGCGGCGACGCGATGCCGCTGGTGCTGCTGCACGGTACCTCGGCCAGCCTGCACACCTGGGACGGCTGGAGCGCGGCGCTGCAGGCGCAGCACCGCGTGATCCGCTTCGACCTTCCCGGCTTCGGCTTGACCGGTCCGTTCAGCGGCCGCTACGCGTCATGGTCCTACCGCGGCGACGACCTCGCGCGTTTCGTGCTCGACCTGCTCGACCATCTGCAGGTGCGGCGCTTCGCGATCGGCGGCAACTCGCTCGGCGGCGAGGTCGCCTGGCGCGTCGCGTCGCTGGCGCCCGAACGCGTGCGGCGCCTGGTGCTGGTCGACGCCGCAGGCTACGCGCTGAATCCGCTGTCGATGCCGATCGGCTTCCGGCTCGCGCGGCTGCCCGGCATCAGCAAGCTGCTCGAGTGGCTGCTGCCGCGCGGCGTGGTCGAAGCCAGCGTGCAGGAGGTCTACGGCGATCCGGCCAAGGTCACCCCGACGCTCGTCGATCGCTACTTCGAGCTGACGCTGCGCGAAGGCAACCGCCACGCGCTGGTGCAGCGCTTTCGGGCGCAGGCGCTCGATCAGCAGCAGGTCGATGCCAACATCGCGCGCATCCGCGCGCTCGCGCTGCCGACGCTGGTGATCTGGGGCGGCCGCGACCGCCTGATCCCGCCGGCCACCGCGCAGCGCTTCCACGCCGACATCGCCGGCAGCAGGCTCGCGGTGTTCGACACGCTCGGCCATGTGCCGCAGGAAGAGAACCCGCAGGCGACCGCGGCGGCGGTGGCGGCGTTCTGGACCGAGACCCCCTGATCCGCGCCTACGGCGCGAGATCGAACACCAGCACCTCGGCGCTGCGTCCGTGCGCCAGCTCGACCCGCGGCTCGCCGCGCAGCAGCGCACCATCGCCCGCCTCGAGCGCCTGGCCGTTCACCCGCAGCGATCCGCGCGCCAGGTGCACGTAGCCCAGGCGGCCCTCGGCCAGCGGCAGCAGCGCGTTCTCGTCGCCGTCGAAAAGCCCCGCGTAGACGCTGGCATCGGCGTGCATGCTGAGCGATTCGTCGCGGCCGTCGGGCGATGCCACCAGCCGCAGGCGGCCGCGCTTGTCGGCCTCGGCGAACGCCTTCTGCTCGTAGCCCGGCGCGATGCCGAGTTGCGACGGCAGGATCCAGATCTGCAGAAAGTGCGTCTTCTGGTCGCGCGCGCCGTTGAACTCGCTGTGCATGACGCCGCGGCCGGCGCTCATGCGCTGCACCTCGCCGGGCAGGATGGTCGAGCTGTTGCCCATGCTGTCGCGGTGCGCGAGCGCGCCGTCGAGCACGACGCTCAGGATCTCCATGTCGCGGTGGCCGTGGGTGCCGAAGCCGGTGCCCGGCGCGATGCGGTCCTCGTTGATGACGCGCAGGTTGCCGAAGCCCATGTGCGCCGGGTCGTGGTAGTCGGCAAACGAAAAGCTGTGCCGGGTTTCGAGCCAGCCGTGGTCGGCACTGCCACGATCGGCCGCTTTGCGCAAGGTGATCATCGAGTCCCCCGATTGCATGAACGCAACTGTAGGAGTGTTGCCAGTGGTGAAGCGCCCTCGGGTTCGGAGCCGCCGTTCAAATATGATGAAGCTCGATGAAGCCCCCACGCGCGCTGCGGTCGCTCCCCACGGTGGGGTCGCGCGCCCTGCGGGCGGCCGGGCAGGCGCTGTCATGAGGCCCCCACGCTCGCTGCGCTCGCTGCCCCCCGCGGGGGCGCGCAGCGCCCTTCGGGCGGCCGGGCGGGCGCTGCAATGACCCACGGCCGCCGCAATGCGTTGACGCCCGAGGCGCTGGGCATGGTCGACACCATCGCGCGCAGCGGCAGCTTCGCGGCCGCGGCGCGCGAGCTGGGCAAAGTGCCGTCGGCGCTGACCTACAGCGTGCGTCAGCTCGAAGACGCGCTCGACGTGCTGCTGTTCGACCGCAGCTCGCGCCAGGCCAGGCTCACCGCGGCCGGCCAGGAACTGCTCGAGCACGGGCGGCGCGTGCTCGAGCAGGTCGACGCGCTGGCCAACCGCGTGCAGCGCGTGGCCACCGGCTGGGAGGCCAGCCTGACGATCGCCGCCGACGACGTGATCTCGCGGCTGACGTTGTTCGAACTGGTCGAAGCGTTCTACGCGCGACGCGGCAGCGCACTCACCCAACTGCGGCTGCGCACCGAGGTGCTGACCGGCGTCTGGGAGGCCCTGGTCACGGGCCAGGCCGATCTGGCGATCGGCTTGGCCGGCAACACCGGCAGCCAAGTCGGCATCGAGCTGCGGCCGCTGGGCGAGGTGCCGTTCGTATTCGCCGTGGCGCCGCACCATCCTCTGGCGGCGATGACCGAGCCGCTGACCGACGAGGAGATCCAGCGCCACCGCGCGGTGGCGGTGGCCGACTCCGCGCAACGGCTGACACCGGCCACGCACAACCTGCTGGGCGGGCAGGATGTGCTGACCGTCACCTCGATGCAGGCCAAGATCGAGGCGCAACTGCGCTGCCTCGGCTGCGGCTTCCTGCCCGAGGTGCTGGTGCGCGCGCACGTGCGCAACGGCGTGCTGGTGGTCAAACGGGTGCGGCGCGGCAATCCACAGGCACGCCTGGGCTACGCCTGGCGCGCCGACGCGGTGAGCCAGCCGCGCAAGGCCGCACACGGGCTGGCGCTGCAATGGTGGCTGCAGCAACTCGACAGCCCGGCGACGCGCCGCGCCCTGCTCGAGCATCCGCGCCACGCCACGATCGACGAGGTGGCGAGTTGATCGCGCACGGCTGCCAAGCGCTCGGCCCGCCGCGCGCGGGTGAGAGGGCCGTCCGATGAGCCCCTACGTCGGCCGCTTCGCCCCCACGCCGTCGGGGCCGCTGCACGAGGGCTCGCTGGTCGCCGCGCTGGCAAGCTGGCTCGACGCGCGCGCACACCGCGGGCGCTGGCTGGTGCGCATCGAAGACCTCGATACGCCGCGCAACGAGGAAGGCGCCGACCAGATCATCCTCGGCCAGCTGGCGATCTGCGGGTTGGTGGGCGACGAGGAGCCGCTGCTGCAATCGCAGCGCGGCACGGCGTACGAAGAGGCGATGCTGCAGTTGGCCGATGCCGGCCAGGTCTACCCGTGCGGCTGCAGCCGGCGCGAGGTCGAGCAGTTGCTGACGACGCTCGGCTTCCTGCAGGAGCGCGACGACGAGCGCGTCTATCCGGGCACCTGCCGCGGCGGCCTGCGCGGCAAGCCGGCGCGCGCGATGCGCGTGCTGACCACGATCGGCGGCGAGGACATCACGATCCGCTGGATCGACAGGCGCCTGGGCCGCCAGCGCCAGAACGTGACGCGCGAGGTCGGCGACTTCGTCGTCAAACGCGCCGACGGCATCATCGCGTACCAGCTCGCGGTGGTGGTCGACGACGCCTACCAGGGCATCACCCACGTCGTGCGCGGCGAAGACCTGGCCGACAACACCGCGCGCCAGATCCACCTGCAGCGGCTGATGGGCCTGCCCGAGCCGCAGTACCTGCACACGCCGCTGGTGATGGGCATCGACGGCCATAAATTGTCCAAGCAGAACAACGCAAGCGCGCTCGACGTCGGCGACCCGGTGGGCGCGCTTCAGCAGGCCGCGCGCGTGCTCGAGCTGCCGCGCATCGAGGCGCTGTCGGTGTCGGAGTGGCTGGTGGCGGCCACCCGCGCGTGGGCCACGCGCTGGGCGCTATGAGCCCCGCCGCGCCTCAGGCGCCGAGCCAGTGCTGGCGGTAGACCAGCAGCTCGTCGATCGACTCGTGCACGTCGGCCAGCGCGGTGTGCGCCTGGTTCTTGGTCACCCGCTCGAGCAGCCCCGGCTTCCAGCGCCGCGCCAGTTCCTTGAGCGTGCTGACGTCGAGATTGCGGTAGTGGAAGAACGCCTCGAGCCGGGGCATGTGGTTGGCCAGGAAGCGGCGGTCCTGGCAGATGGTGTTGCCGCACATCGGGCTCTTGCCGGCGCCGATGTAGCGCCGCAGCCAGGCGATCACCGCCTCCTGCGCCGCGGCCTCGTCGACGGTCGAGGCGCGCACACGCTCGACGAGCCCGCTCTTGCCGTGCGTCGCCTTGTTCCAGGTGTCCATCGCGTCGAGCACCGCGTCGCTCTGGTGGATCGCCAGCACCGGGCCTTCGGCGCGGCGCGTCACCTGCGGGTCGGTGACCACCACCGCCAACTCGATGATGCGGTCGCGCTCGGGCGACAGGCCGGTCATCTCGAGGTCGATCCAGATCAGGTTCTGGTCGCTCGGCGCGAGCATGGCAGCGGGGTCTTCGGCAGCGGCGCTCATGGCTGCATTGTGGCTCACCTACACTTTGTGCCATGGCTGCGCACCCTCTGACCTGGCTGTTTGCCGCGGCGCTGCTGGCGGCGCTCGGCGGCCGGTTGTGGCTGGCGACGCGCCAGGTGCGCTACGTGGCAACGCACCGCGACGCGGTGCCGCGCGCGTTCGCCTCGCGCGTGTCGCTGCAGGCGCACCAGCGTGCCGCCGACTACACGGTGGCCAAGACGCGCTTCGGGCTGCTGACGATGGCCTTCGACAGCGCGCTGCTGCTCGGCTGGACGCTGCTCGGCGGGCTCGACGCGCTCAACGGCTGGCTGCGCGACGCGGTGCTGCCGCACTGGGGCGCGCTGGCGTACCAGCTCGCGTTGCTGAGCGTGTTCGTGCTCGTCAGCGCGCTGCTCGACCTGCCCTTCGAATGGTGGCGCACGTTCCGCATCGAGCAGCAGTACGGCTTCAACCGCAGCACGGGGCGGCTGTTCGTCGCCGACCTGCTCAAGAGCGCGCTGGTGGCCGCGCTGCTCGGGTTGCCGCTGGCGGCGCTGGTGCTGTGGATCATGGGCAGCACCGGCGGCTGGTGGTGGTTGTGGGCGTGGGTCGTGTGGACCGCGTTCAACCTGCTGATCCTGGTGCTCTACCCGACGCTGATCGCGCCGCTGTTCAACAAGTTCGAGCCCTTGCGCGACGAGGCGCTGGCTGCCCGCGTGCAGGGGCTGATGCAGCGCTGCGGCTTCGCCGCCAAGGGGTTGTTCGTGATGGACGGCAGCCGGCGCTCGGCGCACGGCAACGCCTACTTCACCGGGCTGGGCGTGGCCAAGCGGGTGGTGTTCTTCGACACCCTGCTGTCGACGCTGACGCCGGCAGAGGTGGAAGCGGTGCTCGCGCACGAACTCGGACACTTCAAGCGCCGCCACGTGCTCAAGCGCATGGGCGCGGTGTTCGTGCTCAGCCTCGCGGGGCTCGCGCTGCTGGGCTGGCTCGCCTCGCGCGTCTGGTTCTACACCGCACTCGGCGTGACGCCCAACCTGGCGGCGCCCAACGATGCGCTGGCGCTGCTGCTGTTCGCGCTGGTGCTGCCGGTATTCGGCTTCTTCGTGTCGCCGCTGGCCTCGCTGCTGTCGCGCCGCCACGAGTTCGAGGCCGACGCGTATGCCTGCGCGCAGGCCAGCGGCGCCGACCTGGCCAGCGCGCTGATCAAGCTGCACCAGGACAACGCGTCGACGCTGACGCCCGATCCGGTGTACGTGCGCTTCTACTACTCGCACCCTCCGGCCGGCGAGCGGCTGGCCGCACTGGCGGGCCCGACATGACGGCGATCCTGACGGCGCAGCAGCTCCGCGCTGCGCATTGCAGCCCCGCGTCGGCGGCCGATCGGCTGAACGACGACGAGCTGGTTCGGCAGTGCGCTGCCACGGCGCAATGGCGCGTGGTCGACGGCATGCTCGAGCGCACCTTCGCGTTCGGCGATTTCCACCATACGATGGCGTTCGCCAACCGGGTGGCGGCCATTGCCAACGGCGAGGATCATCATCCGCAGATGGTGGTCGAGTACGGCCGCTGCACGGTGCGCTTCAATACGCACTCGGCCGGCGGCATCACGCGCAACGACTTCGTCTGCGCGGCCAAGATCGATGCCCTGCCGCCAGGCTGACCCGCGGTGGCGCTGAACGCCGGCCTGGTGGTGGGCGCGCACGGCCGGCACTTCATCGTCGAAACGGCCGACCGGCAGCGCGTGCTGTGCCACCGGCGCGGCAAGAAGGTCGATTGCGTCGTCGGCGACCGCGTGCAGTGGGAGATGGCCGGCGACGGCGGCGTCATCGAGGCGGTGTTGCCGCGGCGCAGCCTGCTGTGGCGGCAGGATCGCTGGCGCAGCAAGTCGTTCGCCGCCAATCTCGACGCGCTGCTGGTCATCGTCGCGGCCGCACCGCCGATGGCCGAAGCCCTGCTGGCGCGCACGCTGATCGCCGCCGCGCACGCCGGCATCGCCGCGCAGGTGCTGCTCAACAAGACCGACTTGCCCGAGGCCGGCGCCGCGCGCGCACGGCTGGAGCCGTACCGGCGCATGGGCGTGCCGGTCCTGGAAACCTCGCTCGACCACGATGCCGCCGCCGCGCGCGAGCTGCTGAGGCCGTTGCTGGCCAGGCGCGTGACGCTGCTGCTCGGTGCCAGCGGGGTCGGCAAGAGCACGTTGATCAACGTGCTGGTGAGCGATGCGGCGGCGCAGGTGGGCGCGATCTCGCGCGCGCTCAACGCCGGGCGCCACACGACGACGACCACCTCGTGGTACTGGCTCGACCGCGAGCGCGACGCGGCGGTACTCGACTCGCCGGGCTTTCGCGAGTTCGGGCTGCAGCAGATCGAGGCAGCCGACCTCGCGCGCTGGTTGCCCGACGTGGCCGCGCACGCGGCGCACTGCCGCTTCGCCAATTGTTCCCACCGCGGCGAGCCTGAGTGCGCGGTGCGCGCCGCTGCCGCGCGCGGCGAAATCGCTGCCAGCCGAATGCGCTTGTACGAACAACTGCACGAAGAGCTGTCGCGGCCGCGCTATTGAAGGCCGCCTACCCGATCAGGTTGGCCAACGTCAGCAGCGCCAGCAGCAGCATCCACAGCACCACCGAGCGCCACACCAGGCCGACCACGCTGTCGAGGTGGCCGATCTGCGGGTCGGCGCCCGGCGTCGAGCCGGCTGCACTGGCGGCATCGGGGGCGGCGCCGCTTTCGAACGTCTTCGAGCGATCGGGCGTCACGCCCGGCGCCGCGGCGCCGCCGAGGCTGACGCCCACTGCACCGGCGGCAGCCGACAGGATCACGCCCTCGTTGGCATGGCGCCAGAGCCCGGCGTCGCGCCGCCAGCCGTTGATGGCCTCCTCGAAGTTGCCGACCACCGCGAAGCCGAACGCGGTCAGCCGTGCCGGCAGGTGATCGATCAGCGCGAACAGGCGCTGCGACAGATCCATCGACTTGTCGTTGGCCGGTGCACCGAGCGCCTTGCTCTTGAAGCTCCAGTAGCGGCTCGCGAACTCGGCCATCCGGTACAGCACCGCCCCCGCGGGGCCCAGCCCGAGCGCCCCCAGCACGACGAACCAGAAGAACACGCCGAACACGTGGCGGTGTGCGGCCAGCAGCGAATGCTCGATCACGTGGCGCAGCAGTTCGGTGCGCGGCAGCTCGCTGGCGTCGAGGTGGCACCACTGCGCGAGCTGGCGGCGTGCGGTGTCTTCGTCGCCCTGGTCGAGCGCCTTGCGGATGTCGGTGAAGTAGTGGCTGAACTGGCGAAACCCGAGCGTCAGGTACAGCACGACGACGTCGAACACCAGCGCCGCCAGCGTGCTGAGCCGGCCGAGCCAGATGTGCGCCAATGCGGCACCGAGCGCCGGCACCAGCACCGACACGAACCACACCACCCACGCGTGGCGCTCGCGGCCGGCGTCGAAGTGACGGCCCGCCCAGCCGACCCAGTTGATGAGCCCGTCGTGCACCCAGTTGTCGCGCGGCAGCGGGCGCAACTGCTCGAACATCAGCGCGAACAGGACGGCGAAGAAGCTCATCGCCCGCCGATCATACGGGCCAGCCGCCGCTGCGCCGGCGCAGCCGGAGCCCGCAGGCCGCGGCCCTCGCTCAGCGCAGGAACTGATACAGGTTGCGCAGCATCGCCGCGGTGGCGCCCCAGATGAAGTACTCGTGCGGCCGGCCTTGCGCGTCGACGCCCTGCCACGGCATCGACAGGAACTGGCGCCGCACGCCCTCGAACTCGGCCGCATGGCGATGGTGGTGCGCCGGCGTCATCAGGAACTGCAGCGGCACCTCGAACGCCTCGGCAACCTCGAACTTGTCGAGCGCCAGATCGAACGGCGGATGCACCAGCGCGACGACCGGCGTGACGACGTAGCTGGTGACGGTGGAGTAGGTGTTCAGCGGCCCGAGCACCTGCACGCGCGCGCGCGGCAGGCCGATCTCCTCTTCGGTTTCGCGCAGCGCGGTATCCACGGGGCCGGCGTCGCGCGGGTCGACGCGACCACCGGGGAAGCTGATCTGCCCGGCGTGGTCGTGCAGATGGTCGGCGCGCTGCGTGAGCAGCACGTTGAGCCCGTTGTCGCGCTCGACCAGCGGCACCAGCACCGAAGCAGGGGTCGGCTTGCGCCCGATGTCGAACAGCCGCGCGTCGCCCTGGAACTCGGGCGTCCACGGGTGCAGATCGCCGAAGCGGCGGCGCACCGCCTGCGGCGTCAACGCCTGGGCAGGCAGCGCCGGCAGGTGATCGTCGATGCCGACCACCGGATAGACCTTGGGGTCGACGACGCGAGGCGGTTTGACGCCCATCGCAAGCTGCGGGGCCGCTCGCGCGGCCGCCCGATCAGGCCAGCTTCTCTTTGATTCTGGCCGACTTGCCCGAGCGTTCGCGCAGGTAGTACAGCTTGGCGCGGCGCACGTCGCCGTGGCGCTTGACGTCGATCGACGCGATCAGGGGGCTGTAGGTCTGGAACGTGCGCTCGACGCCCTCGCCGCTGGAGATCTTGCGCACGATGAAGCTCGAGTTCAGGCCGCGGTTGCGCTTGGCGATCACGACGCCTTCGTAGGCCTGCACGCGCTTGCGGTTGCCTTCGACGACATTGACGTTCACCACCACGGTGTCGCCGGCGGCGAAATCGGGGACTTTCTTGCCGAGCCGGGCGATCTCTTCGTGCTCGAGGGTGCGGATCAGGTCCACCTGGGTTCTCCTGGCGATCGTGCCGGCCCGCTGGTGCTTCTGGTGCGGCCGCAGAGGATCGAAAAGCTGCGGATTATAGGCCGAGCGTTCGCAGCAGCGCCTCGTCATCGGCACTGAGCCGGCCCTCGGCACGCGCCCGGGCGATCAGATCGGGGCGGCGCCGGGCGGTGATGCGCAGCGCCTGCTCGCGCCGCCAGCGCGCGATCGCGCGATGGTGGCCCGACAGCAGCACCTCGGGCACCGCCAGCGGGCCCTGCGGCGTGTCGAGCACCTCGGGCCGGGTGTAGTGCGGGCCCTCGAGCAGCCCGTCGGAGAAGCTGTCGGCCTGGTGCGACGGCTCGCTCAGCACGCCCGGCAGCAGCCGCGCCACCGCATCGAGCAGCACCAGCGCCGGCAACTCGCCGCCCGAGAGCACGTAGTCGCCCAGGCTCAGTTCGAGGTCGACCTCGAGATCGATGAAGCGCTGATCGACGCCTTCGTAGCGCGCGCACAGCAGCACCGCGCCGCTGCCGCGCGCCAGCTCGCGCACCAGCGCCTGCGTCAGCGGCCGGCCGGCGGGGGTGAAGTGCAGCAGCGGCAC
>JAJVIL010000077.1 GCA_022072045.1 Burkholderiaceae bacterium | reverse complement strand
CCGCAGCGGCCTGCGCCGCTGCGGCGGCCGCGGCAGCCTCGAGCTCGCGCCGCTCCTCCTCTTCGCGCAGCCGGCGGGCTGCATCTTCGTCTTGGCGGCGCAGCAGCTCGGCCTGACGCGCGGCGTCGGCCTCGCGGCGCTGTGCTTCGGCCTCGTCGATCACGGGGGCGGGCGGCTCCTCGGCCACGGCCGCGCCGGGCGCGTCTTCGCGCTTGACGAAAACCCGCTTCTTGCGCACCTCGACCTGGATCGTGCGCGCCTTGCCGGAGGCGTCGGCCTGCTTGATCTCGCTGGTGGACTTGCGCGTCAGGGTGATCTTCTTGCGCTCGCCGCCGGCCGCGCCGTGCGCGCTGCGCAGGAAATCGAGCAGCCGCTCCTTGTCGGCATCGGTGAGCTTGTCGTCGGGCGACCGCTTGGCCACGCCGGCGGATTGCAGCTGCTCGAGCAGCGCCGCGCTGGGGCGGTTCAGCTCGGCGGCAAACTGGGCAACGGTGGTGACGGCCATGTGTTCGGGGTCCTTGGCTGGGAGGCGTCTGGGGTCGGCTCGTCGGGCATCAGGTGCTGAACCAGTGTTCGCGCGCCTTCATGATCAACGCTTTGGCCTGCTCGTCGCTGACATCGGTCAGCTCCTGCAGCTCGTCGACCGCCAGGTCGGCCAGGCCGTCGCGCGAGTTGACGCCACCCTCGGCCAGCTTGCGGATGAGCTCGGGCGTCAGCCCTTCGAGGTCGCGCAGGTCCTGCGACACGGCGTCGACCCGCTCCTCGCGGGCGATCTCCATCGTCAGCAGGGCGTCCTTGGCGCGGGTGCGCAGCTCGTTGACGGTGTCCTCGTCGAACGACTCGATCTCGAGCATCTCCTGCAGCGGCACGTAGGCCACCTCTTCGAGGCTGCCGAAGCCCTCGGCGATCAGAATGTCGGCGACTTCCTGGTCGACGTCGAGCTTCTCGACGAACAGCTTCCTCACCGAGTCGGACTCCTGCGCCTGCTTGGAGGCCGACTCCTCGGCGGTCATGATGTTGATGCGCCAGCCGGTCAGCTCGGAGGCCAGGCGCACGTTCTGCCCGCCGCGGCCGATGGCGATCGCGAGGTTCTCCTCGTCGACCACGACGTCCATCGCGTGCTTCTCTTCGTCGACGACGATCGACTGCACGTTGGCCGGTGCCAGCGCGCCGATGACGAATTGCGCCGGATCCTCCGACCACAGCACGATGTCGACGCGCTCGCCGGCCAGCTCGTTGGTCACCGCATTGACGCGCGAGCCGCGCACGCCGACGCAGGTGCCGATCGGGTCGACCCGCTTGTCGTGCGACTGCACCGCGATCTTGGCGCGCGAGCCGGCATCGCGCGCGCAACTCTTGATCTCGAGCAGCCCCTGCTCGATCTCGGGCACTTCCTGCGCGAACAGCTCCTTCATGAACAGCGGCGACGAGCGCGACAGCATGATCTGCGCGCCGCGCGCGGTGGCGTCGACGCCGAGGATCACCGCGCGCACGCGGTCGCCGGTGCGCAGGTTCTCCTTGGCGATCATCTCGCTGCGCTTGAGGCGGCCCTCGACGCGGCCGGATTCGACGATCAGGTCGCCCTTGTCGGCGCGCTTGACCGTGCCGACGAAGATCTTGTCGCCGCGCGACAGAAAGTCGTTGAGCAACTGCTCGCGCTCGGCGTCGCGGATCTTCTGCAGGATCACCTGCTTGGCGGCCTGCGCGCCGATGCGGCCGATCGGCACCGAGTCGATCGGCTCCTCGATGTGGTCGTCGACCTCGATGTCGGGAATCTGCTCCTTGGCCTCGAACAGCAGGATCTCGGCGTCGGGGATCTGCAGCCCGGCTTCGTCGGGCACCACGTGCCAGCGGCGGAAGGTTTCGTAGTCGCCGGTATCGCGGTCGACCGCGACGCGGATGTCGACCTCGCCGCCGTGCAGCTTCTTGGTGGCCTGCGCCAACGCGGCTTCGACGGCGCCGAAGACGACGTCGCGCTCGACGCTCTTCTCGCGCGAGATGGCGTCGACCAGCATCAGCATTTCCCGGTTCATGGCTTGCATCGCCCTTTCTGCTCTGTGCGCGGCCACGCCTCAGGCCGCGGCCGGCCGCGCGCGGCGGCCTTTGAAATCCAGTTGCGGCACCAGACGCGCCTCGCGCACCTCGTGCAGGTCGAAATCCAGCGTCTCGGCCGGGGTGCTGCCGTCGCGCGGCAGCACCAGCCGCCAGCCGTCCTCGCGCGCCTGCAACCGGCCGCGCCAGTGCTTGCGGCCCTGGAACGGCGCGCGCAGCGTCAGCTCGACCTCGCTGCCTGCAAAGCGCTGCCAGTCACCGGGCTTGCGCAGCGGCCGGTCCAGCCCAGGCGACGACACCTCGAGCCGGGCGTAGTCGACACCGTCGACCTCGAGCGCGTACTGCAGGTGGCGCGTCACGCGCTCGCAGTCGTCGACAGTGACCGCGTCGCCCGCCACCTCGTAGGGGCGGCCAGCCACCCGATCGATGAAGACGCGCAGCAGCCCGCCCGCCGAGCGTTCGACGTCGACGAGTTCGTAGCCGAGCGCCTGTACGCCGCGCTCGACCGCCTGCTGCCACGAGTGGGTCATCTGCGAGCTTCTTCGATCCCCAAAGGGGCCTGCAGCGCCTCGCCTGGCCGGCTGCAAACCCGTTGCCCACGGCAAAAAAAATGGGCTGGATGAATCCGCCCATTTCCTTGCCCCAGCGAAGCGCGGATTCTACTCTGCAAGACCCATACCCGCAAGAGTCGTGGCGTGCGAGAGCGGTGGCGCATGCGAGAATCCGCCCCCGTTTCAACGCCCGCCGTCCGCCGCCATGGGTTTCCTCTCCGGCAAGCGCCTGCTCGTCACCGGCGTGCTCAACAACCGCTCGATCGCCTACGGCATCGCGCGCGCCTGCCACCGCGAGGGCGCCGAGCTGGCCTTCAGCTATCAGGGCGAACGCTTCAAGGATCGCATCGCCGAGTACGCGGCGGAGTTCGGCTCGAAGCTCACTTTCGAGTGCGACGTCGCCGACGATGCGCAGATCGCGCGCCTGTTCGGCCAGCTCGGCGACGCGTGGGGCAGCTTCGACGGCTTCGTGCACGCGATCGCGTTCGCTCCGCGCGAGGCGATCGCCGGCGATTTTCTCGACGGCATGACGCGCGAGAACTTCCGCATCGCGCACGACATCTCGGCCTACAGCTTCCCGGCGATGGCCAAGGCGGCGCTGCCGCTGCTGCGCGAGCGTTCGGCGCTGCTGACGCTGACCTACCTCGGCGCGGTGCGGTACGTGCCCAACTACAACACCATGGGCCTGGCCAAGGCGTCACTGGAGGCCAGCGTGCGCTTCCTGGCGCACAGCCTGGGCGCCAGGGGCATACGGGTCAATGGCCTGTCGGCCGGGCCGATCAAGACGCTGGCGGCCTCGGGCATCAAGGATTTCGGCAAGCTGCAGGCCGACTTTGCCGCCGCGACGCCGATTCGCCGCAACATCACGATCGACGATGTCGGCAACGCCGCAGCCTTCCTGCTATCGGATCTGGCGGCCGGGATCAGCGCCGAGATCGTCTACGTCGACGGCGGCTTCAGCCACGTCGGCGGCGGCACCGCCGCCGGCTGATCGTCGCCGGCTGCGGCTGGCATCAGGCGCGAACGCAGTCCACGTAGTAGCTGCGACGGAACCCTTCGGTCTGGTTCTCGACCAGCCCGTGCACGTCGGTGTCGAACCCCGGGAAGCGGGCGTTGAACTCCTGCACGAAGCGCAGGTACTCGACGATGCGACGGTTGAAGCGTTCGCCGGGGATCAGCAGCGGAATCCCCGGCGGGTACGGTGTCAGCATCGCGGTGGTGATGCGGTTCTCCAGCTCCTCGATCGGCACGCGCTCGGTGTCGCGGTGCGCAATGCGCGCGAAGGCGTCCGACGGCTTCATCGCCGGCTGCAGATCCGACAGGTACATCTCGGTGGTCAGGCGCGCGATGTCGCCCTTGGCGTAGGTCTCGTGGATGGCCTGGCTCAGGTCGCGCAGGCCCATGCGCTCGTACTTCGGCTGGTGCTGGCAGAACTCGGGGAGCACGCGCCACATCGGCGCGTTCTTGTCGTAGTCGTCCTTGAACTGCTGCAGCGCGGTCAGCAGCGTGTTCCAGCGGCCCTTGGTGATGCCGATGGTGAACATGATGAAGAACGAGTACAGGCCGGTCTTCTCGACCACCACGCCGTGCTCGGCCAGGTACTTGGTGACGATGGCCGCCGGGATGCCGGTCTTGGCGAAGCGGCCGGTCACGTCGAGCCCCGGCGTGACCACCGTGCTCTTGATCGGGTCGAGCATGTTGAAGCCGGGCGCCAGGTCGCCGAAGCCGTGCCACTTCTCGTGCGCAGTCAGCATCCAGTCGTCGGGCTTGCCGATGCCTTCGTGCGCCAGCCGCGGTGGCCCCCAGACCTGGAACCACCAATCGCGGCCCCAGTCCTTGTCGATCTTGCGCATCGCGCGGCGGAACTCCAGCGACTCGTGGATGCTTTCCTCCACCAGCGCGGTGCCGCCGGGCGGCTCCATCATCGCCGCGGCGACGTCGCAGCTGGCGATGATCGCGTACTGCGGCGACGTCGACGTGTGCATCAGGTACGCCTCGTTGAACAGGTGCTGGTCGAGCCGCCGCGTCTCGGAGTCGGCCACCAGGATCTGCGACGCCTGCGACAGCCCGGCCAGCAGCTTGTGGGTGGACTGCGTCGAGAACACCATCGAGGTCTTGGTGCGCGGCCGATCCTTGCCGATCGCGTGCATGCCCTTGTAGAAATCGTGGAAGGTGGCGTGCGGCAGCCACGCCTCGTCGAAGTGCAGCGTGTCGGTGAAGCCGTCCTGCATCGCCTTGATCTGGTCGACGTTGTAGAGCACGCCGTCGTAGGTGCTCTGCGTGATCGTCAGGATGCGCGGCTGCTTCTTGCTGGCGCCGTTGTCGGCCAGCAGCGGGTTGCGCGCCATGCGGCGGCGGATCGCCTCGGGCTCGAACTCGGCGCGCGGGATGGGCCCGATGATGCCCAGGTGGTTGCGCGTCGGCGTCAGGAACACCGGAATCGCGCCGGTCATGATGATCGAGTGCAGCACGCTCTTGTGGCAGTTGCGGTCGACCACCACCACGTCGCCCGGCGCCACCGTGTGGTGCCACACCATCTTGTTGCTGGTGCTGGTGCCGTTGGTGACGAAGAAGCAGTGGTCGGCGTTGAAGATGCGCGCGGCGTTCTTCTCGCTGGCGGCCACCGGGCCGGTGTGGTCGAGCAACTGGCCCAGTTCGTCGACCGAGTTGCAGACGTCGGCGCGCAGCATGTTCTCGCCGAAGAACTGGTGGAACATCTGCCCGACCGGGCTCTTCAGGAACGCCACCCCGCCGGAGTGGCCTGGGCAGTGCCACGAATACGAGCCGTCCTGCGCGTAGTCGACCAGCGCCTTGAAGAACGGCGGCGCCACGCCGTCGAGGTAGCTGCGCGCCTCGCGGATGATGTGGCGCGCGACGAACTCCGGCGTGTCCTCGAACATGTGCACGTAGCCGTGCAGCTCGCGCAGGATGTCGTTGGGCAGGTGCTGCGAGGTGCGCGTCTCGCCGTACAGGTAGATCGGGATGTCGGCGTTGCGCCGGCGGATCTCGCCGATGAAGTTGCGTAGGCTCACCACCGCCTTGACCGGCTCGGGGCCCGAGGTGAACTCCTCGTCGTCGATCGACAGGATGAACGCGCTGGCACGGCTTTGCTGCTGCGCGAACTGCGAGAGGTCGCCGTAGCTGGTGACGCCGAGCACCTCCATGCCTTCCTTCTCGATCGCCGAGGCGAGCGCGCGGATGCCCAGGCCCGAGGCGTTCTCGGAGCGGAAATCCTCATCGATGATCACGATGGGGAAGTGGAAACGCAACATCGCAAGGGCCTCCAGGCCGGGTCAGGGCGAAACGAGAGCGCGAGAGTGTAGGACCGAATCCCTGAAGCGATGCTGTCGCTACACTTGGCCGCAAAGCAAAGTTGCCGCGGAGGGCGGTGCCATGGATTGGCCGACGTCGACGCTGTGGTGGGTGGTGGCCGGGCTGCTGGTGGCCGTCGAGCTGGCCAGCGGTACCTTCTACCTGCTGATGCTCGCGCTGGGCGCTGCCGCCGGCGCCATCGCGGCCCACCTGGGTGCGACGACGACGGTGCAGATCGTCGTGGCGGCGCTGGTGGGCGGCGGTGCGACGGCACTGTGGCACTTCAAGCGCTTTCGCAAGCCACGCTCGGCACCAGCCGAGGCCAACCCCGACGTCAACCTCGACATCGGCCAGACCGTGCGTGTCGACGCCTGGGGCCCCGACGGCACCGCGCAGGTCAGCTACCGCGGCGCGTCGTGGGCGGTGAGCTACCGCGGCGAAGGCAAACCGGAGCCGGGCGAGCACACCATCGTCGCCGTGCAGGGCAGCCGCCTGTTGGTGGCGCCGCGCGCTGCATCCTGAACGGCGCCACCGCGTCGCCAACCGCTTCACCGGAGAGAACCCGACATGGAAGTTGCCCTGCTCATCCTCGTCATCGCCGTCATCTTCGTCGTGCGCACGTTCAAGATCGTGCCGCAGCAGCACGCCTGGGTGGTCGAGCGCCTCGGCCGCTACGACCGCACGCTGACGCCGGGGCTGAAGTTCGTGATCCCGTTCGTCGAGCGCGTGAGCTACAAGCACTCGCTGAAGGAGATCCCGCTGGACGTGCCGAGCCAGGTCTGCATCACCAAGGACAACACGCAACTTCAAGTCGACGGCATCCTGTACTTCCAGATCACCGACGCCATGCGCGCCAGCTACGGCTCGAGCAACTACGTGCTGGCGATCACCCAGCTCGCGCAGACCACGCTGCGCAGCGTGATCGGCAAGATGGAGCTCGACAAGACCTTCGAGGAGCGCGGCGCAATCAACGCCGCCGTGGTGGCGGCGCTCGACGAAGCGGCGCTGAACTGGGGCGTCAAGGTGCTGCGCTACGAGATCAAGGATCTGACGCCGCCGGCGGAGATCCTGCGCAGCATGCAGGCGCAGATCACCGCCGAGCGCGAGAAGCGCGCGCTGATCGCCGCCTCCGAGGGCAAGCGGCAGGAGCAGATCAACCTTGCCGAGGGTCAGCGCGCGGCCTTCATCGCCAAGAGCGAGGGCGAGCGGCAGGCCGAGATTAACAAGGCGCAGGGCGAGGCGGCGGCGATCACCGCGGTGGCCGACGCGACCGCCGGCGCGATTCGCCAGATCGCGGCGGCGATTCAGCAGCCCGGCGGCGAGCAGGCGGTGCAACTGAAGGTGGCCGAGCGCGCGGTCGACGCCTACCAGCAGCTCGCCAAGACCAACAACACGATGATCGTCCCCGGCAACATGTCCGAGGTCGCGTCGCTGATCGGCACCGCGATGACGCTGATGAAAGGCGCCGCCAGGAGCTGAGTAGATAGAATCCGCGCGCCTGAAGGCACGCAGGCACTGCTCGGCGTCCGGCCTCGGAGGGATGGATGAGTGGTTTAAGTCGCACGCCTGGAAAGCGTGTGTGGGTTAACAGCCCACCGCGGGTTCGAATCCCGCTCCCTCCGCCAGCAAGAACCCGGGCATCAGGACGGCCGCCGCGCAGTCGAATACCGCTCGCTGCGCCAGCCTGGCCGCGCGCGGCATGCGAGAAGACCAGGAACTGCACGCTCTGCTGAGCGCGTCGGCCGTCTTCGGCGCGTTCGACCAGCGGCAGCGCGAACGCCTCGCGGCGGCGATGCGGCTCGAGGTCGTGCGGCCCGGGCAGGTGTTGTTGCGCCAGGGCGAGCCGGGCGAGGCGCTCTTCGTCGTGGCGCGCGGGCAGCTCGAAGTGAGTCTGCGCCGCCCCGACGGCAGCGAAACCGCGATCGACACCGTCGGTCGTGGCGACGTGGTCGGCGAGATGCAGGTCGTCGTCGGCGGTGCCGCGTCGGCCACGGTTGCGGCGGCGGGCGCAGCGGAGGTCTATCGCCTGCAGCGCAAGGACTTCGATGCCCTGTGCGCTGCGACGCCGGCGTTGCTCGACCCGCTGGCCCGCCTCGCCGCGCGGCGCCTGCAGCGCCGACAGATGCTCACGGTGCTGAGCGCGATGTTCGGCCCGCTCGAGGCTGCCGACATCGCCGCGCTCGAAAGCCGAATCGCCTGGCGCACGCTGAGGCGCGGCGAGGTGCTCTTCCGCAAGGGCGATCCGGGCGACGCCTGGTACGTGGTCACCGGAGGCCGCCTCGCTGTCGTCGAGCCGGCGCACGACGGCCATCCCGAGCGGCTGCTGTCGGAGGTGGGGCGCGGCGAAGGCGTCGGCGAGATGGCCCTGGTCACCGGCCAGCCCCGCTCGGCGACCGTCTATGCGTTGCGCGATACCGAACTTGCGTGCTTTCCGGTGGCGTTGGTGGCCGATCTGGTTGCCACCCGGCCGCAGGTGCCGCACGCGATGCTGCGCACGCTGGCGCTGCGCGTCATGCAGCAAGGCGGCACCCGGCGGGGGGCCGAGGGTGCCGGTGTCACGCTGGCGCTGGTGCCGGCCACTGCGGGCGTCGACCTGCCCGGCCTGGCGCATCGTCTCTGTGCAGCGCTCGGCCGTTTCGGCACTGCTCGGACGGTGACTGCCGCCCAGTTGCACGAGGTGGGCGTGGGCCCAGGCGCGACCGAGTTGCCCGCTTCGCACCCCACGTGGATCCGCGTCGGCGCATGGCTCGATGAACAGAACGCCGCGCATCGCTTTCTCGTGCTGGTGGCCGACCCCGCGCCCAACGCGTGGAGCGCGCGCGCGGTGGGCCACGCCGATCGAGTGATTCTCGTCGGCGACGCCCTGGGCGACGCGAACCCGGGCCCGCTGGAGCGAGCGCTGCTGCCGCGCGAGGCCGGACAGCGCGACGTGCGTCGGCTGCTGGTGCTGCTGCACGCCGATGGCGCGCAGCCGCCGCGCGGTACCGCGCGCTGGCTCGATGCACGCGCGGTCGAGGCTCACCTGCACCTGCGGCTCGATCGTGACGACGACATCGACCGCCTCGCGCGCCGCGTCGCCGGCCGGGGCGTCGCGCTGGCGCTGTCGGGCGGCGGCGCGCGCTGTTGCGCCCACATGGGCGTCGTGCGGGCCATGCGCGAGCGCGGCATCGCCGTCGATCTGGGCATCGGCACGAGCGCCGGTGCGATGGCGGGTTACCTGGCCGCGGCAGGCATCGGCCACGAGGAGATGGCCCGCTCGGCGCAGCGGCTGTATCGCGCGCGGCCGTTCAAGGGCTACACATTGCCGGTGTTCTCGCTGTTGCGCGGCGATCGCCTCAGCCGTGCGCTGCACGAGCAATGCGGCGACGCCCAACTCGAGGATCTGTGGCTTCCGCTGGTGGTGGTGTCGAGCAACCTCACGCAGCGCTCAGTCGAGTTGCACACCCGCGGCCCGGTCTGGCAGGCGCTGCGCGCGAGTTGCTCGCTGCCGGGCCTGGTCGAGGCGGTGATCCGCGACGGGCAGTTGCTGGTCGATGGCGGCCTGATCGACAACCTGCCGGTTGCCGTGGCACGCGAGCGGCTCGCCGGCCGCGTGATCGCGGTGGATGTGACGGCCGACCTCGATCTGCGCACCGCAGCCACCGCGTATCCATCGCCGTGGCTCGAGTTCGCGGCGCGCGTCGCCGGGCGGCGACGGATGCTGCGCCAGGCGCCGCCCGGCATGTTCGAGGTCATGATGCACAGCCTGCTACTGGCCAGCCTGGCGCACACGCGCCGCATGCGGCTCGAGGCCGACCTGTGCCTGCGCCCCGATCTGGCTCAGTTCGGCCTGCTGGCGCTCAGGCGCTACGCCGAGATCATCGATGCAGGGTACCGCTACGCGCAGGAGCCGCTGGCGGAGTTTGCCGCCACGCTCTGACCTTGGCCTCAGCGAACGAAACGCCCCGGGGGCGTTTCGATCGCTTGCCGCGCTTCAATGGCGATCCCAGCGGTTCGGAATACCGTCGTGATCGCGGTCATGGCGCCGGTTGTCGAAATGGTCGCGCCGGTTCGGAATACCGTCGCCGTCACGGTCCCACACCGGGTTGTAGAGCCGGTCGCGACGATTGGGCACGCCGTCGCCGTCGCGGTCCCACGCCACGGGCCGCGTGTAGCCGTAGGCGTAGCGCTCGTGGCGACCGTGGTCGCGGTAAGCCGGCGGCACGACCACCGGCGGCCTCACGACGACCGGCGACGGCAGCAGCACCGCTGCCGGCAGACCGATGGAGATCGACCAAGCGACGCGACTCTCGTGCGCCTGCGCGGTACCGACTGCGAGCGCACCGGTCAAGGCCAGCGCACCGGCCACCAACAGCTTGCTCCTGCTCATGGAACTGTCTCCTGCGGAGTCCGACCACGACGGTCGCCCGCTCACAACGGGTCGCGCCGCCGCGCGGAGCACGCTCGGACGTCAACGCTTCGTAAAGCTGTGCGAAGCGGCGAGGCCGATGGTCCCGAGTGCCGGCAAAAAAAAGGGCGCCGATGCGGCGCCCTTGCGTTGGCAGCAAGCCTCGATCAGTTCAACGGCACCTTCTTGCCGTTCTTGTACTCGTACAGCGACATCGCCGGGTTCTTCAGCTCGCCGTCCTTGTCGAACGAGATGTTCGCCGTGACGCCCTTGTAGTTGATCGCCGCCAGCTTGGGCAGGTAGACCTTGGGGTCGGACGAACCGGCGTCGACCATCGCCTGCACCAGCACGTGCACGGCGTCGTACACGTACGGCGAGTAGACCTGGAACTGCTTCGGGTACTTGGCGTCGTAGCGCGCCTTCCACGCCGTGCCGCCCGGCATCTTGGCCAGCGAGGAGCCGCCCTCGGCGCATACCACGTTGCCGAGCGTCTTGGCGCCGCCCGACAGCTCGATGATCTTGTCGGTGCAGATGCCATCGCCGCCGAAGAACTTGACCTTCGCCAGGCCAAGCTGCTCCATCTGGCGCACCATCGGGCCGCCTTGGGTGTCCATGCCGCCGAAGAAGATGCCATCCGGGTTCTTGGCCTTGATGGCGGTGAGGATCGCCATGAAGTCGGTGGCCTTGTCGGTGGTGTACTGCTGGTCGACGATCTGCATGCCCTTGGCCTTGGCGGTGGCCGCGAACACTTCGGCGATGCCCTGGCCGTAGGCGGTGCGGTCATCGATCACCGCGATGCGTTTCAGGTGCAGGTTGTTGGCCGCATGCAGCGCCAGGCCGGCGCCGAGCGCGTTGTCGTTGGCCAGCACACGGAAGATGTACTTGAAACCCTGCTGCGTGAGCTTCGGGTTGGTGGCCGACGGTGTGACCATCGGGATGTTGCACTTCTCGTAGATCGCCGATGCGGGAATCGTGGTGCCGGAGTTCAGGTGGCCCACCACGCCGACGACCTTGGCGTCGCACAACTTCTGCGCCGCCGCGGTGCCCTGCTTCGGGTCGGCGGCGTCGTCCTCGGCCGCGAGTTCGAGCTTGACCTTCTTGCCGCCGATCGTCACGCCCTTGGCGTTGAGATCGTCGATCGCCATGCGCGCGCCGTTCTCGTTGTCCTTGCCGTAGTGCGCCTGCGGGCCGGACATCGGCGCGACGTGACCGATCTTGACCACCATCTCCTGTGCCGACGCCGCGCCGGCAAACAGCGCTATCGACGCTGCGGCGATCACACTGAATTTCAATAGCATGTCTTGAGCCTCCAAGTGGGTAAGTTGAGAGCGTTTACCCGGGGTTTTTCTCAACGGGCGACACGATACTCCAATCCACCCTCCTGCCTCATCGGGAATCCTCGGGTCGTCGCCGCGCCGCCGCAGCGGGCGCTCACGGGGTCGAAAGACCGCGCGACGCTCCTCAACGCAGCAATCACGTTTGCCGATGACGCCCCAGTTCCTCGGCAATCGCCTGTTCGACGGCCTCGCGCAGACGGTGGGCGAGTTCCTTGCGCGCCTCTTCGGCGACTGCGTTGTAAACGCGTGCAACCATCGGCGCCAGCGCCTCGCGCAATCGGTGCTCGAACAGCAGATCGATGCGTGGCTGCAGGCGCTCGATCACGCGTGCCGCGATGCGCGACTCCTGCAGCCACACCTCGGCCAGCAGCGCGTCGGATGCCACCTCGGCTTCGCGCGGCGGCGCTTGCGCCGGCGCCGGCTCTGCCGGCACCGCGCCCGGCAGGTCGCCAATCACCTCGGTGAGCGTCGGCACGCGCTGCGGCGGCTTGGCCGGCGGGCTGTTCACCGCCCTGCCCCATGCGCTGCACGGGCTCGCGACCGGGGCCCAGCGTTCATGGCGCAGCGGCCTCGTCGGGCGCCGGGGCGGCGCTCACCTGCTGCGGGGCCAGGCCCAGGCCAGCGTAGTGCCGCCAGCGAGACCGACCTGCCTGGCGCGCGTCGGTGTCGGCGCCGACCAGCTCGACGACACGCGCGAAGCGGCCGGGTTCGGCGAGCGGCTGCGCGCCCAGGTTGACCACCACATCGGGCTCGGGCCAGACGGCGGTCGCGTCGGCCAGCCAGATCGGCGTGTGAGGCAGCAGCGCGGCGTCGGGTCGCTCGGCGCCGCGCAACCTGGCGTGCGGCACGAACTCGAGCTGCTCGAAGGTCCACAGCAGGGTGTCGAGCCGATTCAGTTGCTCGGACTCGCCGCAGACCAACACCTTCAAGCGCTGACGGTAGGCTTTGCGCAGCAATCGGCAGCAGTAGGCCAGCGGATCCTCGATGCCGGTGTGGAACTCGAGCCGCAGCAAGGCAGACCTTCCGATGGCGGCAGGCGCCTCAAACGCCGTTGGCCTGCGCCAGCACGTAGTGGGTCAGCAACCCCACCGGGCGGCCGGTGGCGCCTTTCTGCGCGCCGGACTTCCAGGCCGTGCCCGCAACGTCGAGATGAGCCCACCGCAGCTTGCCGGTGAAGCGCTTGAGGAACATCGCCGCGGTAATGGCGCCGCCGGCGCGCGGGCCGACGTTGGCCACGTCGGCGAAGTTGCTCTTCAGCACCTCGTCGTACTCGGGGTCCAGTGGCATGCGCCAGCACGGGTCGAGCGCGCCTTCGCCGGCGCGGGTCAGGGCTTCGGCCAGCGCGTCGTGCGGGGTGAACAGGCCACTGCGGTGGTGCCCGAGCGCGACCACGCAGGCACCTGTCAGGGTGGCAATGTCGATCACGACGCGCGGCTTCAGGCGCTCGGCGTAGGCCAGCGCGTCGCACAGGATCAGCCGCCCCTCGGCGTCGGTGTTGAGCACCTCGATGGTCTTGCCCGACAGGCTGGTGACGACATCGCCGGGCTTGACAGCCTGCCCGCTGGGCATGTTCTCGCAGGTGGGGATCAGGCCGACCAGGTTGACGCGCGCTTTCAGTTGCGCCACCGCCCGCAGCGTGCCGAGCACGCTGGCGGCACCGCCCATGTCGAACTTCATCTCGTCCATCTCGGCGGCGGGCTTGATCGAAATGCCGCCGCTGTCGAAGGTGATGCCCTTGCCCACCAGCACCACCGGGGGGTCGTCGGCAGCGCCACGGTAGCGCAGCACGATGAAGCGCGGTGGCTCGCTCGACCCTTGCGCCACCGCGAGCAGCGCGCCCATGCCGAGCTTCTCGATCTCCTTGCGCCCGAGCACTTCGGCCTCCAGCTTCATCGTCTTGGCCAGCTCCTGCGCCTGCCCGGCCAGATGCGTCGGCGTGCAGTGGTTGCCGGGGCGGTTGGCCAGTTCGCGCGCCAGGGTGACGCCGGCGACGATGGCCGCGCCGCGCTGCAGGCCGCTGCTGACGGCGGCTTCGTCGGCGCGCGTGCACAGCAGCGTCGCGCGTGCCAGCTTCGGGCTCGGGCCCGCACTCGGCTTGGTGTGGCGGTAGAGGTAGCTGGCGTCGCCGCCGGCAGTGGCCAGCGCCTCGGCGTGGGCTGCGTCGAGCGCCCCGGCGCCCGCGATCCAGACGGCCACATGCTTGCCGCCGAGCCCCTTGAGCAGCGCGAACCCTTGGGCGAGCGCGGACTTCAGGCAGCGCGGGGTCGAGTCCGCAGCCACCGCGAACGCGACGCGGGGCGCCTTGACCCCGCGCAACTGGCCAAGGTAGAGGGTGCGGCCGGCCTCGAGCACGAGGTCGCCTTGCTTCAGCGCCGCCTGCAGCGCCCGCGTCAGCGCTGCGGGCAGATCGCCCGGAGGCTTGGCGCCGGCCACGACGACGAGCAACGCATCGGCGGCCGTCGATGCCACCGCGGCGACAGTGGTCGGCAGGTGTCTGAAGTCCATAATCAACCCAGGTTCTGAGGCGAGGCGATGTTATTCGATTCGACGCTGCGCAAGGAGTTGGCGCGCGGGTTCGGCGCGACGCTGGTCGTCATCCTGACCATCGTGATCACGATGATGCTGATCCGCGTGCTCGGCCAGGCCGCCAATGGCGCGGTCGCACCGGCAGACGTGGTGCTGCTGATGGGCTATTCGGCGCTGAGCCATTTGCCGACGATTCTGGCGTTGAGCTTGTTCATCGCCATTGTCGTGACGCTCGGGCGGATGTACCGCGACAGCGAGATGGCGATCTGGTTCTCCAGCGGCGTTGCGCTGACGCGCTTCGTCGCGCCGGTGCTGCGCGTGAGCTGGCCGGTGCTGCTGGTGGTGGCGATCCTGGTACTGCTGGTCTGGCCGTGGGGCAACCGCAGCACGGCCGAACTGCGCGAGCGCTACGAGCAGCGATCGGACCTGTCGCGCGTCACGCCAGGGGTGTTCCAGACATCGCGCGACGGCCGCCGCGTGTTCTTCGTCGACAAGCGATCGGACGAATCGATGAATGCGCGCGGCGTGTTCGTGCTCGACAACGGCCAGCAGGAGGAATCGCTGACCTCGGCGCGCAGCGCCCACCTGGAAACCATCGGCAGCGATCGCTTCCTGGTGCTCGATTCCGGTCAGCGCAATCTGTCCGACAACCAGAACGGCGAGCGCGCACTGGCCAGCTTCGCGCGCTACCAGTTGCTGGTCGGCGAGCAGCAGGTGCAGAGCGCGTCGACCCGCTCGCCGAAGACGACCCCCACCGCCCAACTGGTGAGCAACCCCACACCGCGCAACCAGGGCGAACTGGTCTGGCGCCTGGGGCTGTTGTTCGGCGCGACGAATCTGGTGCTGTTGGGAATCGGGCTGGCAGCCATCAATCCGCGACGGGCAACCAACTGGAACCTGCTGTTCGCGCTGCTGGGCTTCGTCGTCTATTACAACCTGATCAACCTGTCGCAGGCGTGGGTGTCCGGCGGCCGGCTCGACCTGGGGCCCGCGATGGCGCTGGTGCACGGCGGCGCGCTGGCCCTGGCGCTGGCGCTGCTGTGGTGGCGCGATCAGGGCACGGTGTGGCACTTGTGGCGGATGCGCGGCACGCGGGCGGCCGCATGAGGACGGTACGCCGACTGCTGTACCGCGACATCGTGTGGTCGGTGGCGTTCGTCGCGATCGCGTTCCTGTCGTTGTTCTTCTTCATCGACTTCGTCGACGAGCTGGAAAACGTCGGCCGCAACGGCTTCACGCTGCTGCACGCTGCCGTCTCGGCGGCGCTGGAGGTGCCGGGCCACTTGTACGAGCTGTCGCCGATCTGCGTGCTGATCGGCACCATCTACGCGATGGCGCGGCTGGCACAGTCGTCCGAGTTCACCATCTTGCGCACCGGCGGGCTCGGTCCGGTGCGCGCGCTCGGGCTGCTGGCCCTGCTGGGGCTGTTCTTCGGTGCCGTCACGTTCGTCGTCGGCGACTACCTGTCGCCGCTGTCGGAGCGCGAGGCCGTGCGGCTGAAAGCATCGTTTCGGGGCGGGCTCGAACTGGGGCGCACCGGGGCCTGGCTGAAGGAGCGCCGCACGGGCCCGGACGGCGAGCGCGCGATCTCGGTCAACGTCGCCCGCACGACCGCCAGCGGCGAACTCCAGGGGGTCCGCATCTTCGAGCAGGACGCCGACGGGCGACTGCGCACCCAGATCGAGGCGCGCAGCGCGCGCGTCGACGCCGACTCGGTGTGGCATCTGCGCGATGTCGAGCGCACCGACTGGCCTACGCCCGAGCAGGCGGCCGCCGGCGCGGGCGTCGAATTGCAGCACAGCGCCTCGATGAGCTGGCCGAGTTCGCTGTCGGCGTCGGTGGTGGCCGCCGCGGTGCTGCCGCTCGGCACGATGTCGACCGCCGAGCTGTGGCGCTACAGCGCGCACCTGGGCGACCAGGAGCAGGCTTCGCAGCGCCACGAGATCCTGTTCTGGAAGCGCGCGCTGTACCCCTTTGCCTGCCTGGTGATGGTGGCGCTGGCACTGCCGTTCGCCTACCTGCACGCGCGCGCCGGCGGTGTCAGCCTCAAGGTGTTCGGCGGCATCATGCTCGGCATCAGCTTCGTGCTGCTGAACAACGTCTCGGGGCACCTCGGCATGCTGCGCAACTGGGCACCGTGGGTCGCGGCGTCGGCACCGGGGCTGGTCTACCTCGCGCTGTCGCTGGCGGCGTTCACATGGCTGGTGCGCTTTCGATGAACGCGGACACGGCGCGGCGTGGCCTGCTGCTGTTCGCCCACGGCGCGCGCGACGCCGCGTGGGCGGCGCCATTCGAGGCGGTGCTCGCGCGCGTGCGGCAGTTGCGCCCGCAGACCCAGGTGAGGCTGGCGTACCTCGAGTTGATGCAGCCCGACCTCGCGCAGGCGGGCATGCAACTGGTGGAGGTCGGCTGTCGGCAGATCGTCGTGGTGCCGCTGTTCCTGGGCACCGGCGGCCATGTCCGGCGCGACCTGCCGCAGCGGCTGAACGCGCTGCAGAGCCGCTACCCGGATGTCGAGTGGCGGCTGCTCGACCCGATTGGCGAGCATGGCGAGGTCATCGACGCCATCGCGCGCGTCGCCGCGTCAGCCACCCCTTCGTGATCGCCACCGCGCCGCAGCCATGAACCTGCATCAGTTCCGCTTCGTTCAGGAGGCCGCGCGCCGCAACCTGAACCTCACCGAAACCGCGAAGGCGCTCTACACGTCGCAGCCGGGCATCAGCAAGGCGATCATCGAACTGGAAGAAGAGCTCGGCGTCGAGATCTTCGCGCGCCACGGCAAGCGGCTGCGTCGCATCACCGAGCCCGGGCAGCTCGTGCTCGCGGCGGTCGAGGTGATCATGCGCGAGGTGGCCAACCTCAAGCGCATCGGCGAAGAGTATTCCAAGCAGGACGCGGGCACGCTGTCGATCGCCACCACGCACACGCAGGCGCGCTACTTCCTGCCCGAGCCGGTGGCGGCGCTGCGCAAGCGCTATCCGAAGGTGCAGGTGGTGCTGCACCAGGGCACACCGGCACAGGTGGCGCGCATGCTGCTGGACGACTCCGCCGAGATCGCGCTGGCCACCGAGTCGCTGGCCGACGTCGATGGCCTCGTCTCGCTGCCATGCTACGAATGGCAGCACGTGATCGTGGTGCCATCCGGGCACCCGCTGGCCGGCGTCGAGCGGCCGACGATCGAACAGATCGCGGCCGAGCCGCTGGTCACCTACCACTCCACTTTCACCGGGCGTTCGCGCATCGACGCAGCGTTCGCACGCGCGCGGCTGAAGCCGCTGGTGGCGCTGGAGGCGATCGACTCCGACGTCATCAAGACCTACGTGCGGCTTGGCATGGGGATCGGCATCGTCGCCGAGATGGCGGTGCGCGGCGATGCCGCGGGTGGCGACCTGGCATGGCGCGGCGCCGGGCACCTGTTCGGCAGCAACCTGACGCGCGTGGCTTTCAAGCGCGGCGCGTACCTGCGGCAATTCGTGCTGAGCTTCGCCGAGCTGCTGTCGGACCGCCTGACGCGAGCGCTGATCCAGCGCGCGATGAGCGGCGACGGCGTCGACTACGATCTGTGAGCCCGAACGCCACCCGACGCCGCGCCGCATGAACACGCTCACCGCACGAACGCCCGCCCTCTCCAGCCGCCTGCCCCAGGTGGGTACCACCATCTTCACGGTGATGTCGGCGCTGGCCACGCAGCACGGTGCCGTCAACCTCGGCCAGGGGTTCCCCGACTTCGACTGCGACCCCGCGCTCGTCGACGCGGTGAACCAGGCGATGCGCTCGGGCATGAACCAGTACCCGCCGATGGCGGGAGTGCCGGCGCTGCGCGAGGCGATCGCGCGCAAGATCGAGGCCCTGTATGGCCATGCCTACGACGCGGGCGACGAGATCACCGTCACCGCCGGCGCGACGCAGGCGATCCTGACCGCGATCCTCGCGGTGGTGCATCCGGGCGACGAGGTGATCGTGCTCGAGCCGAGCTACGACAGCTACGTCCCCAACATCGAGCTGGCCGGCGGCAAGGTCGTGCGGGTGGCGCTCGCCGCGGGAACGTTCAGGCCCGATTTCGCCGCCATCGCCGCGGCGATCACGCCGCGCACCCGCGCGCTGCTCGTCAACACGCCGCACAACCCGAGCGCGACGGTGTGGCTGCAGGCCGACCTCGACACCCTGGCCGAGCTGCTGCGGCCGACCGACGTGCTGCTGATCGCCGACGAGGTGTACGAGCACATGGTGTACGACGGCGTCGCGCATGCCAGCGCTTGCGGCCACCCCGAGCTGGCGGCGCGCGCGTTCGTGGTGTCGAGCTTCGGCAAGACCTACCACGTCACCGGTTGGAAGGTCGGCTACGTGGCCGCGCCGCGCGCGCTGACCGCAGAGTTCCGCAAGGTCCATCAGTTCAACGTCTTCACGGTCAACACGCCGGTGCAGCACGGCCTGGCGCGCTACATGGCCGACCCCAAGCCGTACCTGGAGTTGGCCGCGTTCTACCAACGCAAACGCGACCTCTTCCGCGGCGGTCTGGCGCGCACGCGGCTGCGTCTGTTGCCAAGCCAGGGCAGCTATTTCCAGTGCGTCGACTACTCGGCGATCAGCGAACTCGGCGAAGAGGATTTCTGCCGCTGGCTCACCGCCGAGGTCGGCGTGGCGGCGATCCCGCTGGCGCCGTTCTACGAGGACGGGCGCAACCAGCGGATGGCGCGGTTCTGTTTCGCCAAGCGAGACGAAACGCTGAACTCGGCGCTCGAACGCCTGGCTCGCCTGTAGCAGCCCAGGCCTGCAGGTCGCTACTTCGGCTTGTCGGGCGGCAGATCGAGGAAGTCGCTGCGCTGGTCGTCGTCGCGGCGGAACACCTGCGTGTCCTCGTCCATCGGCAGCGGCTTCGTGAGGTCGACGTCGACCGGGCCGTAGAGGCTCTCGGGCCCGCTTTCGGTGGCCCGCGGCGACGGCTGCAACGATTCGATCGACGACTCGCCGCCGCGGCTCAGTTCGGCCAGGCCGGTCGACGTGAACAGGTGCGGACGCGCGGTGGTCGGCTCGAACTCCGCACTGCGGTCGCCCAGCGGCAGCAGCACGTCGATCGCGGTCGGCGGACCGCCTTGATGATCGAGCAGGTCGCGCGCCATCGAATACAGGAAAAGCAGCTCGCGATACGCCGGCAGCTCGAACAGCTCGCCGCCGTCGCGGCGGAACATCAGCACCTCCAGCTCGGCCATCGCGTCGAGCGGGTCGCGCCAGCGCGCCACCAGGCGCTGCGTCACCGCCGGGTACTCGTCGAGCGTCCGGCCGTGTTGCAGCTCGGAGTCCCAATCCGGGGCGTAGGCGTTGAAGCGGTGATTGAAGCGTTCGCGCGTGCGCTCGTACGACTCGCGGTCGCCCTGCCGGCGGTAGATCTCGAGCAGCTTCAGGTACGGCAGCGCGCTGGTGCCGCCACTGCTGCGGATGTGGCCCATCAGCAAGTCGATCGCCGCCTCGTCCTGCCCGAGCACGACGAAGAACTCGGCCTGCTGCTCGAGGTCGATCAGTTCCTCGATCGAGACGTCGCGGGGCTCGTGCTGGGACGCAAACAGCGAATCGCGGAAGGCGGGCTTCACGGGCAGCGCCGGCTTCACGCTGACCGTGGCCTCGGGCCTGACCAGCGGGGGCGGTGCCACCTGCGGCGGCAGCGTCATCGGATGCAGGGTGGGCGGATTCGGCGGCGGCTTGACCGCGGCGCGGCTGGCGGCCCACCACGCCGCCTCGCGTTCGCGTTGCAGCCGCCGCACGCGCAGCCACAGCCACAGCGCCAGCACGGCGAGCACCACGAGAGCCGTCACGAGCCAAGGTGTCATGCGACCTGCATTGTCGGCCCGCGCGAGCTGCGCGCGGATCGCGGCGGCCTGCTCGCGATCGCGCTCGGCATCGGCGCGCAGCTTCTCCAGGCCCTGCTCGAGCGCACGCAAACGTTCGGCCGCTGCGGCCGCGCTGGCCCTTGCGGCGCTGGCGGCTTGCTCGGCGATCGCTGCGCTGGCGGCCATCGCGGCCACCCGGAGCTGGGCCTCCTCGACCGCGGCGGC
>JAJVIL010000119.1 GCA_022072045.1 Burkholderiaceae bacterium | reverse complement strand
AGTCGCTGCCGAGGCGAAGTCGGCCGCCGACGCCGCCGCCAAGGCGGCGGTCGGTGCCGCCGCCGCTGCCGCGTCGAAGTAACGCGAAGCGCTCCGCCAGGCAGGCCGCCAACGGGCGGCCTGTTTGCTTTCTCGCCGCCAACGGCCCCGCGCCTGCTTGCTGCTTCGGACGAGGGCGCCCGCTTGGGTGCGGGTGACGCGGCGCGCTATTTCAGCTCGTTGACCAGTAGCGCGACGATCTGCTTGCCCGGCGCACCGCTGTCCGGCGAGCCCTGCGAGGTCTGCACCGCGACCTGCGTCTTCTCGCCGTCGCGCTTGACGACGATGCGATAGCGTTGCGGCGTGCCTTCGGTCTTGCCGGCGCCGAACAGCTTCGAGAAGAAGCCCGGTTCCTCGCGGCCGGCGTACTTGGGGTCGATGTAGCGCACGAAGTACACGCCGGCGGCGCGATCACGGTCCTCGACCGTGAAGCCGCTGCGATCGAGCGCAAGGCCGACGCGCCGCCACGCCTTGTCGAAGCTTTCGTCGAACTCCAGCACTGCACCGGGCGAACCGGTGACCTCGCGCGCACGCGGCGGCGACGCGTCCTTCGCCGCGGCGACCTGCGTGCCCGTGGCCTCGCTCTTGCCGCCGAGCTTGACCATCAGCCGCACCAGCATCTCGGCCTCGAGCTGGGGGTCGTTCGGTCGGTTGCGCCACACGGGCACGTCGCGCGTCGTGCCCGACATGTACTCCTCGACGCCGCGGTGCGCGACGTAGACCTCGCTGCCGCTGGCCGTGCGCTCGACGCGAATGTGAAAGCGGTCGCGCTCGCCGGTGGAGTACAGCGGATCGAGCAGTCCGCCGAACAGTCGCCTCAGGCCGTCGGCCGGGATCCGGGCGCGGTTCTCGGCCCAATCGGTTTCCATCACGCCGGTCTGCGGGTCGTCGACGTCGAGCGAAAAGCCTGCTTCGGTCCAGAACTGCCGCAGCTTGGGCCACAACTGTTCCGGCGTCAGCGGTGTCACCAGCCAGCGCTGGTTGCCGTCGCGCTCGATGCGCATGTCGCCGATCGTGTTGAGCGCCACCACCGGCACCGACGCGGCCGGTGTCGCCGCAGTGGCCCGGCGCTCGCTGGCGCTGACCACGCCCGACTGCGGCTGATAGCGGCTGTCGTTGGCCAGTTGCGTCAGGTCGGGAGGCACTTCGAGCGCCCGCGTCTTGTTGGCCTGGCTCTTGTAGTCGATCTTGTCGCCGCCGAGGAAGGTCTCGACGCTGGAGCAGGCCGCAATGCCGAGCACTGCACAGCCGGCCGCGACCCAGCGCAGGATTGCAGAACGATCGATCACTTCAGGGTCTCCAAGGCAGCGGCGCCGGGCCGGCCGGCCTTCGCCGCTGCGGCGTCAAATCAGGCCCGCCTCGCGCAGCGCCTGCTCGACCTGGGCCTGGCCGGCCGCGGTGAGAGCGACCATCGGCAGGCGCAGCGCGGCGCCGCAAAGGCCCAGGCGCGACATCGCCCACTTGGCGGGCGCAGGGCTCGGTTCGCAGAACAACTGCCGGTGCACCGGCAGCAGTTGCAGGTGGATCTCGGCGGCGCGGCGTGCCCGGCCGTCGATCGCCGCCATGCATAACTCGTGCATCAGCCGTGGCGCGACGTTGGCCGTGACGCTGACGTTGCCGTGGCCGCCGAGCAGCATCAGCGCCACCGCGGTGCCATCGTCGCCCGAGTAGATCGAGAAACCGCGCGGCGCCTGCTTTACGAGCCACGCCGCGCGCTCGATGTTGCCGCTGGCCTCCTTGATGCCGACGATGCGGTCGACCTGCGCCAGCCTGAGCACCGTGTCGTGCTGCAGATCGGCCACCGTGCGGCCGGGCACGTTGTAGAGCACCAGCGGAATGTCCACCGCTTCGGCGATGGCGCGGAAGTGCCGGTACATGCCCTCCTGCGACGGCTTGTTGTAGTACGGCACCACCTGCAGCGTGCAATCGGCGCCCACCTTCTTGGCGTAGCGCGACAGCTCGATCGCCTCGTGTGTCGAGTTGCCGCCGGCGCCGGCCATGATCGGCACGCGCCCCGCGGCGTGCTCGACCGCGACGCGGATGATCTCGCAGTGTTCCTCGACGGTGACCGTCGGCGATTCGCCGGTGGTGCCGACCACACCGATGCAGTCGGTGCCTTCGGCGATGTGCCAGTCGACCAGCCGCCGCAGACCTGCGTAGTCGATGTCGCCGTTGTCGAGCATCGGCGTCACCAGCGCAACGATGCTGCCTACGATGGGTTTCATGATCGGTCTGTGCCTCAGGTGGCGATTCTAGGGCCTTGGGGCGCGGGCTCAGGCAGCAGCGGCGGCTGTTGCGCGTCGAGCGCGCGCCAGGCGGCCAGCCGCTGCACGCGCCGCTGCGGCGCGGCGGCAAGACCATCTTCGTACGCGAGCACGTGCAGGCCCTGCGCGGCGTCGAGCAACTCGCCGGGGCGCAGCAGAAAATGCGGGTTGGCGGGACGGCCGAACGCCTGCTGGCCGAGCGCGAAGGTTTCGTACAGCAGCAGCCCGCCCTCGGTCACGCTGGCGACGATCTCGGGCAGCAGCGGGCGCCACAGATAGTTGGTGACGACCACCGCGTCGAAGCGCCGCCCCGGCAGCGGCCAGGCGCCGGCCTCGAGGTCGGCGGCGATCGCTTCGGCGGCGATGCCTTGCAACGACGCCAGCGCGTCGCGGTCGCGGTCGACCGCGACGACGCGCAGGCCGAGCCCGGCCAGGTAGCGCACGTGGCGGCCGGGGCCGCAGGCGAGGTCGAGCACGCAGCCGCGCGGCGCGATGGCGCCGGCCCAGCGCACGATCCAGGGCGAGGGTGCGCCGGCCATGACCGCATCAGAAGCAGGCCCACACCCGGTTGGCGATGTCGACCACGAAGTGCGGGTTGCGGTACGCAACGAACACCGCCGCGAGCACGACCGCGGCCGCCAGCCAGGCGACGACGCGCCAGCCCTTGCGGTGCTGCGCGTGCTCGCGAGGCTGAGGCCGCGTCATGCCGCCGCCGGCAGCGGCCGCGCGATCGGCGCTTCGCGTACCGGCAAGTTGATCAGGGCCGCAAAGACGCCGAGCGCCACCGCGATCCACCACACCACGTCGTAGCTGCCGGTGGCATCGAACAGCTTGCCGCCGAGCCAGACCCCCAGGAACGAGCCGACCTGATGGCTGAGGAAGACGAACCCGCTGAGCATCGACAGGTACTGCACGCCGAAGATCTGCGCCACCACCGCGTTGGTGGCCGGCACCGTCGACAACCACAGCAGCCCCATCACTGCCGAGAAGACGTAGACGCTCGTCGGCGTCAGCGGCAGCGTCAGGAACAGCACGATGGCGATCGAGCGCAGGCTGTAGATCGCCGCCAGCAAGTAGCGCTTGGGCCAGCGCTGGCCGATTTCGCCGGACGCGTAAGTGCCGAACACGTTGAACAGGCCGATCAGCGCCAGTGCCATCGTACCCACCTGCGGATCGAAGCCGCGATCCTTGAGGTAGCTCGGCAGGTGCACGCCGATGAACACCACCTGGAATCCGCAGACGAAATAGCCGGCCGTCAGCAGGTTGAAGCTGCGGGTGCCGAAGGCCTCGCGCATCGCCGCCCCGGCGCCCTGCGTGCGGCCCGCTGCGTGCCTGACGGGCTCGCGCAGGCCGAGCGCCAGCGGCACGATCACCAGCACCAGCAGCGCCAGCACGAACAGCGCCTGCGCCCAGCCGACGCGACCGATGAGCACGCTCTCCACCGGCAGCATGAGGAACTGCCCGAACGAGCCGGCCGCGGCCGTGATTCCCATCGCCCACGAGCGCCGCTCGGGCGCGATGGCGCGGCCGATGACGCCGTAGACGACCGCGTAGGTGACGCCCGACTGCGCCACGCCCACCAGCAGCCCCGCCGAGCCCGTGAACGCGGCACCGCTGGTGGCCAGCGGCATCGTCGCCAGGCCCGCCGCATAGAGCAGCGCGCCGGCCACCAGCACCCGAAAGGCGCCGAAACGGTCGGCCAGCGCGCCGGCGATCGGTCCGGCAAGCCCCCACGCCAGGTTCTGCACCGCCAGCGCGAAGGCGAAGGTCTCGCGCGGCCAGCCGCGCGCCATCGAGATCGGCTGCAGCCACAGCCCGAAGCCGTGGCGGATGCCCATCGACAGCGTGACGATCAGCCCGCCGCACAACAACACCTGCGACATCGTCGGCATCGAAAGGCGCTGGGCGTGCATGGCGCGAATCTAGCCGAAAGCACCGTGCCGCTGCGGCACAGCGGCCATCGGTACAGTTGGGGCTCGAGGCGGGTGGAGAGCAAGAAGATGAAGGTTCTCGTTCTGGGTGGCGGAGTGATCGGTGTTTCGGCGGCGTACTACCTGACCGAGGCCGGCCACCAGGTCGAGCTGGTCGAGCGCCGCGAAGCCGCCGCGATGGAAACCAGCTTCGCCAACGCCGGCGAGGTGTCGCCGGGCTACTCGGCGCCGTGGGCCGGCCCGGGCGTGCCGATCAAGGCGATCCACTGGCTGCTGATGCGCTACAGCCCGCTGGTGATCTGGCCGCTGCTCGACCCGGCGATGTGGCGCTGGGGCGCGATGATGCTGGGCAACTGCACGGCCAAGGCCTATGCGCTCAACAAGAGCCGCATGGTGCCGATCGCCGAGTACAGCCGCGACTGCATGAAGGCATTGCGCGCGGCCACGGGCATCGCCTACGACGAGCGCGCGCAGGGCACGCTGCAGCTCTTTCGCACCCAGAAGCAGCTCGACGACACCGCCAAGGACATCGAGGTCCTGCAGCAGTACAAGGTGCCGTACGAGGTGCTCGACCGCGCGGGGTTCCTGCGCGTCGAGCCGGGCCTGAAGGACACGCAGCACAAGTTCGTCGGCGCGCTGCGGCTGCCCGGCGACGAGACCGGCGACTGCCACCTGTTCACGCAGCGTCTGGCGGCGATGGCCGCCGCGCGCGGCGCGACGCTGCGCTTCGACACCGCGATTCTCGGCATCGAGCGCGCGGGCGAGCGCATCACTGGCGTGCGCACCACCGCCGGCGTGCTCGCTGCCGATGCGGTGGTGATGGCGCTGGGCAGCTACACGCCGCTGATGCTGAAGACGCTGAAGCTGCGCATTCCGGTGTACCCGGTCAAGGGCTACTCGATCACGCTGCCGATCGTCGATGCGTCGCACGCGCCGGAGTCGACGGTGATGGACGAGACGCACAAGGTCGCCGTCACCCGGCTGGGCAGCCGCATCCGCGTCGGCGGCACCGCCGAGCTGGCCGGCTACAGCCTGGCGCTGCGCGAGTCGCGGCGCGCCACGCTGACGCACGTGGTCGATGATCTGTTTCCCGGCGGCGGCGACCTCGCGCGCGCCGAATTCTGGTGCGGCCTGCGGCCGATGACGCCCGACGGCACGCCGATCGTCGGCCCGACGCCGATCGCCAACCTGTACCTCGCCACCGGCCACGGCACGCTCGGCTGGACGATGGCCGCGGGCACGGGCCGCGTGCTCGCCGACCTGATCTCGGGGCGCAGGCCCGAGATCGATCTCGACGGGCTGACGATGGCGCGCTACCGGCGCTGACACCCGCTGCGACGCACTCCGAGAGCGGAAAACCAGGTGGCCGCCGCGGATCCGGCGCTGCCGGTCCGCTGGCGGTGCCCCCTGGGGGCGAGACTGGACGAGAGCCGGCGCCTGCGCGCCAGCGAGCGCCTGTCGAGCCGGCCGCGCATGCAGGCGCGGCCGTGGACGGGCGGCCGCCAGGCCGCTTCGGGGGGTGGCCATAATCCCGCGCCATGGCAACCAAGCAGGGCAGGTACGCGGAGGAATCGATCCGCGTGCTCAAGGGGCTCGAGCCCGTCAAGCAGCGGCCGGGCATGTACACGCGCACCGACAACCCGCTGCACGTGATCCAGGAGGTGATCGACAACGCCGCCGACGAGGCGTTGGCCGGCCACGGCAAGCGCATCGCGGTGACGGTGCACGGTGACGGCTCGGTGTCGGTGGCCGACGACGGCCGCGGCATTCCGTTCGGCCTGCACCCCGACGAGCAGGTGCCGGTGCTGGAGATCGTGTTCGGGCGCCTGCACACCGGCGGCAAATTCGACAAGGGCGCCGGCGGCGCGTACAGCTTCTCGGGCGGCCTGCACGGCGTGGGCGTCAGCGTCACCAACGCGCTGGCCAGGCGGCTCGAAGTCGCCGTGGCGCGCGACGGCGAGGTCGCGACGATGGCCTTTGCCGGCGGCGACGTGGTCGACAAGCTGCGCGTGCGCAAGGCCAGGGCCGACGACCGCGCGCACGGCACCACGGTGCGCGTCTGGCCCGATGCGAAGTACTTCGAGAGCAGCGAACTGCCGCGCCACGACCTGGTGCATCTGCTGCGCAGCAAGGCCGTGCTGATGCCGGGCGTCACGGTCAGCCTCGTCTACGAGAAGAGCGGCGGCAAGGAGGACAAGCAGAGCTGGCTGTTCAAGGGCGGCCTGCGCGACTATCTGACGCAAGCGCTGGCCAGCGAGCCGGTGATCCCGCTGTTCGAGGGCGAACAGTTCGCCTCCGAGGCCGAGACCGAGAACGTCGCCGAAGGCGAGGGCGCCGCCTGGTGCGTGGCCTTCACCGAGGAGGGCCAGCCGCTGCGCGAGAGCTACGTCAACCTGATCCCCACGGTGGCCGGTGGCACCCACGAGGCCGGCCTGCGCGAGGGCCTCTTTGCCGCGGTGCGCGCGTTCATCGAAGTGCACGCGTTGCTGCCCAAGGGCGTCAAGCTGATGCCCGAGGACGTGTTCTCGCGCGCCAGCTTCGTGCTGAGCGCCAAGGTGCTCGACCCGCAGTTCCAGGGGCAGATCAAGGAGCGGCTCAACAGCCGCGACGCGCTGCGGCTGGTGGCCGGCTACGTGCGCCCGATGTTCGAGCTCTGGCTCAACCAGCACGTCGAGCACGGCAAGCGGCTCGCCGAGCTGGTGATCCGCCAGGCGCAGACGCGACAGCGCGCCAGCCAGAAGGTCGAGAAGCGCAAGGGCTCGGGCGTCGCGGTGCTGCCGGGCAAGCTCACCGACTGCGAGAGCCGCGACCTGGCACTCAACGAGCTGTTCCTGGTCGAGGGCGACTCCGCCGGCGGCTCGGCCAAGGCCGGCCGCGACAAGGAGACGCAGGCGATCCTGCCGCTGCGCGGCAAGGTGCTCAACGCGTGGGAGGTCGAGCGCGACCGCCTGTTCGCCAACACCGAGATCCACGACATCGCGGTGGCGATCGGCGTCGACCCGCACGGCGCGGACGACGAACCCGACTTCAACGGCCTGCGCTACGGCAAGGTCTGCATCCTCAGCGATGCCGACGTCGACGGCTCGCACATCCAGGTGCTGCTGCTGACGCTGTTCTTCCGCCACTTCCCGAAGCTGATCGAGCGCGGCCACGTGTACGTGGCCAAGCCGCCGCTGTACCGCGTCGACGCACCGGCGCGCGGTCGCAGGCCGGCCGCCAAGATCTACGCGCTCGACGATGGCGAACTCGAAGCGACGCTCGACCGGCTGCGCAAGGAGGGCGCGCGCGAGAACAGCTGGACCATCAGCCGCTTCAAGGGCCTGGGCGAGATGAGCGCCGAACAACTCTGGGAAACCACGCTGAACCCCGACACCCGAAGGCTGCTCCAAGTGGCCTATGCCGACCCGGGGCTCGACGCGACGGCACAGTCGCTGACCCGGCTGATGGGCAAGGGCGAGGCGCAGGCACGGCGCGAACTGATGGAACTCAAGGGCGACACGGTGGAGCTGGATGTCTAGGCCTCGACTGCCCCCGAGCGCACGCGGCGGCGATTGCCCGCAAGGCTGGCGATGAGCGTCCACGCCGACGCCGAAGACGCACGCTCGCTGCGGCTGCGCCTGCGCCCGACGATGCTGTCGGACCTCGACTTCGTGATCTCGGTCGAGACCGATGCGCAGAACCTGCCGTTCATCACGCCGTGGGAGCGCACGCAGCACGAGGGCGCGGTGCGCTTCCCGGACTTCCGCCACTTCATCGTCGAGGCGGGCGACGGCTACGAGGCCGCCGGCTTCGTGATCCTGCAGGGCTGCCGCAACCCGCATGGCAGCGTCGAACTCAAGCGCGTCGTGCTGCAGCCCAAGGGGCAGGGGCTCGGCCGCGAGTGCGTGCGCCAGTTGAAGCGCATGGCGTTCCGCGACCTGCACGCGCACCGCTTCTGGCTCGACGTGAAGGCGCTCAACACGCGCGCGCTGGCGCTCTACCAGAGCGAGGGCTTCGTCGAGGAGGGCCGGCTGCGCGAGAGCGTGCGCGTGAGCATCGGCGGCGTCGGCGCCGACGGCAGCACGGGAGCGGGATACGACTCGCTGATCGTGATGAGCATGCTCGATCGCGAATACGCGGCGCGCATCGCGCTCGGCCAGGAGCTGCGGTGAGGGCCACCGCGGTTGCGGCGGCGACGCTCTCCGGCAGCGTGCTCGCGCACGCCGCGCTGTGGGGCTACGTCGACGCCGACGGCGTTGCACACTTCGCCGAGCGGCAACTCGACTCGCGCTACGGCTTGGTCATCGGCGACGACGCGGCGCGCAAGGCCGACAAGGTGCCGGGCAAGGCGATGTCGCCGTCGGCGATCCTGACCTGGCTCGAGATCGCCCCCGAGGTCCGGCGCGTGCAGCCGTGGGTGCGCGAGGCTGCGGCCAAGACCGGAGTCGACGGCGAACTGATCAACGCGCTGATCGCGGTGGAGTCGGGCTTCGACGAGCGCGCGGTGTCGCGCAAGGGCGCGGTGGGACTGATGCAGATCATGCCGGCCACCGCCGCGCCGCTGATGGGCAAGGGCGCCAATCCGCGCGAAATCGCCGCGCGGCTGGCCGAACCGCGCACCAACATCGGGGTCGGCGCGCGGCTGATCGCGCAGTTGCTCGAGCGGCACCGGCGCATCGACCTCGCGCTGGCGGCGTGGAGCGCGGGCAGCGAGGCGGTGCGACGCAGCGGCGGCGCTCTGCCGCCGATCGACGAGACGCGCGCGCACGTGCAGCAGGTGCTCGAGCTGTACTGGGTGCTGCTGCAGCGCCGCCACTCGCGCGGCGCGCAGCAGTTGAAGCTTCATCCTTGAGGAGACGCGCATGCAAGCCACGATGATGGAGGTTCGGCTGTCGCTCAACGACGTGGTCGAGCGCGCGCGGACGATGCTGTCGGGCAGCGAGATCGTGTCGCGGCTGCCCGACAAGGCGCTGCGGCGTCACACCTATGGCGAGTTCGCCGCCCGCACGCGCCGGCTCGCCGCGGCACTGCAGCAGCTCGGCCTGAAGCGCGGCGACCGCGTCGCCACGTTGGCGTGGAACCACCACGCGCACCTGGAGTGCTACTTCGGCATTCCGGCCGCCGGCGGGGTGATGCACACGCTCAACCTGCGCCTGGCGGCCGACGAACTGGGCTGGATCGCGGGCGACGCCGATGACCGCTTCCTGATCGTCGACGACATCCTGCTGCCGCTGTACAAGCAGTTCGCCGGCGCCCACCGCTTCGAGAAGGTGATCGTGTTCCCGTATTCCGGCGCCGCGGTCGACGAGCCGTTCGTCGACTACGAGGCCTTGCTGGCCGGCGCCGACGAGTCCCGCTTCGAGTATGCGGAGCACGACGAGAACGACCCGGTGGCGATGTGCTACACCTCGGGCACCACCGGCCGGCCCAAGGGCGTCGTGTACTCGCACCGCTCGACGATCCTGCACACGCTGGTGGCGATGGGCGCCGACATCTGGGGCCTGCGCAACACCGACGTCGTGCTGCCGGTGACGCCGATGTTCCACGCCAACAGTTGGGGCATGCCGTACGGCGCGGTGATGCAAGGCGCGAAGCTCGTGTTCCCCGGGCCGCACCTGCACCCCGACGACCTGCTCGACCTGATCACGCGCGAGCCGCCGACGCTGTCGCTGGGCGTGCCGACGATCTGGCTCGGGCTGATCCAGGCCTACGAGCGCGCCCTGGCCGAGGGTTCGACGCGCTGGACGTTGCCGCGCGGCATGCGTTCGCTGGTCGGCGGCGCCGCGGTGCCCGAGTCGCTGATCCGCGCCTTCGCGCGCCACGGCATCACGATCCAGCAGGGCTGGGGCATGACCGAGACTTCACCGCTGGCCACCGCGGTGTTCCCGCGCAACGAGCTGCGCGACGCCAGCGCCGACGAGCAGTTCAAGCGCGCCGCCACCGCCGGCATGGTGGTGCCGCTGGTGTCGCTGCGGCTGCAGACCGACGACGGCTCGTTCGCGCCGTGGGACGGCGCCACGATGGGCGAGGTGCAGGTGCGCGGGCCGTTCATCACCGGCGCGTACCACCGCGTGGGCTCGCCGGCCGACAAGTTCACCGCCGACGGCTGGCTGCGCACCGGCGACGTCGCGACGCTCGACGCGCTGGGCTACCTGCGCATCACCGACCGCACCAAGGACTTGGTGAAATCGGGCGGCGAGTGGATCTCGTCGGTCGACCTCGAGAACGCGCTGATGGCGCACCCGTCGATTGCCGAGGCGGCGGTGATCGCTGTTCCCGACGACAAATGGGGCGAGCGGCCGCTGTCGTGCGTCGTCTTCAAGCCCGGCCAGAACGCGACGCCCGAAGAACTCGGCGCTCACCTGCTGCAGCACGGCTTCGCGAAGTGGCAACTGCCCGAGCGCTACGAGCCGATCGATGGCGTGCCGCGCACGTCGACCGGCAAGTTCTGGAAGGTCAAGCTGCGCGAGCGGTTCCCGCGCTGATTCCCTGCACTCACCGACTTCGTCGCATGCCCGAACAACTCTCGCTGATGCCGCCCGCCGACGGCGGCGATGCCGTGTCGCTGGCGCAGTACGCCGAGCGCGCCTACCTCGAGTACGCGCTGTCGGTGGTCAAGGGCCGCGCGCTGCCTGACGTCTGCGATGGCCTGAAGCCGGTGCAGCGGCGCATCCTCTACTCGATGCACCGCATGGGGCTCGGGTTCAGCGGCACGCAAGGCGCCAAGGCGGTGAAGAGCGCGCGCGTGGTCGGCGACGTGCTCGGCAAGTTCCATCCGCACGGCGACACCGCGGCGTACGACGCGCTGGTGCGGATGGCGCAGGACTTCTCGCAGCGCTACCCGCTGGTCGACGGCCAGGGCAACTTCGGCAGCCGCGACGGCGACGGCGCCGCGGCGATGCGCTACACCGAGGCGCGGCTGAGCCCGATTGCGCGGCTGCTGCTCGACGAGATCGACGAAGGCACGGTCGATCTCACGCCCAACTACGACGGCTCGACCGAAGAGCCGACGCTGCTGCCGGCGCGGCTGCCGTTCGTGCTGCTCAACGGCGCCTCGGGCATCGCGGTGGGCCTGGCCACCGAATGCCCGAGCCACAACCTGCGCGAGGTGGCCGCCGCCGCGGTGGCGCTGATCCGGAACGACAGGCTTTCCGACGACGACCTGTTCGCGCTGCTGCCCGGCCCCGACTACCCTGGCGGCGGCCAGATCATCAGCAGCGACGACGAGATCCGCGCCGCCTACGCCAGCGGCCGCGGCTCGCTCAAGGTGCGCGCGCGCTGGAAGATCGAGGATCTGGCGCGCGGCCAATGGCAGCTCGTGGTGACCGAATTGCCGCCGGCCACCAGCGCGCAGAAGGTGCTCGAAGAGATCGAGGAGCTGACCAACCCCAAGGTCAGGGCCGGCAAGAAGGCGCTGACGCAGGAGCAGGTGCAGCTCAAGCAGACCGTGCTCGCGGTGCTCGACGCGGTGCGCGACGAATCGGGCAAGGACGCGCCGGTGCGGCTGGTGTTCGAGCCGAAGACGCGCACCGTCGAGGTAGCCGATCTGGCGGCCACGCTGCTGGCGCACACCAGCCTCGAGACCGGCGCGCCGCTCAACCTGACGATGGTTGGACGCGACGGGCGGCCCACGCAGAAGAGTCTGCGCCAGGTGCTCGTCGAGTGGATCGCGTTTCGCCAGGCGACCGTGCAGCGGCGCACGCAGCACCGGCTGCACAAGGTGCTCGATCGCATCCATATCCTCGAAGGCCGGCAGCTCGTGCTGCTGAACATCGACGAGGTGATCCGCATCATCCGCAAGAGCGACGAGCCCAAGGCCGCGCTGATCGCCAAGTTCAAGCTCACCTCCGCCCAAGCCGACGACATCCTCGACCTGCGGCTGCGCCAACTGGCGCGGCTGGAGGCGATCCGGATCGAGCAGGAGCTGGCGGAGCGGCGCGACGAGCGGGGCAAGCTCGAAGACATTCTCGGTAGCGCGGCGGCGCTCAAGCGCACGGTGATCAAGGAGATCGAGGCCGACGCCAAGGCGCACGGCGACCCGCGGCGCACGCTGATCCAGGCCGAGAAGAAGACGGTGGCCGAGATCCGCGTCGTCGACGAGCCGGTGACCGTGGTGGTCAGCGCCAAGGGCTGGCTGCGTTCGATGAAAGGCCACGAGATCGACCCCGATACGCTGGCCTTCAAGGCGGGCGATGGCCTGTACGGCGTCTTCGCCTGCCGCAGCGTCGACACGCTGCTGGCCTTCGGCAGCAACGGCCGCGTCTACAGCGTCGCGGTGTCGGCGCTGCCCGGCGGCCGTGGCGACGGCCAGCCGATCACCTCGCTGATCGACCTCGAAAGCGGCACGCAGGCGGTGCACTACTTCGCCGGCGCCGGCGACACGACGCTGCTGCTGGCCGGCTCCGGCGGCTTCGGCCTGCAGGCCCGGGCCGCCGACATGCACAGCCGCCAGCGCGGCGGCAAGGCCTTCGTGTCGCTGGAGCCAGGCGACCACCTGCTGCAGCCGGTGGCGGTGGGCGCAGGGCACGACAAGCTGGCGTGCCTGTCGCGCTCGGGGCATCTGCTGGTGTTCGCGCTCGACGAGGTGAAGCTGCAGCCCAACGGCGGTCGCGGGTTGACGCTGATGGCGGTCGACGCCAAGGACCCGCTGCAGTCGGTGGCCAGCTTCGGCGATGCGTTGAGCGTGCACGGTGCGAGCCGCGCCGGCAAGCCGAAGCAGGAAACCCTGCGCGGCGCGGCGCTCGCCGCCTTCGCCGGCAAACGCGCGCGCAAAGGCAAGCTGGCACCGGGCATGAAAGCCGGCGTGCGCGTGACGCCTGCCTGATCGCGTGGGGTCATTCGGGCACGCGCGGCGATCGGCTTCATCCAACCGGCGTAGACTCGCCGCGTTTGCGATTCGCGGGGTCGACCGCGAAGGCCGCGCAGCGGCCTCGCGAAGCGGGCCCGCAGGAGACCATTGAGTGCACCCCACTGACGTGGCGGATCCGACCTACTTCCACAAGGTCGTCGATTGCCAATGGGCCTGCCCGGCCCACACTCCCGTCCCCGAGTACATCCGCCTGATCGCGCAAGGGCGCTACAACGAGGCCTACATGGTCAACTGGGAAAGCAACGTCTTTCCCGGAATCCTCGGCCGCACCTGCGATCGGCCGTGCGAGCCTGCCTGCCGGCGCAGCCGGGTCGAGGAGAAGAACGCCGAGAAGCCCGAGCCCGTCGCCATCTGCCGGCTGAAGCGCGTGGCTGCCGACTTCAAGGACGGCGAGATCCGCGCGATGCTGCCGCGCTCGCCGGCAACGAAGAACGGCAAGCGCGTCGCCTGCGTCGGCGCCGGGCCGGCGTCGCTCACGGTGGCGCGCGATCTCGCGGTGCAGGGCTACTCGGTCACCGTCTTCGAGGGCGACCCCAAGGCCGGCGGCTTCATGCGCACGCAGGTGCCACGCTTTCGCCTGCCCGAGGAGGTGATCGACGAAGAGGTGGGCCACATCATCGGCCTGGGCGTCGACTTCCGCGGCGGAGAGCGCATCGGTTCGATGAAGGCGCTGCTGGCGCAGGCGTACGACGCGGTGTTCGTCGGCTGCGGCGCGCCGCGCGGACGCGACCTCGAGATCCCGGGCCGGCAGGAGGCGAAGGACCAGATCCACATCGGCATCGACTGGCTGGCGTCGGTCTACTTCGGTCACGTCAGCAAGGTCGGCAGGCGAGTCATCGTGCTTGGCGGCGGGAACACCGCGATGGACTGTTGCCGCTCGGCGCGCCGCCTCGGCGCCGACGATGTGAAGGTGATCGTGCGCTCGACCTTCGACAGCATGAAGGCCTCGCCGTGGGAGAAGGAAGACGCGATGCACGAGGGCATCCCGATCCTGCCGTGCCACGTGCCGCTGGCCTTCCTGCACGAGGGCGGCAAGCTCACCGGCATGCGCTTCCAGATCGTCGAGTCGGTCTACGACGCCAAGGGCCGGCGCACGCTCGAGCCCACCGGCGCGCCCGACGTCGACTTCGCGTGCGACGAGGTGCTGGTCGCGGTGGGGCAGGAGAACGCGTTCCCGTGGATCGAGCGCGACAGCGGCATCGCCTTCAACGAGTGGGGGCTGCCCCTGTTGAACGAGGTGACGTTCCAGTCGTCGCTGCCGCAGGTGTTCTTCGGCGGCGACGCCGCCTTCGGCCCCAAGAACATCATCACCGCGGTGGCGCACGGCCACGAGGCCGCGGTGTCGATCGACCGCCTGCTCGCCGGCGAGGACGTGACGCGCCGCCCGCCGCCGCACGTCAACCTGATGTCGCAGAAGATGGGCATCCACCAGTGGAGCTACGACAACGCGCCGTCGAACGACCTGCGCTTCAAGGTGCCGTGGGAGAAGGCCGAGAAGGCGCTCAAGAGCATCAAGGTGGAGGTCGAGCTCGGCTTCGACCTGGCCACCGCCTTCAAGGAGGCGCAGCGCTGCCTGAACTGCGACGTGCAGACCGTGTTCGCGCCCAAGCTGTGCATCGAGTGCGACGCGTGCGTCGACATCTGCCCGATGGACTGCATCACCTTCACCGCCGACGGCGACGAAGCCGACCTGCGCGCGCGCCTGAACGCGCCGGCAACCAACCTGGCGCAGGCGCTCTACGTCGGCGCACCATTGAAGACCGGGCGCGTGATGGTCAAGGACGAAGACGTCTGCCTGCACTGCGGCCTGTGCGCCGAACGCTGCCCGACCGGCGCCTGGGACATGCAGAAGTTCCTGCTGGTCACCGCCAAGGCCGGCCCTCGGTGCCGCGACAGCGGCTCGACCGCCAAACCCGCGAGGGCTGTCGCATGAAGCGCATCGAGGCCGTCAACGACTTCGTCGTCAAGTTCGCCAACGTCAACGGCTCGGGTTCGGCGTCGGCCAACGAGCTGTTCGCCAAGGCGATTCTGCGCATGGGCGTGCCGGTCAGCCCGCGCAACATCTTCCCGAGCAACATCCAGGGGCTGCCCACCTGGTACGAGGTTCGCGTCAGCGAGGCCGGCTGGCTCGGGCGGCGCGGCGGCATCGACATGATGGTGGCGATGAACCCGCAGACCTGGGACGCCGACGTCCGGGAAGTCGATCCCGGCGGCTACCTGTTCTACGACAGCACCAAGCCGCTGCCCGACAGCGCGTTCCGCGACGACATCAACGTGATCGGCATGCCGGTCACCGCGATCTGCAACGCCACCTACGAAGACCCGCGCCAGCGTACGCTGTTCAAGAACATCATGGTGCTGGGCGCGCTGTCGGTGCTGATGGACGTCGACGCCGCGGTCATCGAGAGCCTGTTCGGCGAGCAGTACAAGGGCAAGGAACGCCTGCTCGAGAGCAACATCCGCGCGCTGCACGCCGGCCGCAGCTTCGCCACCGACCATCTCCGTCCGCCAAGGAGTCCGGCCGTGGGCCTGAAAGTGCGTCGCGCCAACGCGGTCGGCGATCGCATCTTCATGGAGGGCAACGCCGCCGCGGCCCTGGGCTGCGTGTACGGCGGCGCCACCGTGTGCGCGTGGTACCCGATCACGCCGTCGTCGTCGCTGGCCGAGGCCTTCGAGCGCTACTGCCGCAAGCTGCGCGTCGACCCCGACACCGGCGAGAACCGCTTCGCGATCATCCAGGCCGAGGACGAGATCGCATCGATCGGCATCGTCACCGGCGCCGGCTGGAACGGCGCGCGCGCGTTCACCGCCACCTCGGGCCCGGGCGTCTCGCTGATGACCGAGTTCATCGGGCTGGCGTATTTCGCCGAGATCCCGATGACGATCATCGACGTGCAGCGCGGCGGGCCGTCCACCGGCATGCCCACGCGCACCCAGCAGGCCGACCTGATCTCGAGCGCCTACGCATCGCACGGCGACACCAAGCACCCGATGCTGCTGCCGCAGGACCCGGCCGAGTGCTTCGAGCACGCTGCAGCGGCGCTCGACCTGGCCGACCGCCTGCAGACCCCGGTGTTCGTGATGACCGATCTCGATATCGGCATGAACCAGCGCCTGTGCGAGCCGCTGCAGTGGGACGACGCCCGCCGCTACGACCGCGGCAAGGTGATGACCGCCGCCGACCTCGAGGCCGGCAAGGACTTCGGCCGCTACAAGGACGTCGACGGCGACGGCATCCCGTGGCGCACTTATCCCGGCACGCACCCCACCAAGGGCGCGTACTTCACGCGCGGCACCACGCGCGACCCCTACGCGCGCTACTCGGAGGCCGGGCCCGACTACCTCTACAACGTGCAGCGGCTGCTGAAGAAGTTCGACACCGCGGCGAGGCTGGTGCCGCAACCGCTGGTGCGCGCCGCGGCGAAGAAGACACGGCTGGGGGTGATGTACTTCGGCTCCACCGCGCCGGCGATGGACGAGGCGCTGACCGTGCTGGCCGGCGAGGGCATCCACCTCGACGCGATGCGGCTGCGGGCGTTTCCGTTCCCCGACAGCGTGCGCGAGTTCATCGATGCGCACGACCACGTCTTCGTGGTCGAGCAGAACCGCGACGCGCAGATGCGCACGCTGTTGATCAACGAGCTGGAGATCGATCCGTCGTGGCTGATCGCGGTGCTGCACTACGACGGCACGCCGATCACGGCGCGCTTCGTCACCGACTCCATCACCAAGCACGTACACGCGCTGGCGGTGGCCCCGCGTCGCGAAAAGGTGTGAGCCCCCGATGACCTACATCGCCAAACCTCGCCTGCACCACCCCACGCTCACCCGCAACAAGGTCGGCTACACGCGGCGCGACTACGAAGGCAAGGTGTCGACGTTGTGCGCCGGCTGCGGGCACGACTCGATCTCGGCGGCCATCGTGCAGGCATGCTGGGAACTCGACATCCAGCCGCACCGGGTGGCCAAGCTCTCGGGCATCGGCTGCAGCTCGAAGACGCCCGACTATTTTCTCGGCGCCAGCCACGGCTTCAACACCGTGCACGGCCGCATGCCCAGCGTGCTCACCGGCGCCAATCTCGCCAACCGCGAGCTGCTGTACCTCGGTGTGTCGGGCGACGGCGATTCGGCGTCGATCGGGCTGGGCCAGTTCGCGCATGCGATGCGCCGCGGCGTGCGCATGGTCTACATCGTCGAGAACAACGGCGTCTACGGCCTGACCAAGGGCCAGTTCTCGGCCACCGCCGACCGCGGCAGCAAGAGCAAGAAGGGCGCCATCAACAACGATTCGCCGGTCGACCTGGTCGGCATGGCGCTGCAACTCGGCGCCAGCTACGTTGCGCGCGGCTTCTCGGGCGACAAGGCACAACTGGTGCCGCTGATCAAGGGCGCCATCGACCACGGCGGCGCAGCCTTCCTCGACGTCATCAGCCCCTGCGTCGCGTTCAATAACCATGACGGCAGCACGCGCAGCTACGAGTACGTGCGCCAGCACAACGAGGCGGTGAACCGCATCGACTTCATCGCGCTCGGGCCCGAGATCAAGGCCGCGCCGGCGCCCGGCGAGACGCTCGACCTGCCCAACGCCGACGGCTCGATCATGCGGCTGCGCAAGCTGCACGCCGACTACGACCCGACCGACCGGCTCGGCGCGATGAACCATTTGCAGCAACTGCAGGCGACCGGCGAAGTGGTCACCGGGCTGATCTACGTCGACACCCGGGCTGGCGACCTGCATGCGTCGCTGAAGACCGTGCGCCAGCCGCTCAACACGCTGGGCGAAGCGCAGTTGTGCCCGGGCGCGCAGGCGCTGGCAAAGATCAACGCGTCGTTGCGATAGACCCCGCGGTCTGCCTCTCGGGATCAGGGGCCGATGTCGTAGCGCGACAAGTCGACCTCCTGGAAGCGCACGCGCTGGAATGGAAAACCACCGTCGAACGGCGCCATCGCGTCGATGCCGATCTTGGTGATCGTGCCGCCCTTGCCGTCGGGGTCGAGCTTCACGACGGGGTTCAGGATGTGGCCTTCCTGCTTCGGCAGCACGACGAGATCGGTGTCCGGGTCGAAGCGCGTGGTCATCGCCCATTCGACGTCGACGGCGTCGAACAGGTCGACGTCGGTATCGACGACGACGACGCGCTGCAGCGAACGAAAGGCCGCAAACGTCCGGCGGATGACTTCGGGGCCGAGACCGGGCCGCGTGTTCTCGACCTGCACCACCGCGGCGTAGAAACCGCAGCCGCCGGGCGGCAGGTGGACCGCCCGCACCTCGGGGATGCGCGCCTTCAGTGCGGCGAAGATCGCCGCCTCGGCGGTGAATCCGACCGCGTTCCACACCTCCTGGCCCGACAGCACGGTGTGGAACACCGGCGCGCGGCGCCGCGTGATCGCCTTGACGCGCATCACCCAGCGCTTGGCCTGCTGGCCGTAATAGCCCGTGACCTCGGCAAACGGCGCTTCGATCTCGCGCACGCCGGGCAGGATCTCGGCCTCGATGACGAACTGCGCATCGGCGTACGCCGGCACGTCGACCGTCTGCGCCCGCACGAAGTCGATCGACCGGCCGACCAGATGGTGCGCGATGTAGGGCTTGAAGTCGCCCAGGCGCGGCAGCGTCGAGACGATCCACGGCGCCAGGCCAACGCCGTTGTTGATCGTCACCGGCAGCACCTCGCCGCGCCGCTCGGCCGCCTCGACGAACTCGCCGAGGTGGCGGCCCGGGTCGATGAGGAAGGTCATGCGGTCCTTGCCGGTGATCATCATGCGGTGCACCGACGAGTTCGGCGCCCCGGTGGCGGGGTTGCGCGCGATGACGACCGACGAATCGAGGTAGCGCCCGCCGTCGAGCAGCGCGTGCACGGGCGCGGGCAGCCTGCCCAGATCGACCTCGGGTTCGACCACTTCGTTGGCCGGCGCCTGCTCGAGCAACGCCGGCGCCATGGCCTCGCGGTTGTCGCGCCACGGCCCGATCGCCGCGGCGATGCGAAACGGCACCTCTTCCTTCGCGATGCCGAACAGGCTGCCGGCCAGCGCGCGGTTCCACAGCAGGCCGACCAGCACCGGCCAGTCGTGGCCCTTGACGCGCTCGAACAGCAGGCACTTGCCGCCCTCGAAGCGCCTGGCGACGCCGGCCAGCTCGTGCCGCGGGTCGACTTCGCTGCGCACGCGAAGCAGTTGTCCCGTCTTTCCGAGGTGCTCGATGCATGCACCGAGGTCGATCAGCGGATGCGGCGTGCGCGCGCTCTTGGGCGAGCGGCGCGATGCAGACGTGGGCGCGCGCGTCATGATGATCGAGCGCGCGCTCAGCTCGCCTCGACCCCGATCTGCGCCAATGCCGCCAGGTGGCGTGGGCCGCGTGCGTGATCGGTCGCGGGCACGGCGCCCATCTGCGGCCGCACCCGACGCAACTGCTCCACCAACTTGGCCGCCGGCGCCGGCAGCATGCCGTGGCGGCGGCGAAACGCCGCCAGGCGGCGTGGCGCCGATACCTCCGGCAGCGGCAAGGGATCGATCACGCCGGCGACGCGCTCGGCCTGACAGATCGGCTCGGCCATCCAGCACAGGAAGCCGCCGTGCACGATCAGGCTCTTGAGCATCGTGATCGAACGCGTCTCGACCACCACGTTGGGCGGGGGCAGTCCGTGCGCACGCAGCACCTGCTTCAGGTGATCGAACGGCTCGGTGCCGCGCGGCGGCACGGCCCACTTCTCGGCGAGCGTGTCGGCCAGCCTCAAGCCCGGCCTGCGCTGCAGCGGATGAGTCGATGCGGCGACGACGCTGCTGCGGTCTTCCCACTGGCAGTCGGCGATGGCGCAGACCTCCGGGTCATCGTCGTCGCTCGGCCGCGCGACGTCGAGCGCGAGGTCGATCTCGTGGTTGGCCAGCGCGTGCGACAGCCGATCCGACACGCCTTCGACGACATAGGCCCGCAGGTTGGGCCAGTTCTCCAGCGTGCGCGCCAGCGCCAGCGGCAGCACCCCGCTGGCGGCGCTGCCGATGGCGCCGACGCGAATCGTGCCCTTGGCCAGGCCGCGCAAGGCCCGGATCTCCTCGTCGGCGATGTCGGCCTGGTGCTGCAGGAGTCGGGCGTGCGGCAGCAGCGCCTCGCCGATGGCGGTGAGCGCCATGCCCTTGGATTGCCGGTCGAACAGCGGCGCGCCGATCTGCAGCTCGAGGCGGCGGATGGTGCGGCTGAGCGCGGGCTGCGTCAGGTGCAGCACCTGCGCCGCACGCCCCAGACTGCCGTGGGTCACGACAGCCAGGAATG
>JAJVIL010000038.1 GCA_022072045.1 Burkholderiaceae bacterium | reverse complement strand
CTGCGCGCGCGCCGGCGCGTCGTCGGCGCGCGCGGCGTGAGAAGTGGCACGGGCGTATTCGCGCGCCGAATCAACTTGCAACGCCTACCGGCGGAGGTGCCCCGAACAATCGATCTCACCTGTGCTTCCTTCAAGGAGAGATCGAATGAAACGCCTGTCACTTGCCATCGCCGCGGCGGTCGGCGTGTCGATGGCGGCGCCTCTGAGCGTGTCGGCCAAGGACAAGGCGGCCGGGCACCAGATGGCCACGCTGTCGTCCGAGCAGATGAGCACCGCCGACCGCGTGCTGCTCGGCCAGTCGCGCTGCGAGTTCAACCAGTCGGTCAACGTCGCCGCCGTGCCGGGCCAGAAGGGCTGGTTCAACGTCGAGTACAAGGGCAAGTCGTATCTGATGGCGCCCGAGCACACCACCACCGGCGCGGTCCGCCTCGAGGACAAGAAGGCCGGCATGATGTGGCTTCAGATCGCCAACAAGTCGATGCTGATGAACAGCAAGATCGGGCAGCGCATGGTCGACAACTGCGTGCACCCGAGCCAGCGCACCTGATCGGTCGGCCCGTCGATCGAGAGCCCCGCCGCGGCGGGGCTTTCTTTTGGCCCGCCGAAGTCTGGGGCTTTGCTGCGGCCGGCAGCGACGCCGCTTCGCATCGACTATGCTGCGGCGCAGCATCGTTGCGATGCGAACCCGCCGATCAACCTACCGACCTGCCCCCATGATCAATGTTCTTCTCGCCATCGTGCCGCTCGGCCTTGCCACCGGCGCCCTCGTCTGGACCATGAGCTCCGGTGCCCGCCAACAGCAGCGCTCGGACCAGTGGGCCGAGCAGTGGATGCGCGACAACGCCTGACCCCGCGGCCCCGCGCGTCGAGCGCGGCCGCCCAGGCCCGCCTCATGGCGGGCTTTTGGTTTCTGCCCGCGTCGGCTCGGCGCCGCGGGGCTACGGCGTCGCCGCGCCGGCTTCGGCCGGAGCTGAGCGCGCAGCGGCGGCCGCCAACTCGCGCCAGCCCTGGGCAGCTAACGCCAGCAGCAGCAGCCCTGCGGCCAGCGGCACGGCGAGCACCAGGAAGTCCGCCGCGCCGGCAAGGCCCGCGCTCAACGCGCCCGACCAGCGCCGCGCATACATCAGCAACAGCAGCACGGCGATCCACGCCCCGGCGCGCGTCCAGACGCGCGGCACGCGCGTCAGTACCGCCGCACCGGCCAGCAGAAACAGCGCCGAGGCGACGAACACCACGGTGAACACCGTTTCGACGATCGGCGCAGCCGCGCCGAGTGCGCCCGGCTGCAGCCGGTACGGCAGCCAGGCGATGCACGCCAAACCGAGCACGACTGCGCTCAGGCGCGCGCGCTGCGGCGCCCCGCCATCGGGTGCATTGCGGCGCACCGCGCGCATCCAGGGCAACAGCAGCAGGCAGACGAGACCGAACACGGCGTCGATCAGCATCGTCTTCGGATAACCCAGCGCTTCGATCGCGATGCCCTGCCAGGTGGCCGAGTACGCGATCCCCAGGTTCAGCAGCGCCATGTAGGCGGTGAACTGCGTCGCGGCAACCGCCGGGTTGGTGACATCCATGAAGACCGCCGATCGCGTGCCGTACATCAGGCCCTGTGCCACCGCGTAGGCGAGCGTGGCGACCCACAGCGCGAGCACCAGCGCCGCCGGGGCAACCCGGGCGCCGGCAACGCCCTGCGGCACCGGCATCACCCAGCCGTACTGCTGCAGCACCGACATCAAGTACACCACCGGCAGACTCATCGCCGCGATGTAGACCGCCAGCGTGCGCCGGCGGCCGTAGCGGTCGGACAGGTAGCCGCCGAGCACCATGAACCCGGCCGAGAGCACCGACGACCACAGGTTCAGCAGCGCCACCCGATCGTCGTCGAGGCCGAGTTCGACCGCCAGGTTCGACTGCAGCGCCAGCCCCAGGCACATCGCACCGGAGGGCAGCAGCGCGAAAGCCAGGCCGACGAAGGCGCCGCGCGTGCCGAGGAACGAGCGGAACGACTCGAGCGCGAAGCCGCGCATCTGCGCGCCGGCCATCCGCCAGCGCGACGGGCCTTGCGCGCGCGGCTGTGCCGGCGGCGCCTCGCGCATCGGCAAGGCGACGAACAGCGTCACCGCGAGGATGCTGCCGGCGACGAAGAAGAACGTCGACTGGAACCCGGTGACCCCGGACAGGAACAGCACGCCCGAGCCGCCGATCGCCTGGCCGATCGAGGCGCCGGCGAACATCAAGCCGTTGGCCAGCCCGCGCTCGTGTTCGCCCAGCGTGTTGACCGCCAGCGCGTCGATCGCGACGTCCTGCATCGCACCGAACGTGTTGTGCACCAGCAGCACCGCGGTGAACAGCGCGAGCTGCTCGGGCAGCGTCAGCGTCGCCGTCGACAGCAGCGTCAGCGCCATCGCCACCTGCGTCACGATGATCCAGCCGCGGCGTCGACCCAGGCGCTCGGAGGCGAACACGTCGATGAACGGCCCGAACGCCCACTTGAAAGCCCACGGCAGGTAGAACGACCCGACGAAAGCGCCGATCGCCGCCGGCCCCACGTCCTGCCGGCGCAACTGAGTGGCCACCGCGGTGGCGGCGAAGCCCAGCGGTATGCCTTCGGTGACGTACAGAAAGAAGAACGCCGTCAGGCGCCCGCGAGGCGTCGCGAGAAGATTGGGCAGTCGCATGAGCGTGGCTCGAATGACGGTGCGCGACTATGCCACCGGACGTGCGAGCAAATCAGCAACGCTCTGAGTCGCGCCACTCCAGTGGCGCGTCCCCGAGTGGACACCGCGGATCTGGCTTCGCCAGGCCGCTGGTGTGCCTTGCAGGCCGCGCCGGGCCCAAGGGCTCGGCCCTTCGCCAGGCACGAAGAGCTCACTGGGCTCTTCGTGTCCGGGCTCAGCCCCCTCGAGGGGGAGGCGGCCGCGAGGCCGCATCGGGGGTGGTCAACTCACGCAGGTGCGGTTCTTGCCGGTGCGCTTGGCCTCGTACAGCGCACGGTCGGCGCGTTCGAGCGCGCTGTCGAGCGCCTCGCCGGCACGCAGCACGGTGACGCCCGCGGAGAAGGTGACGAACACCTCGCGGCCTTCGTGCATGAACAGGCTCGCGCTCAGCGCGCGCTGCAGCCGCACCAGCAGGGCATGCGCGTCGTCGCGCGCGGTACCCGGCAGCAGCACGACGAACTCCTCGCCGCCGAAGCGCGCCACATGATCGCTCGGTCGCAGCGCCTGCCGCACCTGCGCCGCCAGCGCCTTCAGCGCCTCGTCGCCGGCGGCGTGACCGAGCGAATCGTTGAGCCGCTTGAAATTGTCGATGTCGATCAGGCCGATCGACAGCGCCGCGCCATCGCGTTGCGCGCGCGAACGCTCGGCCTCGAACGCCTGCAGCAGCCCGCGGCGGTTGGCCACCTGCGTCAGGGCGTCGGTCGACACCTCGTCGGACAAGCGGCGCAGCTCGCCCTCGAGCTCGCGCACGCGATGCTCGAGTTCGCTCGCGCGCGTGTGCTCCTGGCTCAGGCGCTGGCGAGCGCCGTCGACCACCGCGTGCACGGCACGCGTCTCGGCGACCATCTCCTGCACCACGCCGGCCAGGCCCTGCAGCGAATCGGCGCGCTCGATCGTCTGCGCGTAGCGCTGCACGTTGTCGTTGAAGCGGCCCGTGTGCTGGCCGAGCTCGGCCAGCTCGCCGAGCATGTGCTGCATCAGCGCCTTGAGCGCATCGCGCGCCTGCTCGCGCTCGCTGCGCAACTGGTGCTGGCGCATGCGGACGGCCGCCAGCAACTCGGCAGCAGCGTGCACCCCGCGCACGCTCGGACTCTCGCCCAGGCGCTCGCGCAGCGCGTCGCACTGGCCGCGCGCCCAGCTCTGGTCTTCGGCCAGTTCGCCGAGGCTGTCGGTCATCGCGCGGCACAGCAGCACCATCTCGTCGAGCAGACGATGGCGATGCGACAGGTGGGCGCGGGCCTGCTCGGCCAGGCCGGCCACTTCGGCGAGCAGCACCGCCTGCGGGCCTTCGCTGGCTAGTCGCTGCGCGGCGCCGGCCAGCGCATCGGCGAGCGCCGCGGCGTCGGGCTGCTCGCGCGGCAACGCGGCAGCCAGCGTGGCCTGCACTTCGTGCAGCAGCGGCTGCCACGCCGCCGTATCGCGCAGAGCGCCATCGACGCCCTGCGCAGGGCCGGCCGCGGCAACGGCGTTGTCCAGCGGCGTCAGGCCGCTCGGCTCGACCTCGCCCGCCGGCGCGTCGTCGTCCCACGCGACCAGCAACTGCGCCAGCCGCTGCTGCAAGCGCTGCTCGGCGGATCGACTGCCTTCGAGCACGCGCTGCAGGCTGCCCTTCTTGCGCGCGGCGGTCCAGTGGCGCCCGCCGCGCTCGAGACCGCGCACCAGGCGCTCGATCAACGTGTTCCATGCGAGCCCGCAGTCTTCGGGCACCGGCTGTCCGGCCTCCTGCGCGTACGCGCGCGCGTAGTGCTCGGGCGTCGGCTCGAGCTGCTGCGCCGCCAGGCGGCGCAGCGCACCCTTGGCGATCTGCGCCGGCGCGGCCGATGGGGTCGGTGCGGTCGCGCTCACGACAGCCCTCGCCGCGGGGTCAGCGCCCCTGCGTGTTGGCGCGCACGTCGGCCGCCGCATCGAGCGAACCGGCCTGGCCGATCCACGGCGCGCGGCGCGGCAGGATGGTGTTCCTCAGCCACGCCTCGAGGTCGTCGGCCGGGATGGGCCGGCTGAACAGGTAGCCTTGCATCACCCCGCAGCCCAAGCGGTGCAGCACCTCCATCTGGCGCAGGTTCTCGACGCCTTCGGCGACGACGCGCAGCCCGAGCGAGCGCGCCAGCGCGATGATCGCGGTGACCACCGCCGAGCTCTGCGGCGTGATGCCGAGATCGCGCACGAACGAGCGGTCGATCTTCAGCTCGGAGATCGGCAGCGCGGTCAGGTACGCCAGCGACGAGTAGCCGGTGCCGAAGTCGTCGATCGCGATCTCGACGCCGATCTCGTTGAGGCGGTGCAGCGACGGGATCACGTTCTGCAGGTCGCGCATCAGGCCGGTCTCGGTGATCTCGAGCTGGATCGCCCGGTGCGGCACGCCGTAATGCGACGCCGCCTGGTGGATGTGCTCGACCAGGTCGGAGCGCTCGAACAGGCGGTTGGGCAGATTGACGGCCACCGGGTCGGAGAAGCCGAAGCTCAGCAGCCACGCCTTGGCCTGGCGCGCCGCCTCGCGCAGCGCCCATTCCGACAGCGGCACGATCAGCCCGGTTTCCTCGGCCAGCGGGATGAAATCGATCGGCGCCACCAGCGCGCCGTTGCGGTTCCAGCGCATCAGCGCCTCGACGCCGACCATGCGCGCGCCGCGCACGTCGATCATCGGCTGGTAGTGCAGCACCAGCTCCTCGCGCTCGATCGCCTTGTGCAGCGCGCTCTCCAGTTCGAGCTTTTCGCGCCCGCGCCCGGCCAGGTGCGGCGTGTACAGCGCGCGCGCATTGCGGCCGGCGGACTTCACCGAGTACATCGCGACGTCGGAGTTGCGCATCAGGTCGGCCACCGTGGCGCCGTCGCGCGGGTACAGCGCGATGCCGACGCTGGCGGTGACGAAACACTCCTGGCCGCCGACGAAGATCGGGTCGCGCATCGAGTCGAGCACGCGCTGCGCGACGCGCTCGGCGTCGCCCTCGCCGCCCACCTCGGGCAACAGCGCGACGAACTCGTCGCCGCCGAGCCGGCCCACCGCTTCGAGCGTGCGGTGCGAGCGCGTGCCCTGCGACTCGACCGTGCCCTCGACCACCTGGTCGCTGTGGCGCACGCAGGCGCGCAGCCGGCGCGCCACCTCGATCAGCAGATCGTCGCCGGCGGCGTGGCCGAGCGTGTCGTTGATGACCTTGAAGCGGTCGATGTCGATCATCAGCAGCGCCACCTGGTGGCCGCCGCGGCGTGCCGCGTCGAGCGAGCGATCGGCGCGCCACATCAACTGGCGGCGGTTCGGCAGGCCGGTCAGGGCATCGAAGTTGGCGAGGTGGCGGATGCGATCTTCCGCGGCACGGCGGTCGGTCACGTCCTGCACGATACCGGTGTAGCCCACGCAGTAGCCCGAGTCGTTGAACTCGGGTTCGGCCTCGACGTGCACGATGCGCTGGCGGCCGTCGACCACCGTCACCGACACGTCGCGGGCGACCACGGTGCTGGTGTTCAGCACGCCGCTGAGCATTTCGACCAGACCTTGACGCTCGCCCTCGGGCACCATGCGCAGCAGCCGGTGCAGCGACAGCTCGCCGTGCGGCGGCAGGCCGAACACGCGCATGCCTTCGGGCGACATCACGAAGTGGCCGGCGGCCTTGGTGCCCGAGCGGCGCCAGTCGAAGCTGCCCATGCGCGCCAGATCCTGCGCGCGCGCGAGCTTGGCCTTGCTGCGTTCGAGCTCCTGCCGGGTCTGCGCCGCGCGCAGCAGGTAGTGCAGGCGCCCCGCGAGCAGGCTCCACTGGTGCGACTTGACGAAGAAATCGTCGGCGCCGGCCTCGAACGCGCGCGAGATCGACGCGTTGTCGTCGAGCCCGGTGAGCATCAGCACCGGCACGCGCTCGTGGCCCGGCATCGCGCGCAGCGCGCGGCAGGTCTCGAAGCCGTCGCGCCCGGGCATCACGGCGTCGAGCACCACCGCGTCGGCGGGCTGCTCGGTCAGCAGTTGCAGCGCGCGCTCGCCGCTGCCGGCCTCGACGACGTCGAAACCGCGCTCGCGCAACGCCACCGCGGTCAGCATCAGGCTGACCTCGTCGTCGTCGGCCAGCAGCAGCTTGGGCCGGTACGAAGAATCGGCGCCGAGGGTGTCGATGGACAGCATGGACGACGGGCCTATGCGCGCAGCATAGCCTGCACCGCGCCGGCCACGCGCTGCATCTCGACCAGCGTCGCGTCGAGCAGCACGCCGATGTCGTCGGCCGGCTGCGCGCGCATGCACTGCTCGAGCTGCGCGCACAGCGCCGACAGCGCCAGCGCGCCGACGCTGGCCGACGACGACTTCAGCGTATGCGCCAGATGGCGCAGCGCCTCGCTCTGCAGCGGCTCGCGCAGGCGCAGCAGTTCGCGCTGCGAGCGCTCCAGTGCCTGGGCGTAGGTCGACAGCACGCGCCGCACCAGCCCCGCGCTGCCGCCTGGGTCGAGCTCGGCCAATCGCGCCAGCGCGGCGGCATCGAGCATGGCGGTCGGGTCGGTCGTCGCGAGGCTCATCGATGGCGGGCCGTGGGCAGCGGGCGGGCTTCCTCAGTCGAGCTGGCGCGCGCTGGCCAGCGCGCGCAGTACCGCGCGGTTGACCTCGGGCAGCCCGAGCATCGTGGCTTCGGCGGCACTGCGGATGTCGATCACCGATTCGGATTCGATCGCTCGCACCAGTTCGAGCTGCGCATGGTAAGGCCCTGTCTGGTCGGCCAGCGCGGCGCGCACCGCATCGGGCACCGGGATCGAGCGCATCAGCTCGGGCAGCGGCTGCCCCATCAACCGGTCGAGCAGCGAGAACACGCCGCAGATGAACATCTCGCCGCGCCGGTCGGCGTCGGCGGCGTCGCGCCCCAGCTCCTCCATCAGCAGGCCGCGGCGCACCGCGGCGAACATCACCGGCTTGACGTTCGGATCCTTGCTCGCCGAGGCCAGCAACAGCGCCAACCAGCGCTTCAGGCGGTTGTAGCCGAGCACCATGATCGCGTGGCGGAACGAATTGATCTCGACGCGCAGGCCGAACGCCGGCGAGTTGATGTAGCGCATCAGCCGGAACGCGAGCGTGGGGTCGGTCTTCAGCACCTCCTCCAGGCGATCGGCAGGCTCCTCGCGATCGACGCGGTTGATCAGCTCGACGATGAACTGCAGCTCGGGCCGCGGGCCGCCCTTGCCGTTGCGCGACGCCGCCACGTCGTCGATCGGCCAGCCGAGCACGGCGATCGCGCCGCGCTGGAACGCCTGCTCCATCTCGACCAGCGTGCGCACCCCGGCCTGGATGTGCGGGATCGTGCGCGTCACGCCGCCCGGCGGCGGCGCGCCGTCGCGCCGCTCGTCGGCAAGATCGATGATCGAGTACGCGAAGCACGGCAGCACCTCGCGCGGCAGCGGCTGCAGCGGACGCCCCTTGATCAGCAGCGTGCTGCCGTGCGCGTGCATCGCGCGCAGCGCATCGCCGTTGGCGAGGTCGCAGGCCATGAAGGCGGGGATCTCGAGCATCACGTTGGGTGCGGGCCTGAAGCGCACCAGCTCGTGCAGCGCGGTCTCGCTGGCAACGTTGAGCGACACGCGACCGCCGTCGGCGGGCCACACCTCGGCCACCGCCTCGAGCAGCGCCCCCGCGTCGGGGGCCGCGTCGGCGCGACTCGGAAAGACAGTCAGCCGCGCGGCACTGATCGCGCGATGGCGGTCGACCATCGGCGAGTAGCCGAGCACGATCTGGCCGAGGACGGGTTGATCGTTCATCGAACTGCCGGCGGCCTCATGGCAAGTAGTCGAACAGCGACAGGCGCTGCACCATCGAATAGGCGCGCAGCGCGGCATCGTAGCCCGATTGCTTCAGTTGAAAGTCCGAAATCGCGTGCACCATGTCAAGGTCTTCGGCATTCGACTGCTCGGTTTGAGCGAGCAGCTTCTGGCCCGCGGCGCGCTGCTCGACGTTGTCAAGGCGTTGCAGCCACGAGCCGGCTGTCGCACGCGCGCCGTTCAATTGCTGCGCCGCTGCGTCGAGATCGCGCAGGCCGTCGGCCACCGTTTGTGCCAGCGCGCCGGGGCCGAGGCCGGGGTTGCCGAGCGCCGCCACGGCGCGATCGAGCGCGTCGAACGCCGACAACGTCGGGCTCGACGGCGCGATCGTGAAGTTGTCGCCATTGGCCGGCACGCCATTGACGGTGAACGACATGCCGTCGATCTGGATCGCCTGACCCGAGACATACGGCACGTTGGTGAGCGCGGTGGCCCCGCCGTTGCGCAGCACGGTGTAGGTGGTGCTGCCCCCGCCGACGGCGAACTGCACGCTGTACGGCAGCCCGGTGAGCGCGCTCGGATCGGTGACGCCGCCGGCGTCGATCCACGCCGACCCCGTGACGCCGGACGCCGCGGTGACGAACACGCCGTTGCCGCTGCGCGCCTCGAGGAACGCCGCGCGGCCATCGGCGGCCAACGGCAACGCCTCGCTCGACGCGGTGTGCGTGGTGCCGCTGGTGGCGGCATCGATCACGCCGCCGGGCGCATCGACGAACGGCGCTGCACCGACGCCCTGGCCGCTGAACAGCCAGCCGCCGGCGCCGTCGCCGCGGTTGGCCACCTGCAGCAGTTGCGAGCGGATGGCCGCCAGTTGCTGCGCGATTCCCTGGCGCTCGCTCGGCCCGTAGCTCGGGTTGCCTGCAGCCACCAGCAGCTCGCGCGCCTGCTGCATCAGGTCGCCGGCGTCGCCGAAGGCCGATTCGACCTGCGCGACGATCGCGCGGCTTGCATCGACGCCGCGCTGATCGGCATCGGCGCGTGCCTGCGCGGCGCGCGCTCGCTCGGCGCGCGCCGCGGCCACCGGGTCGTCCGACAGTCGCGAGATGCGCTTGCCGCTGGTCAGTTGCTGCTGCGCGGCGTTGAGATCGCCCTGGCGCTGCTGCAGCGTGGCGATGCCGGTGTCGAAGGCGCTGGCGGTGGAGATCCGCATCATGGAGTCCTCGGTCGATCAGGGCGGCACTGCACGGTCGGCGCCGGCCCGCCCCAAGCCGACCGCGCCCCCTCGGGGGCCAGCGAACGCAGTGAGCGTGGGGGCTTCATTCAACCGGCGGCGTCGAGCAGCGTGTCGAACAACGTCTGCGCCACCTGCAGCACCTTGGCCGCCGCCTGGTAGCCCTGCTGGAACTGCATCAAGCGCGCCGCCTCTTCGTCGAGGTTGACGCCGGTGCGGTTGCTCAGCGCCTGCTTGGCGGTGTCGGCCACCTGCGTCGAGATGCGCGAGGCCGTCAGCGCGCCTTGCGCGCGCACGCCGATGTCGGCCATCGCCTGCGCCCAGGCGTCGGTGAAACCCAGGCCGCCGGTCAGGCCGCCGCTGCCGTCGCTGACGCGGCCCACCAACGCGGCGTCGCGCAGCGCCACCAGCGCCAGCGCGTTGCCGTTGCTGGCCGACGGATAGGCGGTCTGCGCCACCGTGAAGGAGTCGCCGGCCGCCGGCACGCCCGAGAGCTGCAGCTCGAAACCGTTGAGCGCGATCGGCTGGCCGGCGCTCCAGGTGCCGCTGCCGCTGGACAGCAGCGCATTGGTCGTGCGGTCGCGCAGTTCCCAGTTGAAATTGCCCGTGCTCGACGTGAAGGCGATGGTCGCGGTCTGCGACGGGTCGACGCTCGGGCTCACCACGGCGAGCGAGGCGATCGCACCGGTGCCGGTGTTGCTCGCCGCGGCAGTGGCCGTCACCGGCGACGCGGCGGCGATGCCGCGCGGATCGTCGAGCACGCGTGCCATCGAGTTGGCCGCGTAGGTCACCGGCTGCAGCAGGTAGCGGTCGGTCGCCGCCGGCGGCGGCGTGCCGAGGTCGATGCGAAAGCCGTCGACCACCGAGCCGTCGACCACCGTCTGCGCAAAGCCGTCGGCCAGTCGCGTCAACTGCCACGCGCCGCCGCTTTGCGTCAGCGTGTATTCGCTCGCCTGGAGCTGCCGCGGGTCGGTCACCGTCAACGCGACGTTGGAGACGAATGCGCCGCCGGGGCTGACGCGCGCGTTGGTCGTGGCCGGCCGCGCCTGCGGCGCGCCGATCGCAAACAGCGGCGCGCCGCTGCCCGGGGGCACGCGCAGGTCCAGACCGAGCGCCTGCTGGCCGTTCACCGTGCCGGCCACGGCGGCGCCGAGCTGACCGAGCAGCGTGCGCGCACGCACCAGGTCGTCGTCCTGCACGCTCAGCAGCCCGCCGATCGACCCGGCGCCCAGCAGCGCCGACGACAACGGCCGCGGCCCCGACGCGTCGACGATCGATACCGCGACGCGGGTCGCGTCGTACGGGTCGGGGTTGACGGCGAGTTGCGCCGCCTGGCCACCGAGCACCAGGCGCTGGCCGCCGCCGATGAACACGCCGAGCGTGCCGTCGTCGGCGGCGATGGTGGTGACCTGCACGTAACCCGACAGCTCCGACAGCAGGCGGTCGCGCAGGTCGAGCAGGTCGTTGGGCGGCTGGCCGTTGCCCTGCGCCGCGGCGATGCGGTCGTTGACCCCGGCCAGTTGCTTGGCGATCTCGTTGACGTGCGCCACCGAGGCGCGCAGATCCTGCGCCACGCCCTGCGCGATGTCGTCGAGCTGCGACGAGGCGGCCGAGAAGCGCGACGCCAGCTCGGCGGCGCGCCCGAGCACGGCGCTGCGCGCGGCCATGTCCTGCGGCCGGCTGGCGAGGTCGACCAGCGCGTTGAGCAGCGCGCCGGTGGCCTGGCCGATGCCGTCGTCGCCGCCGGCGAACACCGCCTCGAGATGCTGCAGGCGGTCGAGCCGCGCGCTGTCGTATTGCGCCTGCGAGCGCGAGGTCATCGCCTCGCGCGACAGGAACTGGTCGTACAGCCGCGTCACCGACGCCACGTCGACGCCCTTGCCGATGTAGCCCGCGCCGCTGAACTGGCCGATCGCGGTCTGCAACTCGACCTGCTGGCGCGAGTAGCCGTCGACGCCGGCGTTGGCGATGTTGTGGCCGGCGGTCTGCAGACCGGCGTAGTTGGCGAACATCGCCCGCACGCCGAGCGACATGATGGCCGAGGCTGTCATCTCGGCCTCCGTGCAGCCGCCCCGAGAGGGCCGCGCCCTCCGCGGAAGGCGGCGAGCCATGCGAGCGTGAGGGCCGTCATCGAACCTCCTCAGGTGGCGGCGCGCAGCCGCTGCACGGTGGCGATGGCACCGCCCAGCTTGTCGGCGTAGCGCGGGTCGGTGGCGTAGCCGGCACGCTGCAGCCCGGCGGCGAACGCCTGCGCGTCGCCGCCGGCGGCGCGCACCGCCCGGTAGCGCTGGGTGTGCATCAGCGCCGCATAGTCGGCGAACGATTCGGCATGGCTGGCGTAGGCACGGAAGCGCTGCACCACGCGCCGCGCCTGGCCGTCGACGACTTCGGTGGTCGTCACTTCAGCGGTTGCGCCCTTCCAGCCGGCACCGGCCTTGATGCCGAACAGGTTGTGCGTCGGCGTGCCGTCGGCGCGGCGCAGCTCGCGCTGGCCCCAGCCCGACTCGTGCCCCGCCTGCGCGAGCATGAAGGTCGCCGGGATGCCGCTCGCGCGCTCGGCTGCCTGCGCCGCCTGCTCGTGGCGCTGCATGAACGCGGCCGCGGCGCGCTCGGGAATGCGCGCCGCGCGCGCGGCGGCCGGCGTCTGCAGCGGCTTGATCTCGGGCTTCGGGATCGGGCCGGGGTGCAACCCCATCTGCCGCTCGAGCTGCCGGGCGATCAGCTCCGACAGCCCGCCGGCACGACCGGCGAACGCAACCGCCATCTGCGCATCGAGCATCTCGGTGCCCATGCGGCTGCCTTCGTTGTCGAGCAGACCGTCGCCGACCTGCGCCGCGCGCATGCTCTTCAACAGCTCCTGCATGAACAGCGCCTCGAACTGCTTGGCCGCCTCTTTGGCGGCCGCCTTGGGGTCGCGCGACGCCGCGCCGCGCAGCGCCTCGAGGCTGCGTGCATCGCCGGCGATCGCACCGAACGCGGCCACCATGTCAAGAGCCCGGCGGCTGGCGCCGCGCGCGCTTCGCGCCGAGCGGGTTCATAGGACTTCGATCTCGGCGTTGAGCGCGCCGGCGCTCTTCATCGCCTGCAGGATCGCCAGCAGCGCCTGCGGCGTCGCGCCCATCGCGTTGAGCGCCTTGACGACTTCGCCCAGATCGGCACTGGCCTTCATTTGCATCAGCGAGCCGCTCTGCGCGGTGACCGAGATGTCGGCCTGCTCGGCGACCACCGTGCGCCCCTGGCCGCTGAACGGAGCCGGCTGGCTGATCACCGGGGTCGAGCTGATCGTCACCGACAGCGAGCCGTGCGCGACCGCGCACGCGCCGAGCGTGACCGCTTCGTTCATCACCACCGAGCCGGTTCGCGCGTTGAGCACGATCTTGGCCGCCGGGCGCGGCAGCGCGATCGCCAGGTTCTCGATGTCGGCCAGGAACGACACGCGTTCGTCGGCGCCGCCGGGCATGCGCACGCGCACCACGCGGCCGTCCTGCGCCTGCGCGGTGCCGTCGCCCTTGGCGGCGTTGATCGCGCGCGCCACTTCGCGCGCAGTGGCGAAATCGCTGGCGTTCAGATCGAGCTGCAGCCAGTCGCCCTGCTGCAGCGGCGTTGGCACTGCACGCTCGACGGTCGCGCCCTGCGGCACGCGGCCGGCCAGCAGGTGGTTGATCTGCACGCTCGACCCGCCGGCGGCGGCCCCCGCGCCGCCGACGATCAGATTGCCCTGCGCGAGCGCGTAGATCGCACCGTCGGTGCCCTTCAGGGGCGTGGCGATCAGCGTGCCGCCGCGCAGGCTCTTGGCGTTGGCGATCGACGAGACGTTGATGTCGATGCGCTGGCCGGGCTGCGCGAACGCCGGCAGCTCGGCGGTCACCATCACCGCGGCGACGTTGCGCAACTGCATCTGCGTGCCGCTGGGCAGGCTGACGCCCATCTGCTGCAGCATCGCGATGATGCTCTGGGTGGTGAACGGCGCCTGCGTCGACTGATCGCCGGTGCCGTCGAGCCCGACGACGAGACCATAACCGGTGAGCTGGTTGGGACGAACGCCCTGCACCGAAGCCACTTCCTTGATGCGCGCGGCATGCGCCGGCATGCCGAGCAGCACCAAGGCCACCAAGGCAAGCCAACGCACCATGATCGAGCGGGCGTGCCCGGGCGAGCGCACAACGGGGAGGCGTGTCATACCGGCCACAGGCTCAGGAAGAAGCGCGCCAGCCAGCCCATCGATTGCGCCTCGGCCTGCTGGCCGCGGCCGCGCTGCTCGATGCGCACGTTGGCGATCGACGTCGATGGCACGCTGTTGCCCGGAGCGATCGCGCGCGGATCGACCTGCCCCGAGAAGCGCAGCACGTCGACGTTGGCGTTGACACCGATCTGCTTCTCGCCGGCGACGATCAGGTGCCCGTTGGGCAGCACGCGCACCACGGTGGCGGTGATCGTGCCGGAGAAATCGTTGCTGTTCTCGGTGGTGCCCTTGCCGGTGAAATCGTTCTTGTGGGTGGCGCCGGCACTGGCGCGACCGAACGAATTCGAGCTGACCAGCGGAAACGCCGTGACACCGGCGTCGAGCGAGCCCTCGCGATTGAGCGTGCTGGTGGACTTCTGTGTCGCGCTCACCTTCTCGGTGATCAGGACGGTGATCGTGTCGCCGACCAGCCGCGCGCGATGGTCTTCGAACAGCGGCCGGTAGCGGTCGCTCTGGAAGATCGCGCCGTTGTTGCGCAGCGGCTCGGCCACGGGCGCCGGCTCGACGCCCTTGGCGTCGAGCACTTCCACCGGCGGCACGCGCCGCGCCTGATCGAGCAGGCCGCAGGCGGGCAGCAGACACGACAGCGCCGCGAGCAGGCTCGCGAGGCCCCGGCGAGCGCCGCGGCGGCACGAACGAGCGCGCTTCGGGAGTGCTCTCACAGCTGTCCCAGACGCTGCAGCATCTGGTCGGAGGTCTGGATCGCCTTCGAGTTGATCTCGTAGGCGCGCTGCGTCTGGATCATCGCCACCAGTTCTTCGACGACGTTGACGTTGCTCGTTTCGACATAGCCCTGCGCCAACGAGCCGAAGCCGTCGCTCGCCGGGCTGGCGGTGTTGGGTGTGCCCGAGGCCGCGGTTTCGGTGAACAGGTTCTGGCCCTTGGGCTCGAGCCCGGCGGGGTTGGCGAACGTGGCCAGCTGCAACTGCCCCACCGAGGTCGGGGCCGACTGCTGCGGCAGCAGCACGCCGACCGTGCCGTCGGCGGCGATCGTCACGTTGGACGCGTTGGCGGGAATCGTGATTCCCGGCTGCACGACAAAGCCGTTGTTGGTGACGAGCTGGCCCTGCGCGTTGACCTGCAGCGCGCCGTCGCGCGTGTAGGCGAGCGTGCCATCGGGCATCTGGATCTGGAAGAAGCCGTTGCCCTTGATCGCCAGGTCCAGCGTGTTGCCGGTCTGCTGCAGATTGCCCTGCGAGAAGTTGCGCGTCAGCGCCACCGGCCGCACCCCGAGGCCCACCTGCAGCCCGGTGGGCAGCTGCGTCTGCTCGGAGCTGTTGGCACCGGCCTGGCGCAGGTTCTGATAGATCAGATCCTCGAACACGGCATGGCCGCGCTTGAAGCCGTTGGTGCCGACGTTGGCCAGGTTGTGCGCGATGGTGTCCAGCTGGGTCTGCTGGGCCTCCATGCCGGTCTTGCTGATCCAAAGCGAACGCATCATGGCGAGGAACTCCACACGGAAGACTGCGGCCATGATCGGCCGGCCCGGGGCATGCGATGGCGCGATAAGGACCGTCTCCGCCGCCCATCTCGCCGCCACCGCGCCGCACCGCGGCAGCGATTGCAGACCCCGGCGAAGGGCGGGCGCCGCGTGCCGCGGCCAGGCGATCGACCGGGGTCAGCTGCTCGACAGCAGCTTGGTCGCCGCCTGCTCCTTCTCCTGCGCGGCGTGCACCATCTTCATCTGCTGCTCGAACTGGCGCGACGCGGCGATCATCGCGATCATGGTCTCGACCGCGCTGACGTTGCTGCCCTCGAGGGCGCCGTCGCGCAGCCGGGCGCCGGGGTCGGCGGCGAGGTCACCCGCGGCGGCGCGGAACAAGCCGTCCTCGCCGCGCTGCAGCGGCTGCTCGGGCGTCACCAGCTTGAGCTTGCCCACCGACTGCGGCTTCGCATTGCCCACCGCCGCGGTGATCGTGCCATCGGGGGCGATCTGCACCTGCGCGTTGGCCGGGATCGTGATCGGTCCGCCGTCGCCGAGCACGGTGAGCCCGGTCTTGCTGACCAGCAGCCCTTCGGCGTTGACGTCGAGCGCGCCCGCCCGCGTGTAGGCCTCGGTGCCGTCGAGCGCCTGCACCGCGAGCCAGGCGTTGCCTTCGAGCGCGACGTCGAGGTTGCGGCCGGTGGGCTGCACCGCGCCGGGCTGCGCGTCGTATCCGGGCGTCGACTCCAGCGCGTAGACGCGCGTGCTCGCGCCGTCGCCGCGTACCGGCACCGCGCGAAACGCCGTCATCTCGGCGCGAAAGCCCGGCGTCGATGCGTTGGCGAGGTTGTGCGCGAGCGCGTCCTGTCGCTGCAGGGTCGCCTTGGCACCCGCCATCGACAGATAGATCATGCGATCCATGGCGCCTCCGATCCGGCGGCCGGATCAGCGTCCGATGCTCGAGCGCGGTGAGCCGTCATCGCATGTTGACCAGCGTCTGCATGATCTGGTCGACCGTCTTGATCGTCTGCGCGTTTGCTTGGTAGATGCGCTGCGCGGTGATCATGTTCACCAGCTCGCCGGTGAGGTCGACGTTGCTCTCCTCGAGCGCGCCGGCCTGCAGCACGCCGAGGTTGCCGTTGCCCGGCGTGCCGAGCACCGGGTCACCCGACGAGAAGGTGCGGCCCCAGACGTTGCCGCCCAGCGGCTGCAGGCCCTGCGGGTTGCGGAAGGTGGCCACCTCGATCTGCCCGGCCGGCCGCGACTGGCCGTTGGAGTAGCGCGCCATCACGATGCCGTTGCTCTCGATGCTGATGCTGCTGAGCTGCCCCGGCGCGAAGCCGTCCTGCGTCATGTTGGTGACGCCGAAGCCGGTGCCGTAGTGGGTAGAGCTGGTCAGGTCGAGCTGCACGCCGGGGATCGCCAGCGTCGCGGCGCCCGCGGCGTTGGTCGATGCCGGAATGTTGACGGCCACCGCGCCGACGGGCGACGTCGGCGCCGCACCGTTGGGCGGGTACGTGATCGTGGTCACCGGCAGCGGCGCGGCGGTGGTGCCGCCCACCGTGGTGCCGTTGGCGGTCATGAATACGTTCCAGGTGTCGGCACCCGACTTCTGGAAGTAGTAGGTCAGCGCGACATCGGTGCCGCGGTCGTCGTAGACCGTCATCGAGGTGGCGTTGTTGTACGTGGTCGGGTCGGCGTAGTTGATCGCCGGGCCGCTCGTCGGCGCCGTGACCGCCAGCCGCGAATCGAGGTTGAACTCGATGTCGATCTGCGTCGTCACCTGCGGGTTGATGCCCTGCGTCGGCAACTGCAGCGCCGTCGCCGCGCCCGGCTGGATGATGCCGGTGCCGCTGGCCGGGTAGCCGAGCAGCCGCTTGCGCTCGTTGTTGACGATGTAGCCGTCGCGGTCGATCTTGAACTGGCCGTTGCGCGAGTAGACGACCGGGCTGTTGCCGTCGGTCACCTGGAAGAAGCCGGCGCCGTTGATCGCCAGGTCCATCGGGTTCTCGGTGGTCAGGATGTTGCCCTGCGTGAACTGCTGCGACACCGCCGACAGGTTGACCCCGATGCCGATCGTGTTGGTGCCGGCGCCGTTGAGCGCGGCCGCGTAGACGTCGGCGAACTCGGCGCGCGACGCCTTCGCGCCGTAGGTCGACGCGTTGGCGATGTTGTTGCCGATCACCTCGAGGCTCTTGGCGGTGGCGTTGAGGCCCGACAGGCCTTGCTGGAAGCTCATGGATGCTCCTTTCGGAAGCTCGCGGGAGAGTGGGGGATCAGTCGAACGCCTTGACCTGGTCGTACGCCAGCGGGCCGAAGTGGGCCAGCTCGAGCGTCAGGCCGGTCGGCCCGACGCTCACCGCATCGACGCGGTCGCGCGCGAAAGTGGTGGCGCCAACCGCCGTGGCACCGATCGTGGCGGCGATGCGAAAGCGCGCGGCGTTCGCGGCGTCGACGCCGGGCGGCGGCGACCAGTCGAAACTGTGGCGGCCGCTGGCCATCGCGCCGAGCTCGCTCGCATCGATCACCCGGCCGCTGGCGTCGAGCACCTCGAGCCGCACGCGGTCGGCCGGCGACGCCAGCTCGAAGCCGCCGTGGCCGCTGCCGCCCTCGGCGACCAGGCGATTGCCCTCGATCAGCACATCGCGGCCCACCAGCGCGGCACCGCTCAGCGCCTGCAGCTGGGCGAACTGCGCGTTGAGGCCTTGCACCGTGGTGTTGAGCTTGACGATGCCGCTGACCGTCTGGATCTGCGCCATCTGGCTGGTGACCTGCGCGTTGTCCATCGGGTTGAGCGGATCCTGGTTGCGCATCTGCGCGACCAGCAGCTTGAGGAAGCGGTCTTCGGTGTTGGCGCCGCTGGTGCCGCCGAGCGCCGCTGCCGCGCCGCTGCCGCCCGCGCCGACGATGGCGGTGGTGGTCATGCGCTCGCTCACTGGCCGAGCTGCAGCGTCTTCAGCAGCAGCGTCTTGGCGGTGTTCATCACTTCGACGTTGTTCTGGTACGAGCGCGACGCCGAGATCATGTTGACCATCTCCTCGACCGCATTGACGTTGCTGTAGGTGACGTAGCCCTGCGCGTCGGCGGCCGGGTGGCCGGGGTCGTGCACGCGGCGGCCCGGCGTGGCGTCTTCGGCGATCGTGCTGACGCGCACGCCCGCCGCGGCGTCGACCCCGGCGGTGCCGGTGACCTCGCCCATCAGTTGCGTCTGGAACACCACCTGGCGTGCCTTGTAGGCCTTGCCGTCGGGGCCGGCCACGGTGTCGGCGTTGGCCAGGTTGGACGCCACCACATTCAGCCGCTGGCTCTGCGCGCTGGTGGCGCTGCCGGCGACGTCGAAGATCTGGAACAAGCTCATCGTTCAGCTCCCGTCGTTCAGGCCTGATTCGGGCCCTTCATCGCGTCGAGCAGGGTGCGTGCCTGCGCGTTGATGAAGCGCAGCGTTGCCTCGTACTTGACCGTGTTGTCGGCGAACGCGGCGCGCTCGCGATCCATGTCGACGCTGTTGCGGTCCAGGTTGTCCTGCGCGGGTCGCGTGTACAGCAGTTGCGCCGCGGCGCGCGCGCCGCCGGCCAGCACCACGTGACCGGCTTGCGTGGCCGCCGGCGCGACCGCCTGCGCCGCACCGGTGGCCTCGCGCAGCGCGCGCGCGAAGTCGATGTCGCGCGCCAGGTAGCCCGGGGTGTCGGCGTTGGCGATGTTGCTGGCGATCAGGCGCTGGCGCTCGGCACGCAGCTCCAGTGCCTTGGCCTGGAAATCGAGCGCATCGGTCAGGCGTTGCATCGATCGGTCCTTTCGTGCGCCCGCGGGCCTCCGCGTCGCGCCATCGCCGTTTCGCGCTTGTGATCGATGTCACGCCCGCGAGACGGCGTCGAGTCCATTGTGGGTAACCCGCGCGCCGACCTAAGCGCGAAAAGACGGCGCAACGCGGGTCATATCGATCCACCGGCGCGCCGGCTGCGAGGCGACGATGCATGCCGTGAAAAGGTCTGATCCCCTCCCGAGCGCGCATGGCCGATCGCTGCGCGGGCGCACGCGGTCGCTGCTCGCCGCCGTACTGTGGCTGGCCTGCTTCACCGCCACGGGTGCCGCCTCGTGGACGGCCGGCGTGCGCGCGCTGATCAGCGACGCACCGCGACCGGCCGGCGCGCGCGTCGAGGTCGAACTCGGCCAGCTCGACCCGCGGCTCGAACTGGCGCCGTGCGCGCGCATCACGCCGCACCTGCCCAACGGGGCTCGCTTGTGGGGCCGCACCCACGTGGGGCTGCGCTGCGACCAGGGCGCACGCTGGAACGTCTTCGTTCCAGTCACCGTCAAGGTATTTGCCAGCGGCTGGGCAGCGACGCAGGCGTTGCCAGCGGGTACCGTGCTGCAGGCCGGGCACCTGCAGCTCGAGGAGGTCGATCTCGCAGCCGAGTCCGGCCCGTTGATCCGCAACCCCGAGGCGGCCGTCGGCCGCACGCTGGCGCGCGCGCTGCGCCCCGGGCAGGCGGTGCGCGAGGCCGATCTGAAGGCGCGCCAGTGGTTTGCCGCCGGCGATACCGTGCGCGTGGTCGCTGTCGGCGCGGGGTTCGCGGTCACCACCTCGGGCCAGGCCCTGAGCCCCGGCATCGAAGGCCACAGCGCCAAGGTGCGGCTCGACGGTGGCCGGGTCGTCAGCGGTCGTGCCACGGCGCTGCGCCGCGTCGAGGTGGTCTTGTGACCCGGCGCCCGCGGGCCTGTCCGACCCCCCCTGGAACACGGGTCGGCGGCGCCGATCACGCAGCGGGGGCTAAAGTCGGCTGCCTCGCTGCCGATAGCCCACTCATCACAGCGGTGCGTCGCGGCACTGCCCGGAGTTCATGATGAAGATCGGTCCGCTCGAGAACAAGATCCCGCCGGCGCCGGCCGGTGCCCAGCGCAAGCCTGCCGCCGAGCCAGCCACCCCGGCAAGCCCGGAGCCGAGCGCCAAGGTCGAGTTGTCGGCGACCGCCAGCGCGATCGCCGGCGGCCTGGCCGATGGCTCGTTCGACGCGCACAAGGTCGAGCAACTGACCCGTGCGATCCGCGACGGCCAGTTCCGCATCGACCCGCAAGCGATTGCCGACAAGTTGCTGGCCAACGCGCGCGAACTGCTCGATCGCGGCCGGCATTAGTGCCGCGCATTTCCAACTCACGACACGAGCGAATGTCGAACCCCACCGCGCGGCCCCGCGATGGCGCTGCCACCGCGGTGGCAGGCAACGCCGAACTCGAAGCCGCCTTGCTGCGCGTCGAGCACCACCTCGAGGGTCTGCAGGCGGCGCTCGGTGCGCGCGACATGCCGTGCCTCGAGGAACACGCCGCCGATCTGCACAAGGCGCTGCAGCACGCGCTCGAACGCTTCGCGCAGGCCGCGCGGCGCGGCGCGCTGC